>SBHG01000126.1 GCA_006226305.1 Alphaproteobacteria bacterium | reverse complement strand
ACATTGATTTGCATGAGAAACCGATCGAGCTGCGCCTCTGGCAGGGGATAAGTTCCTTCCTGCTCCAAAGGGTTTTGCGTGGCGAGGACATGGAAGGGCGCTGGCAGATCGTGGCGCTGGCCGGTGACGGTCACATGTTTTTCCTGCATCGCTTGCAAGAGGGCTGATTGGGTGCGTGGGCTGGCGCGGTTAATCTCATCGGCCATCAAGAGCTGGCAAAAAATGGGACCCTTGATAAAGCGGAAGGAGCGGCGTCCGTTTTCGTCTTCTTCCAAAACCTCCGAGCCAATGATGTCGGCCGGCATGAGGTCTGGGGTGAACTGTACCCGGCTTTCTTCAAGGCCCAGCACCGTGCCCATGGTTTCCACCAGCCGGGTTTTGGCAAGTCCCGGAACCCCTACCAATAGGCCGTGGCCGCCCGCCAGGACGGTAATCAGGGTCTGGTCGATAATCTCGGACTGTCCAAAGACCCGCTCGTTGATGGCCGCCCGGGTCGCTTTCAATTTTTCCGAGACGGTTTCGACTTCCTGCATCAAGGCCGCGGCGGGCTCACTCATGGGAATGTTCTCTTTCTTTTAGAAGATGTGGCAAATCCAACTTGAATATAGCCCGCAAATTGTGGCCTTTCGTGACTTTTTGTACAGAAAAGTGGGGCATTTGCCGGAAACTTTCCGAGGAATCTCCTATATTGGCAGTTATGAGCGTGAAAATTACAGATCGGACCGATTTAAACGAGGTTTTGCGTGGGCTTTCCGAGGCCCAGGGAAAGGACGGCAAGGGGTTGCCGCCCGTCCATTTGTGGAATCCGGAGTTCTGCGGCGATCTGGATATGCGAATCGCGCGTGACGGAACCTGGTTTTATATGGGCTCGCCAATCAAGCGGGAGCGGTTGGTGCGCCTGTTCTCGACGGTTTTGCGCCATGACGAGGACGATAAATATTATTTGGTAACGCCGGTGGAAAAGATCGGCATTCAGGTCGACGATGCGCCTTTCGTGGTCGTGGACATGGATGTGCACGGCGAGGGCGAAGCGCAGGTGATTGTCTTTACCACAAATGTGGGGGATGAGACGGTTGCGGGCCCCGAGCATCCCCTGCGCATGACCTTTGACCCTGAAACGAGAGAGCCGGCACCCTATGTGCATGTGCGGGCGCGGCTGGACGCGCTGATCAACCGGGCGGTCTATTACAAGCTGGTGGATCTGGCGGTGGAAGAAGACGTGGACGGTATTTTGCAGTTTGGTGTGTGGAGCGCGGGCACCTTTTTTGCCTTCGCGCCGGTCAAAGAGCTTTAGAAAATGACAGAAGTCCTCAAAGCCCATATTCGCGAGCGCCTGTTGGCGCCGATGCCGGAAGGCGCGGTGCATCTGGAAGGTGACCATGCCATTGATCCGGCCTGGCGCGGGGTGTCGCCGCACAAAAGCCCGGCGCGGGATGCAGCGGTGTTGGTGCCGCTGGTTGATCACCCAGGCGGCCTTTCGGTGCTCCTCACCCGGCGGGCAGATCATTTGCCGTCTCATGCGGGACAGGTGAGTTTTCCCGGCGGCAGTGTGGAGCCGCAAGACGCCAACCCGATCGAAACCGCGCTTCGGGAGACCGAAGAAGAGATCGGTCTCGACCGCTCCTTTGTTTCGGTTTGGGGCACGCTCGATCGCTACCAGACCGGCACGAATTTTTCGATCCTGCCGGTGGTGGGGCTGGTCGAAACCGGGTTTGATCTCACGGTCGATCCCAATGAGGTGGCGGCAACCTTTGAAGTGCCGTTTGAGTTTTTGATGGACCCCGGCAACCACAAGCGCAAAAGTGCTGTGTGGCAGGGCCGTCAGCGCATCTATTATGAAATGCCCTATGGGGAGTTTTATATCTGGGGCGCGACGGCGGGCATGCTGGTTAATCTCTATAACCGGCTTTACGGATAGGCGGCGCCAAGATGCGGTTCCTTTTACTTGAGCTTCTTTTGCTGGCGACGCCCTTTGTCGTCTATCGCTTCTATCTGAAATATGTGATCCGAAAAAAGGCGGAGAAAGGCCTGGAGTGGAGCGAAGCGCCGCTGACCTGGCTGATGATTGCCGGGTTGTCGCTGGCGATCCTCGGGATGCTCGCCTGGGGTATGATTGGTAGTCACTCGGGCAAGGGGCCCTATACGCCGGCGGCGCTCGAAGACGGTCAGGTGACGCCCGGGTCGATTGGCGAGACGCCAGAGGATGCAAAATGAAGACAAGCCTGGCACAAGAGCCCTGGGTGCGCGCGCCGGATACGCTGGCGATCATGGAAGCCCTGCGCGCGGGTGCCCGGGAGGGGGAGGTTGTTGCCCGGTTTGTCGGCGGCTGTGTGCGCAACAGCCTCTTTGAGTTGCCCTTCGACGAGATTGATATTGCAACCGTGCTGACGCCGGAAGAAGTGACCGAGCGCTTGCAAGCGGCGGGGCTCAAAGCGGTGCCGACGGGCATCGACCATGGCACGATCACGGGGATTGTTCGGCATGAACCCTTTGAGATCACGACCCTGCGCCGCGACATCAGTACCGATGGGCGCCGGGCAACGGTCGCCTTTACAGATGACTGGGCGGAGGATGCCGCGCGGCGCGACTTTACCATGAACGCGCTTTATGCAGACCCGGACGGCACTTTGCAGGATCCGCTGGGCGGGCTAGAAGACTTGAAAGCGCGGCGGGTGCGCTTTATCGGCGACGCTCATGCGCGGATTGCCGAAGATTATCTGAGGGTCCTCCGGTTTTTCCGCTTTCATGCGCTTTATGGGCGCGGCGAGCTGGACCCGGCAGGCCTTCAAGCCTGCGCGGAGGCGAAAGACAATCTCAAGGCGCTGTCGGCGGAGCGGGTGCAAGGAGAGCTCTTCAAGTTGCTTGGTGCCGCTGACCCCTTACCGACCCTGAGGGCGATGACGGCCACGCATATCTTGCA
The DNA here is from genome assembly GCA_006226305.1 of Alphaproteobacteria bacterium. Taxonomy (GTDB): domain Bacteria; phylum Pseudomonadota; class Alphaproteobacteria; order M2410; family M2410; genus M2410. The sequence continues at coordinate 8,743 of SBHG01000126.1, read as the reverse complement.
GGAAGTTTTGCCGGAGGCGCAGCACTTTGAGTCTCTCGACCGGCTTGCGGCAATTGATCGCATGACCTTTTTTGAAGCCGATCCCGTGTTACGTTTGGGGGCTTTGGTGCAAGGCGCCGCTGCGGATATGGCTTTGATGGCTGATCGATTGCGGCTTTCCAATGCGCAGAAGGCGCGGCTTTTGAGCCTTGTCGGCGATGAGTTCAAGATCGTCAGCTATCTGTCGATCCGGGAGGTGCGGCGGGCGGCCTATCGGCTTGGCAAACAGGCGCTGATGGACCGGATCATGTTGCACTGGGCGGCGGACCCGAAAGCATCGAACGGCGTTCAATGGCGCGCGCTTCTTGCCATGGCGGAAAGCTGGCAGCGGCCGCAGATGCCGCTGTCGGGCGCGGACGTGATGAAGGCCGGTGTGCCCAAGGGACCTCTGGTGGGCGAAGTGCTCGCCGAGGTCGAGGATTGGTGGGTCGAGGCAGACTTCATCGAGGATGAATTTTCAATCGCCGAACGGCTGAAGGCCGTGGTTCAGGCGAAGGTTTTTTGACCCAAGCTCACCGGGGAGGGCGGGCGCGATATGGAACTCCAGCTGTCACCGAGTGATCTTGAATTTCGCGATGAGGTGCGGACCTTTCTCGCGGCGCATTATCCGGCCGAGCTGAAAGAGGCCATGCGCCTTGGCGTGCCGATTTCCAAGGAAGCGCTTGTGCCCTGGTGGGCGACGCTTGACGATCACCGCTTTGCCGCGCCGGCCTGGCCAGAGACCCATGGCGGGCGAGGTCTTTCGCTCACGCAGCGGCATATCTTTGACATGGAGTGCCGACTGGGCAATTGCCCGCCGATCCTGCCGCAAAACATTGCCATGATTGGTCCGGCGCTTTTGCGCTTTGGCACAAAGGCGCAGAAGGAGCGCTTTTTACCGCAGACCCGGCGCGGCGAGATCTGGTGGGCGCAGGGCTATTCAGAAAATGGCGCCGGGTCGGACCTCGCCGCCGTTGCCATGAAGGCCGAACGCGACGGGGACAGCTATATCGTCAATGGCGCCAAGACCTGGACCACGGCGGCGGAAGACGCGGACTGGATCTTTTGTCTAACGCGCACGGACCCGAGCGTGCAACGCCAAAAGGGCATAACCTTTTTGATGATCGACATGCGCTCGCCCGGGGTGCGGGTGGAGCCGATCCTGGGCATGAACGGTCAGCGGCTTTGGAATTCGGTCTTGTTTGAAGACGTGCGGGTGCCGGTGGAAAATCGCCTCGGCGAAGAAAACGAAGGCTGGACCGTTGCCAAGGCGCTCTTGGGGGATGAGCGCATCTTTGTGTCGCGGGTTTCCATGAGCACACAGCTTCTGCAGCACCTGAAAGCGGTGGCGCGGGTGGAGCGCGCGGACGGGCATCGGCTCATTGACGAGCCTGATTTTGCGAAGATGATCAGCGAGCTTGATCTGCGCATCCAGGCGCTCGACATGATGGGGCTGAGGCTTTTAGCGGAAGCGGAGGCAAGCGGCGGCGATGTGGGCGCGCGGCCCTCGGCCATGAAGGCGCTCGGCTCGCCGCTGGTGCAAGCCATGGACACGGCGCTCACTGAAGCGATCGCCTATTACGCGGCGCCGGACAATCGCGCGGCCTGGGAGCCGGGCTCGAACGCGCAAGGGGTCGGCCCCGACTATGCCCATGCCATTGCCTATAACATGCTCCACCACCGCGGCTATTCCATCGCCGGCGGCACGACCGAAATTCAAAAGAACATCATCGCCAAGCAGATCCTAGGGCTTTGAGGGGTTACCAGAGACCGTGGCCCGCCCCATCAATGACACTTCCAAATTTTTCGCTATTGGAGCAGTAATTTCTCAAATCTGAATCGTTTAACCAGCGGATCCCTTGCGATTCGGAATTCACGATCTTGGTCGGTCTATTGGAGTGATAATTAGCTAATTCTCTCAAACGGATCTTGGAGATAGGCTCACCGTTCGACGTGGGTTCATTATTTAATGGCCTGTCGTCTCCGACAACCCATCGCGCCGCATCAGGCCACCTGAATGAAAAATAGATCCAATTCAATAGGGCTTTTTCGGTTGGTATATCCAAAACATACTGTTTTAGAAGTAGGTAGATCGAGTACTGATAACGTGCATAATTCAGGCATCGTTTGATTGTTCTAGGGTTATAATCGAAGTCCCAATTGTCTAGGGTTTTGATGCTCAGAAGCAACTTCTCGTCCTCAAGATCGGCCGAATGTCGTTTTAAGACTTTCTGATGTTCCAGAGAGGAGACCTTGCTTGGATCTATGAAACTTATTTCATTGTTGTCAGAAGTTGATTTTGAGTCGGATGCAGCTGTCCCCTGCTTGTGATCAATGGTTTTTGGAGCGTCATCCTGCGATTCAATGTCGGATCTTGAGAGGCTGCTCGTTAAGCGATCAATCATCCCCTGAGAGGGTTTAGGGATCGAAAAAGGTATCTGTATGAATTTGTCTAAAAAATTCCATCCAATAGACTCGCTGCGACCCAGGCTCGGTAAATCTCCATAGCAATCTTCGAAATATTTTTTTATTGCGGCAGAAACCATGTTGCCATCCATCCCGAGGATGACGTAACAACCGAGACTCTTATTTGAAATAAAATTATTGAGCGTTTCGAAAACTTCCGCGACTTTTTTCGGGGAGCACCGATCTAAGTCGTCAATAAATATGGCAATCCGAGATTTGCCACGGCTTTGTACTATTTCAAAAGTGTGTCTGATGTCAGATTCCGCTTTTGCCCTGAACCCTTTACTATTTTCGTAATTTGGGAGGGAAAGCAGAGACGCGTATGATTCAATAGCATCTCTGTTTAATCTTTTGTGGGCAACTATGCCTCCTGGAACAGCTCCAACGATCGCAGCGATTATAGTTGAAGGGAGAAGTTCAAGAGATGTGCAAAAATTACACAAAAGCCCAAACATAACAACGCTCGCCCCTGAAAACCAAATCAGGGTAGCGGGTATGAAATCTCGATATAATTTGTGCCTAAGGTTTGTTGGATTGGTTCTCTTTATTGCAAGCTCTAGGTAGAAAGATTCACGTTCGATCGGACCTCGGCGCTCCGCGCACTCTCTAACAATTGCGTCGGCGAGGCCAGCCCAGACTTGTTCGCTGTTTTCGTAGAGCCAAGGGTTAAACCAAATGGTAATCCATTGTTCAGGGAAATTTTCAGCAGTGACGGGTGTTGCGATTGATTCCGTGTCGACGATTTTGGATCTGTTGAGTGTTGTTCTAAATATTCGCTTACGCCAGCTAATTGCCCCATTGTCTTCGAGTTTAGAGGGCGGCTGAGAATTTTTTCTGCTATTTTGTCTTAAAAACTTAAGCATCTGCATCAAGGTCAGGTGGGGCCCGGTAAAGTAAACTTGGTTTTTGTCATCGGAATTTCTATTTTGGTCCAATCGTTCGCGGATCATCTCCATCAAGGACGTTTTTCCACCACCCCAAGGTGCTTGAATGCTCATGGCAAGAGGAGCTTCGGATCTTTTATCCCGGAGAAAATAAGCTGCAGCATCAGCATATATGTTATATCCGAGAGTATCCTTGGTAGTTGGTTTATCGGAAACAGCGTGCGACATGAGCTGCAACAACTGAGCTGTTTGGGGGTCGATGTTTTTCCAGTAGTCAGGGGCCGGGTCATCACCGAGAGTCGAAAATCGATTTGGATTAATGGATTCCGGGTATTCAATCCATTCGGAAAAGACATTTGAAATGTGTCTATGTGAATTGTCCAAAGACTCTAGAACGTTGTTAATCAGATCGATGAAATGTTTTAGAGAGCCAGCAAAAATTTCAAACGGTAGGAAAGGTGTTCCCTCATAAAAAAGAATGGTGTCGCCAGAGGAATGTTGGGTTCGTTTTTCGATTTTCACATCTAGTTTAGCAATTCCGTCTAACCATTTTTCTGCGATTTCCGGCAATTCAAACATTGATAATTGATAGGCAATGCCTGAAAACAAGAGCCCTTTTTCAAAGACCGAAAATAATGTGACACCTTGAGGAATACTGGTCTGGTAGGTGTCTGGAACTGAAAGTGGTGCCCGGTATGAAAAGTTCGTATTCGTGCCGGCCAGGTACGCCTTGTTTTCCCAGCGGAGGGTGTCAACCTCATTAAGCCAGGAATTGGCGTGGTAAATTTGATCCCCAATTGCCCCGGCTAAGTTTCCATATTTAGTTTCGGGTGACTGATTTCCAAATAGATGGATGAGGTTTGAAAGATCGAGGAATTCAGCTGATGAAATGTCGAAAATTGATCCAGTTTTCACAGTGAAGAGGCGGTGTTCTGGAGTTAAAACCCTCTGTACTAGTTCTAAAGGAATTGGAAAGAGAAATTTGGCATTGTACTGAACTTGAAATTCAAATTCTCCATTTTTGCCTCCAGTTGGTATTGGGTTAGAAGTGATCGTGCCCCAACCATATATTCCCCGGTCGTGTCCTGCTAACCAGAATAGGGCCAAATCTCCTTTGCGTACTTGGTTTTGATACCTACTTACGTGCCAGGGCGTAGACTCACCGTTTATGATTTTAGTGCGCAGGTCAAATTGATCGGGTCTTGCTTGAAGAATCCAAAAGGATGTTTGTCTTGAATTGGACTGATCAGCCCCATCAGAGCTGTTTTCCACAACGGGAGGAGTAGTCATGATGTTGATCGCGGAATCTCGAGTGCTTTTGTCGCTCTCAGGTGGGTTGTCGCTAGAGAGTACTGCAACAACCTCCTCGTTTATATTCATTCCAGGCTTTGCTGCCATTGAAATATCTGCTTCGACGACTTTCCCCTTATGGGAAAGGTTAGGCTTTTCCTCTTTACTCATCTTCTGTCACCCTCGTTATGGCTTGATCGTGCAAAGGCCAAGCTTGAAGGCCTGGTCGTGGCCTTGAGAAAAGGTTGTGGCGCCGATGTGTGCGAGGCGGCCGCCGGGGCCATTGGCGATCACCGGCTGATTGCGCACGGTGTTGTTATGCCAGGCATCGGTGAGACGATTGATCCTTGTCACATCATGAGGCTCGGTCGCATCCATTCCAATTTTGATGAGGCGCTCAAAGGCCTTGAGATTCTTTTGCGGATCGGTAGAGGTTGGATTGCCGAGACCAGGCGGGGCGGAGAGCTTAATGGCTGCGTCCTGGCCCTTGACGATGGGCGCAATCATGGGGTTGAGCCGTACGACCGGCCAGATTTTTGTTTTGTTGTCGCCGGGGACAGATCCATGCAGCATGACGTGAGCGGTATAACTGGCGATGTCTGGTGGGTCGGCCAGGATTGAAGTTGCCATTTTGCGCATGTCTTTCCAGTGGGGATCCGGATCGTCGGGCGTGGGCGCCAACAATTGCTTTTCGGCCTTTGTAAAACTCTTTTTCTTCGGAAAATCTTCTCGAATGGGTCTTTGTTTTGTCGCGGTTCCCAAGCTGAGGATTGCGATTTTCTCTGGCGCGGCCTGGTTGGCCAGGGCCTCGATGACACCGGCAACAATGGGGTTGTTATAGCCGGTTATGGCGCCGTCCCACATACGCAGATGCTGTTCTTCCCCAGCCACATCCGGGGTTTCGTGCCGCGTGATAATTTTTGCCGGGTCGTCAAAAAACATAACAGGCGCATTGGACGAGGCGTGCACTGCGTGCAGGAAAGAGGGGTTGGTGGCGCGCTTTCCAGGTGTTCCGCCGGTACCGGCCAAACTGTCCCTGTTTGAGCGGAAGTAACGGGCGCGATCGCGCTCATAGTCGTAACCAACAATCAGAAAGTGCGGGAGTTTCTTGTTGGATTTGGATGCCGCTTCCCAGGCTTCATGCATGGTCAATTGATTGAAATACTTCAAGGGCAGCTTGGTAGCGCTATTTGCCCCTTTTAAAGCGGCTAGGAGCCCGTCGTCTTTGCGGCTGGCATCGTATTGCGGTAGCACCACGCCGCCCAGACCTAAAGTTTCCTTGAGCCAGAGTTTTTTGAAGATTGCTTCGCGGTTTTTCCTGTCCTCAAAAAGCCTCCGAATATCGGCAAGCGTCAGGTTCATAAACAAGCCGGCGGCGACAATTGAGCCACCGGAATTGGCAGTAACGAGTGAAAAATTCTCGAGCACTTCGTGGCCTGTAGCCTTCGGGCCAAAAAGCTTCTGCAAAGTGCGCACCTGGATCAGGGCCCAGGTGCCGCCACCGTCGAGGGAAAGAATCTTGTAAGGGCGGGGGTCTGAGTTGGGCATTGGGTTCTCCTTTTTGCCAAGGAGCGCAAACGCTACGCGCGCTCAAAAATGCCGAAACGCCAGCCTAGCACTCGTAATAGGAGAGTCAATGAACTTACACGCGATTTATGACTTTTCAGATTTTCGCGACGGCGGCAGGGGGGTGCCGAGCTCGTCGCGCAGGAGCTCTGCCAGTGCCCCAAAATCCTCGGTGCGGGGGTTTGTGCGGCGAAAGACAAGGCCGATACGGCGGCTCGATTTTGCCGCTTCGAGGGGGCGGACCTGCAGACCCGTGCCGCGCAAGAGGCCCGCATCCACCGCCATTTTGGGCAACAGGGTGAGGCCAAAACCGGCGTCGACCATCTGCACCAGAGTCAATAGGCTGGTTGCCTTCATGGTTTGCGATAGGCTGCCCTCGTGAAAACCGCTGGCGCTCAGGATGTGGTCGCGCAAACAGTTCCCATGGTCCAGAAAGAGCAGATTTTCCTTTTTCAAGTCTCGCGCGGTTAGTCGCTCCTTTTCGCAGAGGGGGTGTTTTTTGGGCAGCACCACAAGGAACGGGTCGTCGGCAAAGACCAGCTGCTTGAACAAATCGACTTCGTAAGGAAAGGCAATGAGTGCGGCATCGAGCTTGCCCTCTGACAGGTCGACGAGAAGTCGGGCGGTTTTGTCTTCCTGAAGTTCCAATTTGAGACCGGGGTAGTCCCGGTGCAGGGTGGGCCATATGCGCGGCAACAGGAAAGGGCCGATGGTAGGGATAATACCGAGCCGCAAGGTGCCGGTGAGGACCCCTTGGGCGGCGCTCACCAGGGCCACCAGATCCTCGGTTTCATTGAGAATGTCCTTGGCGCGGGCAACAACCTCGGCGCCGAGTGGGGTGATCTGAACCTGCCGCTTGGTGCGCTCAATCAAGGTCTGGCCGAGGGTGAGCTCGAGCTCCTTTATCGAAGCGCTCATGGTCGACTGGGTGACAAAAGCGGCTTCCGCCGCGCGGCCAAAATGATGGGTTTCGGCAAGGATCACCAAATGGCGGAGCTGGGTGAGGGTCGGCAGGCGCATGTTTTTTTGAGCCTCTGGATGGGGCGGCGAGCGGCATTACTCATTAATCGAAAATATCGATTAGTGTAGCAAAAAACACTCATTTCACAAATGAATATCTCTGTCCCATATTCCAGCCATGTCCAACAGACACAACAAGGAACACAAGATCATGGAACAAAAAATCGATATCGGTATTCCGGCGCAGGATCGCCAGAAAATCGCCGAAGGATTGTCGCATCTTTTGGCGGATACCTATGTGCTTTACATCAAAACCCACGGGTTTCATTGGAATGTGACGGGTCCGATGTTTACGACCCTGCACACCATGTTCGAGGCGCAATATACCGAGCTCTCAACGGCGGTCGATGAGATCGCCGAGCGCATTCGCTCGCTTGGGTTTGAGGCGCCAGGATCAGGCGCGGCCTTTGCCAGGCTTAAGTCCATCGACGAGGCGGACGGCGCCCCGGTGGCTGAAGAAATGGTGGCTCAACTTGCTGCCGATCAGGAGGCGGTTGCCCGCGTCGGGCGCGCCATCCTTCCCCTTGCTGAAGCCGGCAAGGATGAAGTGACCGCCGACCTGATTACCCAGCGTCTACAGGTGCATGAAAAGACCGCCTGGATGCTGCGCTCATTGCTTGAAAACTCAACTCGAAAAATTGCTTAATTGAAAGGATTTAACCTCATGTCTCCCACTCATGTTCCACCAGCAACCTTTTACACGCGCGTGCGCAACGAAAACCTCGAAGGTCCCAATCCGTTTGAATGGAAACAGGTGTCGTCGGATGATGTCTTTAAGGGCAAAAATATTGTGCTCTTTGCTCTGCCAGGCGCCTTTACACCAACCTGTTCGTCAACCCATCTCCCACGCTACGAGGAACTCTACAGCGAGTTCAAAGCATTGGGCGTCGATGACGTGATCTGCCTGTCGGTAAACGATGCCTTCGTCATGTTTCAATGGGGGCGTCATCAGTGTGCGGAGAATGTGAAATTGCTGCCAGACGGCAATGGCGAGTTCGCCCGCAAGATGGGCATGCTGGTCGAGAAGGAAAACCTCGGATTTGGCATGCGCTCCTGGCGCTACTCCGCCCATATTGTCGACGGTGAAATCGTTCAGCTCTTTGCAGAAGAAGGTTTGGGCGACAACATCGACACGGATCCGTTCGAGGTGTCGGACGCGGATACCATGCTGGCCTATTTGAAGGAAAGTGGGCTGAGGCAGGCGAGTTAAAGAAAAGGGGGTTCCCGCGCAGGCGGGAACCCCGTGGCCAAATAGCATGACCTCATGCTGAGGAGAGCCTGAAGGGATCGTCTCGAAGCATGATGAGGCATGATTTAGAAATCTGGACCCCTGCCTTGGTAGGGGGCTGGAAGTCTCAGGGCCACTTCACCTCAGGTGGCATAGAGGACAAGATCGAGTCCACGTTTCCTCCGGTTTTAAGACCGAATTGTGTTCCGCGGTCATAGAGGAGATTGAACTCGACATAGCGGCCGCGGCGAATGAGTTGTTCGTCGCGGTC
>SBHG01000139.1 GCA_006226305.1 Alphaproteobacteria bacterium | reverse complement strand
CCCAAAGGACGCGGGTCGCCCGCAAAATCCTCGCGCGGCAGAATTTCTTTCGCGCCAAGGGATTGTAGATAGGAGGTTTCTGATACCCGGCCTGTCACTGCATGTACTTCGTAGCCGAGCTTGGCGAGCAAGGCGACGGCAACAGAACCCACACCGCCGGCGGCGCCTGTGACAAGCACCGGACCTTTGTCCGGTATAACACCGTGATCTTCCAGCGCCATAACGCAGAGCATTGCCGTATAGCCAGCCGTTCCGATGGCCATGGCCTGGGCGGGGGTAAAGGCCTGCGGCAGCTTGATCAGCCAGTCGCTTTTAACCTGCGCCCGTTCGGCATAGCCGCCCCAATGAGTCTCGCCGACGCCCCAGCCGTTCAATACAACCTGGTCGCCCTTCTTAAACTCGGGTGAAGACGACTTGAGAACCGTGCCCGCGAAATCGATACCGGGCACCATAGGCCATTGACGCACCACCGGCGCTGCGCCGGTAAGCGCCAGGCCATCCTTGTAGTTGACTGTGGAATGGCTGACATCGACCAACACATCCCCATCCATAAGATCAGTAAGTTTGAGATCTTTCTCGGAGACAGTCTGCCCGCCCTCCGTCTTTTCAATCAGCAGCGCCCTGAAGGTATCGCTCACAACAGCTTCTCCCGTATTTTATCGCGGGACCTATCGAGAGCCCCGTTTTTTTGAGGATCATAATACATGGATACGCTTGAGCGTCTATGGCTCATTGCCCCGGTTTCAAGGCTTCAGCGTTTCCTGAAAACGGATTGGTTCGCCGGGGGCCGTTCCGATAATTTCGTCTTCCCACATGACCTTGTGACCGCGCACAATGGTGCCAATGGGCCAGCCCGTCACCTGACGCCCATGGAAAGGTGTCCACCCGCATTTCGACGCAATCCAATTGTTGTCGATGGTGCGTTTGGCTTTCAGGTCGACAATTGTAAAATCCGCATCATAGCCGACTGCCAAACGCCCCTTGCCAGCAATCCCAAAGGTGCGGTTGGCGCCGTGAGAGGTAAGATCGACAAAGCGCTCAAGGCTAAGACGCCCGGCGTTGACATGATCTAGCATGATCGGCACCAGGGTCTGGACGCCCGGCATGCCTGAAGGCGTATTGGGATAGGTGCCCTGCTTTTCTTCCAGGGTGTGGGGCGCATGATCAGACCCGATGACATCGACGATGCCCTGCTCGAGCCCCCTCCAAATGCCTTCGCGATGCTCTTTAGTGCGGATGGGTGGGTTCATCTGAGCCAGGGTCCCCAGCTCTTCGTAGCAGTCTGGCGCGAAGAGCGTGAGGTGCTGCGGCGTTGTCTCAACCGTGGCAATATCCTTATGTGCTGCCAGGATTGGCATTTCATCGGCTGTTGAAATGTGGAGAACATGGATGCGGCGGCCGGTTTTGCGGGCCAGAGCAATCAGGCGGTTGGTACAGATGACAGCTGCCTCGGCATCACGCACCCATGGATGGGTCAAGACATTGCCCTCTTCAGCAAGCCCCTTGCGCTCTTGCAAGCGAAATTCATCCTCTGAGTGGATGGCAACCCGGCGACGGCCGTTCCTCAAGACAGCCTCTACCGCCTCATCCTCGGCGACGAGCAGTGAGCCGGTTGAGGACCCCATAAAGACCTTGATGCCCGCCGCGCCAGGGAGGCTTTCAAGCTCGGCCAATTGGTCAACATTGCGGCTGGTGGCACCGATATAAAATGCATGGTCACAGTACATGCGGTGGCGCGCTCGGGCGAGTTTGTCTTCCAGCGCCTCGGCGGTATCCGTGGTGGGCTTTGTGTTGGGCATTTCAAAAACCGCCGTCACGCCGCCCAGTACAGCGGCGCGGCCGCCCGCCTCCAGATCCTCTTTATATTCGACGCCCGGTTCACGCATATGGACCTGGGTGTCGATAACCCCGGGCAGCACATGCAGCCCCTGCAGATCCACAACCTCTTGCGCGTCAGCATCCTGGAGTGGTCCGATCTCGGCGATCTTGCCCTTGGTCACGCCAATATTGGTTTCCTGGCGCCCATCATGGTTCACCACAGTGCCGTTCTTCAGGATAAGATCAAATGTGCGGGCCACGCCGGGCTCCCTTTCGCTTAGCGGGTTTCAAGAATATCAAGGATTGTCCCCTCATGGGCGGCGCCCTCGATATGTATTCTGTGCCACAAGGCATAGTACAAAAGTTGCCAGGCTGCCAAACCCTGTCGCTTGTTTTTTGAGCCGTCGACCGAAGAAAACAACGCCTCGACCTGATCCGGCCTGCACATGGCCTTGATGCCCTCCTGGTTTGCCACCAATGGCCCCAAAATGCCCGCGCGTGGGGCCATCCACTCTCGTACCGGAATTGAGGACAGACGTGAGCGCCGCATGACGATGGGCTGGGCATATTTTTGCTGCAGGCGTGTCCTCAAAAGGGCCTTGCCGAGCCCATTAGCAATCTTTTGCTTGTCTTGTAGACGGAAGGCAAAATCGACAACTTGATCATCAAGATAGGGATAGCGCATCTCAATGGAATGGCGGCCATAGCAGCGGTCGTACATAGTGAGCAGATTGTTGGCAAGCCAATCCCCCATATCGATGCCCTGGACCTGCTGCAGACGTGTGTAAACCACCGGGTTGATACGGTTTTGAGCCGCGCCGATGGCGTCCCGCCAGCCTGAACGTTCTTCGCGCAGAAGTTCAAGCTCCTCCATGAACCCGCGGGAATACATGCCGCGCCCGCCAAGCCAGAACGGTCTTAGCGCTCGGCGATATCGGCTGCGCCCGGCAAAAATCTCATTGGCGCCAGTGGCAGAGAGCATGATCTTTACGTCACTGGCCGCCTCCCGCGCCACGTTATAGGCATAAAGAATGGAATAATCAGCGACGGGGTCGTCCATTGCTTTAATGATCGAGGGGGTGTCATTCCAAAAGCTTTGCGGGGTGATGTCGATCCGGTTGACCTCAACACCGAGCTGGCTTGCATAGTAATCGGTTCTCTCGCGGTCAAATTCTCCGCGCGGCCCTTCAATAGAAGGCGAGTAGATCCTTGGTGCCTGACGTCCCAGCTCATGGATCGCATCCAGTAGCACGGCTGTTTCAATGTCCCCGGAAAAAAAGATCCCCATCGGTTCTTCTCGTTCGAGGCAGAGGTCAAAGCTGTGGTTGAGCGCATTCGTCAACTCGCTGAGGGCCCGCTCCTGGGTATAACGGTTGACGCCGCCACGCGGCAGGATTTCTCTTCGAATACGATCCACCACCTTACCGTTTTGAGCGATAATGGTTTCCCCGGGCAGAACACGCTGAATTTTTTGATAGACGGTTCGCCGTCCACAATTGAACTGGAGCTGCAAAAACTGATCCACCTGCTCAGGGTCCAGCTCTTGCGTGATCAGCCCGGAGGCCAGAAGCGCGGAAATTTCCGAGGCGAAAATGAAACCGTCTTTCAGTTCAGCATAATAGAGCGGGCGCGTGCCGAAGCGATCCCGCGCCAAAAGGATGGTCCTGCCTGTCGGGTCATAAAGCGCCAGCGCAAAGGAGCCGGGTATCTGTTCAGCAAACGCAGGGCCAAACTCCCGATATCGCGCAATGGGGTTGGAGAGTGCAGCGCCGCTTTCAATGACTGAAAATTCAGCGTCCGCAACCAATACCGCGCCCTGTGAGTCAAACAGCGGTTGCTCGTCCGCTTCGAAGTAGCGGGTGACCAACCGCGAATGGGAAACAGCAAATCCGCCGGTGGAATAATCACCGTCTTCGTCCGCGCCGCGATGGCGCAAGCTGCGGGCCATGGCCGCCATTTGCGCCTCGGAAGGCGGACCTCCCTGATCGGATAGTATGCCTGCAAATCCGGACATTCAGTTTGTTTCGCGTCTTCTGCCACCGGGGCCGATTCCCTACCCTCAGATTTATAAGGTAGTGCGCAGAGCTTCGCCAGTCACTCAAGTCACTCAGCGGCGCTGGCTTTTAGTTCCCCGAGGGCCTGGCGACAAATCTTGACGGAAGAGGTGAAAAATAGGCTCGCCATGACCAGAGCGACGATGAGATCGGGCCAGGCAGAGGCCAACTGGCCCACGGCAATGGCCGCCAAGATGACCGCCACATTGCCAATGGCATCGTTGCGGCTACACAGCCAGACGGAGCGAACATTGGCGTCGCCGTCGCGGTATTTCAGGAGCAAAAGGACGCTCGCGAGGTTGGCGACCAGTGCCGCGGCGCCAACCCAGCCCATGACCACCTGATTTGGCTGCTCAAGAATCAAAATGCGATAAAAAGTAGAGCCCAGCACCCAGGTCGCAAGAACGGCGAGGCTAAGACCTTTAAACAGCGCCGCCTTTGAACGAATGGACTGGGCGCGGCCAATAACAAGCAGAGAAATCAAATAGGTGGCCGAATCGCCCAGAAAATCGAGCGCGTCAGCCTGCAATGACATTGAGTTGGCGGTGATCCCGGCGGCCAGCTCGACGAAAAACATGGACGCATTGATTGCGATCACAACCCAGAGAATACGCCGATACCCATCGGACATACCGTCAAAGACTTGGTCTTCGCATTGACAACCACTCATGACTTTCTCCAATGCCCCTTTTTGTGGAGATCACACAGGGGTTACTTGATTCCTCACCCCAAAACCTACAATCTACAGTAACTATAGATTCAAGAGGTTTTTTCCTGTGGAAGGACAATTCACTATTGGGCCGCTGGCACAAGCCAGCGGCGTAAACGTGCAGACCGTACGCTACTATGAGCAGATTGGCCTGATGCCCGCACCGCATCGCTCAGAAGGCAATCAGCGGCTCTATTCCAAAACCCATGTGGACCGGCTGGCCTTTATCCGGCATGCAAGAGATCTGGGATTCTCCCTCAATGATGTGCGCGAACTGCTCGAGTTGCAGGACAAACCGGATATGTCCTGCGCGGAAGCCGACCAGATCGCATCGCAACACCTGGGCGAGGTCAACCGCAAGATCCTTCGCCTGCAGGCCCTACAAACAGAGCTATCCCGAATGGTCGACCAATGCGCGGGAGGAGCGATTTCCAATTGTCGCGTGATTGAAATACTTTCTGACCACACTGAATGCGTCACCGAGCACACGCCCTGAAAGGATGTCCGTCTCAATGTCACTTGCCTCCCCTCTCCCGGATCGCGCGGTCCTAAAAATCAACGGCAGTGATGCCCATGGTTGGCTGCAAGGTCTTGTCACGCAAGACATTGACCTTCTGAGCCCCTCACGCGCCCTTTACAGCGCGCTTTTGACACCCCAAGGCAAACTACTTTTCGATTTCTTTCTTGTGCAATCCGGTGAGGACATTCTGATCGATTGCGAGGCGGCAAGAAAGGATGACCTCATCAAGCGCTTGATGCTCTACAAGCTGCGCTCATCGGTCGACATCGCAGAAATGGAAAACCTGGGTGTGGTTGCTCTTTTCGGGCCTCGTTCAGTGGAGGCATCCGGTCTGGCCGAGCGAGTGGCGGGCTCAGCCCACCCTGCGCTTGGCGGTATTGCATTTGTTGACCCGCGCCTTGCCATGATCGGCGTGCGGGTCATTGGCAATGTGGCCAAAATTGAGGAAGAGCTCGATTATGCGGACATAGAGTTTGGCAATCCGGAGGCCTATGATCAGGCGAGATTGAAACTCGGCCTGCCCAACGGATCAAAAGATCTGCCGCCGGATGCCAGCTTTGCGCTGGAGAGCAATTTTGCGGAACTCAACGGTGTCAGCTTCACCAAGGGCTGTTTTATCGGCCAGGAAGTGACCGCCCGGACAAAACACAAGACCACACTGCGCAAGCGACTTCTGCCGTTGTCGTGTACAGAGGATCTACCGGAGGGACCCTTGCCTCTCACAGGCGGGACATCGGAAATCGGCACGCTTCTTTCATCGTGCGGCGGTCTGGGGCTTGGTCTTATCCGCCTTGATCGCTGGGAAGCGGCGCGCCAACGCGGTGTGCCGATCAAGGCAGCAGGACAAACGGTCGAAATTGAGATACCTTTTTGGCTTCCTTTAATGTCCTCCCCCCTAACGGAGTGAGATCGATGATTTTTCGCCAACTGTTTGATCACAGCTCTTACACTTACACCTACCTTCTGGCGAGCCGGGAGGGCGGCGAAGCCTTGATCATAGATCCTGTCCTTGAAAAGGTGGATCGCTATCTGGCGCTCCTTAGCGAGCTTGACGTCAAACTTGTCAAAGCGCTCGACACCCATGTGCATGCGGATCATATAACCGGGCTTGGCGCCTTGCGGGACCGCACCCATTGCATCACGGTGATGGGCGCACAGTCTGAGGTGGACGTTGTGTCGATGCGGGTGGAAGATGGAGATGCTATTGATGTGGATGGCATTCAGCTTACCGCTCTTTATACACCGGGTCACACATCAGACAGCTACTCGTTCCTCATGGAGGATCGGGTATTTACCGGGGACACGCTCTTTATTCGCGGCACGGGGCGAACCGACTTTCAAAATGGTAACGCCAAGGATCAATACGACTCGCTGTTCAATAAGCTGTTGAAGCTGCCCGAAGATACGCTCGTTTACCCCGGGCACGACTATAAGGGGGACACGGTCAGCACCATTGGTGAAGAGATCCGACACAACCCGAGGCTCCAGGTTTCATCTGAAGCGGAATATGTGGAGCTCATGAGCCACCTAAAGCTTGCAAATCCCAAAATGATGGATGTTGCCGTGCCTGCCAATTTGCATATTGGGATCAGCCAGGATGAGCTCGCAAGGCGCGGCTGGGCCTTTACACCGGAGGAAGCGGCCGAGATAAGCGGGACAACTTCTTATGTCCTGGCAGATCTCAGGGACGACAAAGAGCGCTCGAAGCACGGCATTATTGAATTTTCCGTTCACGCGCCATATGGCGACCTTCAGGAAAATGTCAGTGTCGGCGGAATGCTGCGCACGCTGGTCGAAGCGCGCAATGCAAAGCTGATCTTTTATTGTGCCTATGGGGAACGCTCAGCCATGGCCGTGCAGGCCGCACGCGACGCAGGGCTTGATGCCTGGCATGTAACAGGCGGCATCCGCGCGTGGGAAGAAAAGGGCCTACCTCTCATCAGCCCAAGCTAGAAGGTGTCTTTAGGGTCATGAATTTTTCAAAAACACGACAGCTATTGCTCGTCATAGCATGCCTGATCGCGGCGCCCATCTTGAGCCTTCAGGCGGCAGAGGCCCGCACGACCCTGCATCGCGGCAACGCGTCGGAACCCGACACGCTTGACCCGCAAAAAGCCAACATCGTGCCGGACCAGGTTATCATCGGTGATATGGTCTTACCACTGGTCGCGGGAGACGCCAATGGCCTGGAAATTCCCGGCGGGGCTTCCCATTGGGACATCAGCGATGACGGTCTGGTCTATACTTTTTATCTCCGGGACGGACTTGAATGGTCAGACGGCACGCCGATAACGGCAGATGACTATGTCGCCGGTATCCAGCGACTTTATACGCCAGCCACCGCCAGCCAGGCAGCGGCTTTTGTTTATATGATCGAAAATGCCCAGGCCGTTCATCAAGGGGACAAATTGCCAGAGGAACTCGGTGTGCGGGCCCTCGACCGCGCGACGGTAGAGATCAGGCTGTGGCGGCCCGAACCCCAGTTTCTCAACACGATCAGCTCTGTGTGGTTTGCTCCGATACCGCGCGCGGTGGTCGCACAATACGGTGATGCCTGGACCAAGCCGGAACATTATGTGGGAAGCGGTCCGTTCCTGTTGAAGGAATGGAGCCCGAACGACCGTATTGTGCTTGCCAAAAACCCCAATTTCATCGAAGCCGATCAGATCAAGCTGGATGAAGTGATCTACTATCCGAGTGAAAACTCCGAATCGGCCCTGAAACGCTTCCGCGCCGGTGAGCTTGATTTCGTTTCCGGGGTTCCTTCGCACAAGATTGATTTTTTAAAAGATCAGCTGGCCGCCGAGACCCGGCTCAGTGCCTATCCGGCCATTAATTATATCGTCTTTAATACCTCCATCGCCCCGTTTGACGACAAGCGGGTGCGCACGGCGCTGGCGATTGCCATCGATCGGCAAACCTACGCCGATAAAATCATGAAAAAAGGCGAGCAACCGGCTGTGAGTTTTGTGCCGGCGGCAATACGCGACTATCCAACGCCGGTCATGGATTATGCGGACTTACCGCTTGCTGAGCGGCGGGAGTTGGCCCGCGCGCTTCTTGACGACGCGGGTTTTAACGACCTGAACCCCCTATCCTTCGATTTCCGGGTGCGCGCGAGCCCGGATCGCAAGCGCGGCGCGGTGGCGATTTCAGCCATGTGGAAGGCCATTGGGGTCGACGGCAAAATTCACTCGACCGAGCTTAAAACCCATTATGCGGACATCGATAGCGGTAATTATGTGGTGGCGGGGGCTGGTTTTGTGGGATCCTCAGGGCCGGAAATCTTCCTGGAACTGTTCCTCTCCGACAATACGATCGGCAACAGTTCGCGCTACAAAAACCCGGCCTATGACGCGCTTATGGCGAAAGCCTTTCCGATCCCGCAAATCGGCCCGCGCTACGCTAAAATGGCCGAAGCCGAGGCGTTGATGCTGAAGGATTTCCCTGTTGCGCCCATTAATTATTCAGTGACTGGTAATCTCGTGTCGACCCATGTACGCGGGTATGAAGACAATATTTACGACGCTCATCCCAGCCGCTTTATGTGGATTGAGGAATAAAACTTGACCTTGTGCCCGATTTGTCGTTTGAGACGGGCGACTTTTGACAACTCTTTTGCCGAGGCGGCGCGCCATGTACAGGATTTCCAAGCGGTTTGATTTTTCAGCTTCCCATTTCATCGGGGGCCTGCCGGAAACCCACCCCTGCGCTAAATTGCATGGCCACAATTATGTTGTGGAAGTCGAGCTGAGTGGAGAGACCCTTAGCGACATTGGATTTGTTCGCGACTACCACGAACTGAAACCTTTGAAAGACTTCATCGACACCACCCTTGACCACAAGCATCTCAATGAGGCCCTTGGTCATGACAGCACGACCTCGGAGGTGCTCGCTAAATGGCTTTTTGACTGGTGTAAAGAACGCTGGCCCGAGACCTCTTGCGTGAGGATCAGCGAGACGCCGCGCACATGGGCTGAGTATCGCCCGTAAAGGCGCCTTGCCTGACCGCTTCTGCTTGACCTCATCGACACACCTCTCCAAGATATCATCTCTTGCTCTGTCATTGGAAAGGGAGGTCCCATGGCGTTTTTACATGTAGAATTCGCGGAAGAGCTTTACAGCAAGCGGGCAGAACAAACACCCGATACAGTGGCGCAAATCTACCAAGGCGTCAGCACGACCTATGCTGAACTGAACGAACGCGCCAATCAGTGCGCTCAAGGCCTGATTGCCGAAGGGTGCAAGCCGGATTCGCGAATTGGCTACATGGGCAAGAATAATTCCGGCTATTTTGAAATGCTGGGCGGCGCCTTTAAAGCCAACGGCGTGGTGGTGGGGGTCAATTGGCGCCTGGCAGGGCCGGAAGTCGCCTATGTGCTCAACGACTCCAAAACAGAAATTCTGTTTGTCACAGAGGACTTTTACGAGGTTGTCGGAAAGGTGCTACCTGATTGCCCTTCTGTGCGCAAAGTGATTGCGATGGACGGCGGCCACGAAACCTGGATTTCTTTCGATGACTGGCGCGAGTCTCATGACGCGAAAGACCCCAAACTCCCCAAATCAGCGGAAGATGATGTTATTCAGCTCTATACCAGCGGGACGACGGGATACCCCAAAGGCGTTCAGCTGACCAATGCCAATTATGCGGATGTGCTCTATCAAGCCGAGCATGGCGGTTGGGCGAACTGGCAGGAGGGCGAGGTGAGCCTCGTCGCCATGCCGCTTTTTCATGTGGCCGGTGTCAACATTGGATTACTGGGGATCTGGCAAGGATGCACGAACGTGATATTGAAGGACGTCGATCCGCAGGAGATTTTGCGCCTGATCGAGACCTATAAGATCAATCACGCCTTTATGGTGCCTGCTGTCATATTGATGCTTCTCAATCAGCCCAATATCGATGATGTGAACACCTCAAGCCTGAAAAACATCATTTATGGCGCCTCGCCCATCGCGGAAGATGTCTTGTTACGTGCACAAAAGCGCTTTGGCTGTGATTTTATTCAAGTCTATGGCCTAACCGAAACAACCGGGGCTGGCACATCGCTGCCGCCGGAGGATCATGATCCGGCGCGCGGAAAGCTGAGATCCTGCGGCAAAGCAAACCCGCATGTGGAAATTCGCATCGTTGACGACAACGGCGAAGACGTGGCGCAAGGCGATGTCGGCGAAATCATTTTGCGTTCGCCCTGTATCATGAAGGGCTATTGGAACAAACCTGATGCGACAAAAGAAACTGTCGTAGACGATTGGTTTCACACAGGCGACGCAGGCTTTCTGGATAAGGATGGCTATGTCTTTATTCACGACCGGGTGAAAGACATGATTATTTCGGGCGGCGAAAATGTTTATCCGGCCGAGGTTGAAAATGCCCTCTTTGCCCATCCCGCGGTAGCGGATGCGGCTGTAATCGGTGTGCCGGATGAAAAATGGGGTGAAGCCGTAAAGGGGATCGTCGTTCTAAAGCCTGACGCCAGCGCCAGTGCTGAGGAAATCATCGCTCACACTCGCACACTCATTGCCGGGTATAAGACTCCGAAATCCATCGACTTTATTGATGTTTTGCCGCGCAATCCATCCGGCAAGGTGCTCCGCCGCGAGCTTCGCGCACCCTATTGGGATGGCAAAGGACGTCAGGTTGGTTAGTCCAATCGTTTGCGGAACGTCAGGATCGACAAGATCATCGTCACCGCAAAAAAGGCGAGGATAGCCCAGACGTCGCCCGCGAGCTGGCACAGTTCCGCGCCGCGCAGCATGATGCCGCGCACGATGCGAAGGAAGTGGGTGAGCGGCAGGATCTCCGCAATGACCTGCGCCCATTTTGGCATGCCGTCAAAAGGGAACATGAAGCCCGACAATAAAAGCGATGGCAAAAAGATGAGCAAGGTCATCTGAAAGGCCTGAAACTGGCTGCTGGCAAAGGTTGAAATCAAAAGGCCCAGGGTGAGAGATGCGGCGACAAAAGCCAACGCGCCGAGATAAAGATCGACCAGCGACCCCCTGATCGGCACATCAAACAATAGATCACCCACTGAGAGAATAAGCGCGACCTGGATGAGCCCGATCAGGATATAGGGCGTGATCTTGCCGATCATGAGTTCAATTGAGCGGACCGGCGTTGTGATCAAAAACTCAATATTGCCCCGCTCTTTCTCGCGCACCAGCGCGACGGAGGTAAAAAGCACCATCGTGAGCGTTAAAATGACACCAATGAGCCCCGGTACGATCTGCACTTCAGTTCGGCGTTCGGGATTATAGAAGGCACGGATTTCAAAAAACGGCGCGGTCTTCTCCGAGAGAGCCTCAGGCGCATTCTCACCCGAGGGCACAAGACTTTGAAGGCGCTGAGCAATGCCGCTGATCACCGGATCACTGGCGTCGACCATGAGTTGGCCCGCCGCGCGCGAGGGATCTTGCAGTCGCCGCTCAAAATCCGGTGGAATCAAGAGGCCCGCCGTTACCTTGCCCTCCTGAAGCAAAGTCTCGATCTCTTCGCCGGACCCAACAATATAAGCCAGGTCGACCACTTGACTGGCCACGATGTCCTGGACCACCTGCCTGGAAAGGCTCGTGCCAGCCTGATCGGCCACAGCGATCGGCAGATGTCGCACGTCCATGTTGATGGCATAACCGAACAGGATGATCTGCAGGATCGGGATGCCCACCACCATGCCGCCCGTTAACCGATCCCGGCGCAATTGACGAAACTCCTTGCCGGCAATGGCTATGGTGCGCCTCA
>SBHG01000132.1 GCA_006226305.1 Alphaproteobacteria bacterium | reverse complement strand
GCATCAGCGCAGGAGTCTTAGGGAACAAGGCGATAGGGGGGATCGCCCCGGGAAAATCAGTGAATATCTATGTCTCCAGAACCGTGCGTCCGGCTCTTGGTCAGGCGGCCGCCGCCATAAATGTCAACGTCGCCTGAGCCCATAATAGAGACTTCAATCTCGCCGCTGGCAAAGACCGAAATATTGGCCGAGCCCATGCTGGAAACGCGCACGTCTTTGCATTTGAAGTTGTTGGCCTCAATGTCGCCGCTGCCCATGGAATCCAGTGCAAATGTCGCGCAGCTGCCCGAGATCGCCAGATCCCCTGAGCCGTGACTGGAGTAATCGACGTCGGTGGTTTTCAGTCCGGAAAAGCTGATGTCGCCCGAACCGTGGCTGACTACGTCAAAGCTGCCCGCGCTAAAATCTCTGCCATCAAGGTCGCCGCTTCCATGCGATCTCAGGTCCGCCTTTTCAACGGTTCCGGCGAGCGACACATCTCCTGAGCCTTGTTGCTGCAATTCGAAGTGACTGCCTTTAAGACCCTTGATTTCAGCATCGCCAGAGCCTTGCGATTCAAAGCCTTCAAGGCTCGGCACGGTGATCACCACACGGGGGCCCGCTTTGCGGCCCCAGAATTTCAGCGTGGTGTTTTTCTTTTGTCGGATGATCAGTTCATCACCCTTAACTTCAGTGATAATGCGATCAATGTCCTCATCGTCAGCATAAACAGTAACGGATTGGCTTTTGCCGACAGTGATCTCCACATCAACCGAGCCGCGCTGGCTGATCTCTGTGAAAGCGCCAACATCACGCGCTTGGCTGGTGCCAGCCGCATGGGCCGGGCAGGTGAGAAGCGCAAAGAGGGAGGCGCTGGCGATGAGCGACAGAGCCACAGGTCTTGGATTGGTATAGGTCATCGGATTTGGTTCCCTTTTCAAGCCGCCCCCCAAAGGGGCTTTTCACGAACTGGAACCAAATTTAGGGCGGCGGCGCCAAGGCGTCTGTAAACCCGATGTCACTAGCCCTGTTCACCGGTCACAAGCCGGTGGGCAGCCTATTTTCCCTTGGAAACCGTCACCATGGCCGGGCGCAGCACCCGGTCGCCGATCAAATAACCGGTCTGAACCACATCCACCACATGGCCTTTGTCGTGGGTTTCGCTGGGGATCTCGGCGATGGCCTGATGGAAATTCGGGTTAAATTTCTCACCTTCCGGATGAACCACGGTCACCGAATGGCGCTCCAGCACCGTGTGCAGTTCCTTGTCGGTCATCCGGATGCCCAAAAGCAGATTTTTCACCGCCTCCAGCTGAGCCTCTTCGGCATCTTCCGGGATGGACGTCATAGCCCGGCGCAGATTGTCGGCCACATCCACCAGATCCTTGGCGAAATTGGAAATGCCGAATTTCGAGGCTTCCTGTTTTTCGCGCGCTGCGCGGCGACGGATGTTCTCTGCTTCGGCCATGGCGCGCAACAGCCGGTCTTTCAGAGCGGCATTTTCTTCCAGAAGCTCTTCATAGGTTTTTGAGCCAGCCTCCAGAGCCTCCTGCATTTCGTCCGCGGCAGACAAGTCATTGGCGGCTTGCTCGGGGGCCGCTTCCTCAGCCGCTTGCGGAGAGACTTCTTCCTCAGGGGCGTCTTCCGGGCGCTTATCGTTTTCCTTGGCGTCACTCATGATTCGTCAAACCTTATACGTTTTGGAGCCTGTTTCGGCGAAGCAGGCGCTTCCTTACAGGAAATCCGGACTCAACCCAACAGTCTTCCAATGGTTTTGGCCGTAAAATCGACCATCGGGATAATCCGGGCGTAGTTCAGCCGGGTCGGCCCGATCACGCCGACCACGCCGACGATCTTTTGCTCATGATCCATATAGGGAGAAACCACCACAGATGAACCCGACAGCGAAAATAAATTCGTTTCCGAGCCGATGAAGATCTTGACCCCGTCGCCCCGTTCGGCCAGATCCAGGAGCTGCATCAGCTCATTTTGCTTTTCCAGGTCCTCAAACAGCATGCGAATGCGTTCCAGATCTTCTGCCGCCGCCATATCTTCAAGCAAATTGGCCTGACCGCGCACGATGAGCGAGCGATCTGAGCCTTCCCCCGCGCCGCTCCAAACCGCCATGCCGGCCCGCACCGCCTCTTGCGAAAGGGCGTCGAGGGTGGCCCGCTGCGCGGCAAGCTCTTTTTCAATTTCCGCCTTGGCCTGAGTGAGGGTCTTGCCGGCAAATTTTGTCGTCAGAAAATTGGCCGCCTGAATAAGCGACGAGGGGGTCACCCCTTGCGGCAGGCTCGCCAGACGGTTTTCGACAGAGCCATCTTCAAAGACCAGCACCACCAGTGCCCGCCCCGTACCGGTCGGGACAAATTCGATATGCTTGATCGTGCCTTCATGCTTTGGGGTCACCACGAGGCCGGCGCAGCGCGACAGGCCGGACAGCCGGGTGGTCGCCTCGCGCAGAATTTCATCGAAATTGCGCCCGCGCGCCGCGATCTCGCTTTCAATGCTTTCACGCTCTTCGCGCGCCAGATCGCCCACCTCCAAAAGGCCGTCGACAAAGAGCCGCAGCCCCGATTGGCTCGGCAGCCGTCCGGCGCTTGCGTGGGGGGATGTAAGCAGTCCGAGCCGCTCCAGATCCGACATGACATTGCGGATCGACGCCGCCGACAAAGAGATCGGCAGCGCCTGGCTTAGGGTGCGCGAGCCCACCGGTTCGCCGGTTTCCAGATAGTTTTCCACGATCAGGCGGAAAATCTCGCGGCTGCGCGCATTCAGGCTTTCAAGAGAAGTCAGGCTCATATCCGTCATATTTAGGCACGCTCGGCGATTGCGTCAATTGCGCTCTCCGGGTAGAACCACAACCAACCACCCCTGCGATCCAACAAGGAAATTAGAAAAAGACATGCGACCTTCAGGCCGAGCCGCCGATGAAATGCGGGCAATCACCCTCCAGCCAGGCTTTTCCCTCCATGCGGAGGGCTCTTGTCTGGTCAAAGCGGGCAATACCCATGTGATTTGCACCGCCAGCGTGGAAGAGCGGGTGCCGCCCTTTTTGCGCGGTCAGGGCAAGGGCTGGGTCACCGCCGAATATGGCATGCTGCCGCGCTCGACCGGCGAGCGCATGCGCCGCGAAGCCTCTGCGGGCAAACAGTCCGGCCGCACCCAGGAGATCCAGCGTCTCATCGGCCGGTCCCTGCGCGCGGTGGTCGACATGGAAAAACTCGGTGAGCGCCAGATCACCATCGACTGCGATGTCATCCAGGCCGATGGCGGCACTCGCACCGCCTCTATCACCGGCGCCTATGTGGCGCTCTATGAAGCGGTGCGCAAACTGCAGATGAAGGGGCTTCTTGAAACCAATCCGATCCTTGATTCCGTGGCGGCGATTTCCTGCGGCATCTATCAGGGCACGCCGGTGCTTGATCTTGATTATGCCGAAGACTCCACCGCCGAGACCGACGCCAATTTTGTCATGACCGGCAAGGGCGGCATTGTCGAAATTCAAGGCACGGCGGAAGGCGAACCTTTTTCGGAAGAAAATTTTGCCGAGCTGATGCGCCTTGCCAAAAAAGGCATTGGCGAATTGGGGGGTCTGCAAGCCCAGGCTCTCGGCCTCGACTAAAGGGGATCCCATGGAGCGCATTCTCATTTTGGGCCCCTGCGGCGCGGGCAAATCGACCCTAGCCGCCAGCCTTGGAGAAGCGCTCTGCCTCCCGGTCATCCATCTCGACAAGCTCTATTGGCAGCCCGGATGGGTGGAGAGCACGCCAGAAGATTTCAGCGCGCGTCTGGAAGCCGAGCTTAAGCAACCGAGCTGGATCGTTGATGGCAATTACAGTAACTACCTCGAGAAGCGCCTCAAATTTTCTGACACGCTTATCCATCTCGATTATCCGCGCCGTATTCATGTTGGCCGCGTGATCAAGCGTGTGCTCACAAAGAAGGGTGTAGTTCGCCCTGATATGGGACCCGACTGCCCTGAAAAATTCGATTGGGAATTTCTGGTCTACACCTGGAATTTCCGCCGCGAGAAGACCCCCAAGACAAGGGCTTTGATTGAGAGTGTTCAAGCGACCAAGAAAGTCCTAACCTTCACCCATCCCCGCCAAACGAAAGCTTGGCTGCAATCCTTAAACGAGACGCGTCCATGACCCGACAATTTGATGGCGACAAACTGGTGGTTGCCAGTCACAACAAAGGCAAGGTGAAAGAAATCACCGAACTTTTGGCACCCTTTGGGGTGACAGCGGTCTCAGCGGGCGATCTCGGGCTCGCCGAGCCGGAAGAAACCGGCACCACCTTTGAAGCCAACGCCAAAATCAAGGCCCTGGCGGCGGCCAGGGGCGCAAACCTGCCCGCGCTGGCCGATGACAGCGGCCTTTGTGTCGACGCGCTTGGCGGTGAGCCGGGTGTCTATTCCGCGCGTTGGGGCGGCGAATCGAAAAACTTCAATCTCGCCATGGAAAAATTACAAGAAGCCTTGTCCAAGGCACGCGCTTACGATGCCCGCGACCGCGGCGCCCATTTTGCCTGCGCGTTATGTCTCGCCTGGCCGGATGGTCACACCGAAACCTTTGTTGGCAAGGTAGAGGGCAAGATTGTCTATCCGCCGCGCGGCAATCGCGGCTTTGGCTATGACCCCATGTTTGTCGCCGAAGATATGACCAAGACCTTCGCCGAAATTGACCCGGCTGAAAAACACGCCATCAGCCACCGCGCGCGCGCCTTTCAGGGTTTGATCAAGGCCTGCTTTTCGGGTCGCGAGGGCTGAGTGACCACCGTCTCAAGTCCCGGCTTTGGTATTTATGTCCATTGGCCCTTCTGCCTCGCCAAGTGTCCCTATTGCGATTTTAATTCTCACGTTGTGCGCGACATTGATCAGCGCGCCTGGGCAGAGGCGCTCTGTAAAGAACTCCGTACACTGAGCGATAGGCAGGATACCCGCGAGGTCACGTCGATCTTTTTTGGCGGCGGCACCCCCAGCTTGATGGCGGGCGAAACCGTTGCCACTGTCTTGGATGAAATTTCATCACTTTGGTCCATCGCATCGGACGTAGAAATTACCTTGGAGGCCAATCCCACCTCCGTTGAGGCGGAACGTTTTAAGGCCTACCGCGCGGCGGGGGTAAACCGGCTGTCTTTGGGGGTTCAGTCATTGGTGCCTGAGGACCTTAAGAATCTTGGGCGCCTTCACACGGTGGACGAAGCTCTGGGCGCGGTCCAATTGGCGCGTGAAATCTTCCCGCGCCTCAGTTTTGATCTCATTTACGCGCGGCCCGGACAATCCGAGGCGGCCTGGGAAGCAGAACTTGAAAAGGCACTTAGCTTTGCCGCCGACCATCTTTCGCTTTATCAATTGACCATCGAGCCCGGCACGCCTTTTCAAATGCTTTTCGATAAAGGTGCGCTGACCTTGCCAGAGGAAGAAGTCGCCCGGCGGCTCTATGAGATGACTGAGCATCTCTGCAACGAGGCGGGTCTTGCCGCTTATGAAGTTTCCAACTATGCCAAGCCGGGCGCGGAAGGGCGCCATAACCTGACCTATTGGCGCTACGGCGATTATATGGGCGTGGGACCGGGCGCCCATGGCCGCCTCAGCCAGGGCGGTAAGCGCTTTGCCACGGAAACGGAACTCTTACCCGCAAAGTGGATGGAGGCGGTCAATCGTCAAGGCCAGGGTCTGGTTGAAGAGTGCGAAATACCGCCGGAGATCCAGGCTCAGGAATATCTTCTCATGGGGCTTCGCCTTCGGGAGGGCATTTCGAAAGATCGCGCGGGCGCACTGGCCGGGACGCCCTTGAACTGGGGTGCTCTGCAGGACCTCGAAACGGAAGGTTTGATCGAGCAAGATGAAAACACCTTGGCAGCGACCACAGAAGGCCGCCTTGTACTTAATACGTTGATTTCGGAAGTGGTGCGGCGGTTGTTTTAAACGCCCAAGAATAACATCAAAAACCACCGCGCTCGCGGAAGCCAATGAACCCAACGCCAAACCCTCATGCTTCGAGACGCTTTGGGCGCCTCAGGATGAGGGCTTTATGGTGTTTAATTTAGGCGTTATTCCCACATTTGCGAGGTGTCGGTTTCAAAACCAGCTTCCACCGCATCGTCATAAGCGGCAAAAAAATCGTAGCCCGTCTTGTCCTCCAATGCGTCAATAGAGGTTCGAAAGTCTTTAAGGTTTTTGTCGGTCAAACTTTCATGCGGAAAGTAAAAGGCGATCGCTTTGTTCTCAACCGGCGCATAGATGATTTTGTAAAAGCCATCTGGCACCAGAAGATCTGTCGGCTGGTTCGTCTTGTTCGGCTTGGCAGAATAAGAAATAAGGCGCTGAGGATTTGCCTCAAAATGCGTGCCAGTAATGATAACCAAAACCGGCCGCGCTCTCGCCCAGCCTTGCGACAGTTGTTCAAGGCTCTTCCATTTGCTGCCGTTAAACGAAGAGCCAAGCTGCGGCGCCACATTGGCAAGATAAAAGCTTTCCTTCATGGCCAGTTTTGAAAACCGCATATTGTCCGCCGGCGCCAAATGGCCGCGCACAAAGCCCGACCAGGTATAGGCTCCTGTTTTGGTTTGATAGAGCACCGGCAACTGCTCTTCCGGTTTAAAACTACCGCGCCGGGGAACCACCTCTTCAAGCCGGTCGGGGGTTAACAGCTCAACCACCCAGTCCGCCACATGAGTGTCCGGGTTCATATAGCCCACATAACCGGTACGACAGAAATAGAGCTCTGATCGGCGATTGGCTTTTTGCGGTGGCCCGCCATGGGCCAGAAGATGGCCGCAGGCCACAAGGGCTTCTGCCGGGGCCGCATGGGCGGGCCCACTCGGAAGGCTGAAGAGGACAACAGCAAGAGCGGCAAAAGAGGAACGAAGAACCCTTAAGGCACGGATCGGCATGGGGTCATTTTAGACCCCCTTGTCCAAAAAACATACCTAAAAGAGCAGAATGCCAATATACACCTTAAGGTATATTTTTAGCTGTATTAATAGCCAAGACCCTCGTAATCGGTGGTGGCATCGCCCCCTTCAAGAGGTCCAAACATGGCGTCGCTGCGGGGCTTTTCAAAGGTTTTCGGCGCCGGATCAATGACGACAAGTCCATCCGGCTGCACTTGCAGCACCGCCAGGCCTCGCTCCGTGCCACCATCGGGCAGGAAGCGGAAAATGCCGTCAATCCCGGCAAATCCATTGGGGTTGCTCAAAGTCGCCGCGGAAAACCGGTCCCGCTCCGGCAGTCGGGCGAGGGATGCGACCAGCGCCACCGCATCGAAGGACAGGCTCGAAATGCGCGGCGGGGTTGCCGAGAAGGAGCTTTCATAGCGCGCCGTATAAGCGTCGTGCATGTCCGGCTGCGGCGCCGCGAACCAGCCCCCCACCAATGACGGCTCTTTGCCAAGGGTCGGATCATCCCAAAGCCCGGTTCCTAAAAATTTTGTCTTGCGCGGATCCACATCAAAATAGGGCATGAGCGGCGCCAGACTGCGCAGCATGGTGCCGCCTTCCGCCAGCAAAATCGCCTGATAGGAAACCCCGCCCCAGGTCTCCCGGTTGGGCGAGCGCATTTGCGCCAGGGTTTCCGGGTCCGCCGCTTTCAGCTCCCCGGTTTCAGGGTCATAGACCAATGAGCCCGCCGCCGCATCAAGCGGTTTGTTCGGGTCATAGGCTTCGTCCGAGGCCTTGCGGCGTTTTAAGTTGGCCTTGCGGTCATCGTATTCCGCCACGATCCGGGCGGGGGCAAACATCTGCTCCGCATTGCGCGGATAGCTTTGCAGCTGGGTGATCACGCCGCCCTTGTCGGAGACAACCTGTTGAAACGCCGAGCGCACCCGATCTCCGTAAGCGCTTTGCGGTACCAGCCCCGCGAAAGAATAATAGCCTTCGGTCATGGCGTAATCGGTCACCCGCTTGACCTCTTGCTCTGGCAGGAAGGACATAAGATAAACGCCGTCGCCGCCCACGGTTCGATCCGTTGAAAAGGCAATCATCGGCACGTGGCGGGCGCGGGCCACCGCACCGGCTGTACGCACCGATCCGGCAAAGAGCGGCCCCAGAATAATATCCGCCCCTTCATCAATGGCCTCTTCGGCCACCTGCCGCGCGCCTTCGGGGGTGCCTTGCGTATCCTTCGGGATCAGCACCACATTCGGATTGCCGATTTCAAACAGCGCCAGTTGCGCTGAATTAAGAAGCGCCTCACCCACGGCCTCCACGGTGTTCTGGGAATTAGTCAGCGGCAACAAAATGGCGACCCGAACCGCCGACTTGTCACCCAGATGCGGAATTTTCAATTTATCGCGATCCGAAATCGAAGGCAGCCGGGTTGGCGCCTGGTGAACAGTCGTCGCGTTGGGGCGCGGCGTGCCATCCGTGCCGCAGGCATAAAGCATAAAGGAGACAAGTCCCAAACTTGCGCCTTGAACCATACGTCTCATGAAATGACCTGTTCCTGTCATGTCGCCATCAATCCCTTGGTCTGTCCCTTGAATGTTTGAGGCCTTTCCTCAAATAGCCATCCAAGGTTAAGATAGTGTTCTGTTAATCCCCAAAGCCGCGATGCGTCGCCTATTCTGTCAAAGCGCACCGCAACACCCCTCCCGTGCCCGGCAAGTGTAAAGAAGCGGGCCAGGACCGACAACGCCAAATAGTCAAAAACAGGCATCTGAACCCATGAGCACAGACCCTTCTGACCTAAATATGCGGGGTGCCGGGCGGGCGCGCCACCGGGTTCTGGAGGCCTTGAGCCCTGAAAAACCAGTGCCGGGGCTTTATCTGGTCGCCACGCCCATCGGTCATGCCTCAGACATTACGCTGCGGGCGCTGGGCCTGCTTGCCACGGCAGATGTGCTTTATTGCGAGGATACCCGCGTCACTTCCAAGCTTTTAAGCCTATATGGCATCCGGCAGAAACTAGAGCCCTATCACGAGCATAATGCGGCGAGAATGCGCCCCAAGATTGCCGCGCGGTTGGAAAAGGGCGAGGTGGTGGCGCTGGTCTCCGATGCGGGCACGCCCGCCATTTCCGATCCCGGGTTTCGCCTCGCCCGTGACATGGCGGCGGCCGGACACTTCGTCACCCATTGTCCGGGCGCCAGCGCGGCGCTCACCGGACTGCTTTTATCGGGCCTGGCGACGGACCGGTTTTTCTTTTGTGGATTCTTGCCGCCCAAACATCAGGCGCGTTTGAGCGAACTTGAAACCGTCAAAGAGGTTCCGGCTACGCTCATCTTTTACGAGTCGCCCAAACGCCTTGCCGCCAGCCTAAAGGATATGGAAGCGGTTCTTGGGGCGCGTCCCTCAGCCGTGGCTCGAGAGCTCACCAAAAAATTTGAAGAGGTCCGCAAAGGCACCTTGAGCGAACTGGCAAAGGCCTATGAAGAAGAGGGTGCCCCCAAGGGGGAAATTGTCATAGTTGTCGAGGCACCGGGAAAGCGCGCTGAGTTTTCAAAAGAACAAATCCGTGACCGACTGTCAGAACTCTTAAACGAGGTGTCGTTGAAAGATGCGGTCGCTGAAGTCACCCGCGAAAGCGGCTGGAAGCGCTCCGATGTTTATGATCTGGCTCTTGCGCTCAAGAAAAATGACGCGCCATGACCGACCCGCGCGCCAAAAAACAAAAGGCCTATCGCGGCGGCCTCTGGGCGGAAACCCTGGCCGCCTGGGTCTTGCGTTTGAAAGGGTTTCGCATTTTGGAGCGGCGATATAAATGTCCAAGCGGTGAAATTGATCTCATCGCCCGTCGTAGGCATTTGCTTGTCTTTGTTGAGGTCAAACACCGCGCCAATTTGAACGATGCCGCTTTCGCCATCCATGAAACACAAATGCGCAGAATTCACAAAGCCGCTGAAACCTACTTGACCCGGAAGACAACCCCCGCAAATCTGCGTTTGAGATTTGACGCCATTTTAGTCGCGCCGTCAGGACGTTTCAGACATTTGGCCAACGCCTGGCAGCCTTAAAAGGAACTCGCATGTCACTCAAAGTCGCCATTCAGATGGATCCGGTTGAAGGGATCGACATCGACGCCGATTCCTCCTTTGCCCTCGGGCTTGAGGCCGAAGCGCGCGGCCATCAACTCTTCTTTTATCTACCCAAGCATCTGAGTTTTAAAGACGGCAGGGTTCTGGCACGGGGGAGGGCGATCAGCCTGCGCCGCGAGCGCGGCAATCATGTCACCTTCGGCGATGAGGAGGTGGTCGATCTGTCGGAATTTGATGTGGTGCTCATGCGTCAGGACCCGCCTTTCGACATGGCCTACATCACGGCAACCCATATCCTTGAACACATTCACCCCAAGACCCTGGTGGTCAACGATCCGGCCTCCGTGCGCAACGCACCGGAAAAACTTTTCGTGACGCATTTTGAAGGGCTCTTGCCGCCGACCTTGATCACCTCCGACGAAGAAGAGATCCGCGCTTTTCGCGCCGAGCACAAGGACATCATCCTCAAACCGCTCTACGGCAATGGCGGGGCGGGTGTGTTCCGGGTCAAGCCCGATGACGGCAATTTTCAGTCGCTCCTGGAAATGTTTTCGTTGCAATTTCGCGAGCCGCTCATTGCCCAGGCCTTCGTGCCGGACGTCGCCAATGGCGACAAGCGCATCATCCTGGTCGACGGCGAGCCCGCTGGCGCCATCAACCGCATTCCGGCTGAGGGGGAGACCCGCTCCAACCTCCATGTCGGCGGTCGCGCCGAGGCCGTGGATCTGACCCCCCGCGACCGCGAAATCTGCGCCGCCATCGGTCCGGCGCTGAAGGAACAAGGCCTTATTTTTGTCGGCATCGATGTGATTGGCAATTTCCTCACCGAAATTAATGTCACTTCACCGACCGGTATTCAGGAAGTGAGGCGTTTCGGCGGCAACGACATCGCCGTCCTGATCTGGGATGTGATTGATACCAAGAAAAGTACCTGACCCCAAATGTGGTACCAACTTCGGGGTCAGCCACTATTGGTGAATTTTAGCCGAGTAGCGCATACCACACCCGCCCTACCAGTTCGTGGGCCGCGTAATAGCTGCGGTGCAGGGCTTTGGCCTGGGGAAACAGGCTGCCGAGCCCGAAATGCCCTGGATGCTCAAAAGCCGTTGGCGCGGGAATAACAACAAGCCCCTCCCGCTCAAAGACCGCCTGGGCCCGCTTCATGTGCCAAGCATGGGTCACCAGCAAAACGGTTGTCACGCCCCGCGCCTTGAGCACTTCCGCGGAAAAGGCGGCATTCCCGCGCGTCGCCCGCGAGCGATCCTCAAGCCAGACCTCTTCGACGCCAAAGTCATCGGTCAGCACCCGCGCCATCATCGGCGCCAGTTTGACCTCTTCCCGGCTCCATTTCCCACCGCTCACCAGCACCGGCAGATGGGTGTCACGCGCCAGCCGGGCGCCATATCTCAGCCGCTCCAGCGTCATGGCATCTACATCCGCCGCCGCGCCATATTCTGTTGCCGGTACCTGGGCGCCGGCTGAAAGAACCACAATCGCGCCTGCCTCTCCCGGATCTCTGAGCGGCTCTACCCCCCATTGTGCAAGCCCCATCAGCCCATCGGAAACCAACGGCGTCGACAACAGCCAGAGCGCCACCAGAGAGACGCCGCCCAGCCAGCGCGCTGCCCTCACGCGCCCCCGCCATAAAAGTACGCCTGCCGCCACAAGCCCGACCATAAAGAGGGCCGGGGGCAGGATGAGCTGTTTGATTAAGCCAAGGACATAGATCATGGCCAATACCCTATCCCAATTTCGGTCAAAACACTCTTAAAGAGAGAAATCGCAAACGAGTGTGGACAAGCCTGCCACTCGTGCCATAGTAGAGAATGACAACCTTGCTCGCGCGTTCATATTTTCAACTCCGAGGATGCTGACCCAAACCCATGACCGTCGCCCATGTGGATACCGTTGCCTTTGTCGGCATTGAGGCCCGCCATGTGGACGTGCAGGTGCAAATGGGCGGCGGCGG
>SBHG01000185.1 GCA_006226305.1 Alphaproteobacteria bacterium | reverse complement strand
TCTGGGCAGAGTAGATGTCGCGAGAGGAACAGAAATGGCGCAGTCCTTCACTGGTCGAAAGAGAATCCGGAAGTCTTTTGGTCGCATCACTGAAGTTACCGAAATGCCGAACCTCATTGAGGTTCAGAAAAAGTCCTATGATGAATTTTTGCAGGTAGATCCTGCGACCCGGACCGAAAATGGTCTGGAAGCTGTTTTCAAGTCCGTGTTCCCGATCTCTGATTTTTCGGAGACCTCCACGCTTGAATACATCAAATATGAATATGAAGATCCGAAGTTCGATGTGGAGGAATGTCAGCAACGCGACCTGACCTATGCCGCTCCGCTGAAGGTGACTTTGCGACTCATCGTTTTTGAAGTGGACGAAGATACGGGCGCCAAGTCTGTTAAAGACATTAAAGAGCAAGACGTCTACATGGGCGACATGCCGCTGATGACCGAGAACGGTACCTTTGTTGTCAATGGCACCGAGCGCGTGATCGTCAGCCAGATGCACCGTTCGCCGGGTGTCTTCTTTGATCACGACAAGGGTAAAACCCATTCTTCCGGTAAGCTGCTGTTCGCTGCGCGGGTTATTCCTTATCGCGGGTCCTGGCTCGATTTCGAATTTGACGCCAAGGACATTGTCCATGTGCGCATCGATCGCCGTCGCAAGCTGCCGGTCACCTCGCTGCTTTATGCGCTGGGTATGGACAGTGAAGAGATCCTTGATTTCTTCTACGACACGGTCTCATACAAAAAGGTCAAAAATGGCTGGCAAACGCCGTTTAACGGCGAGCGTCTGAAAGGCATTAAGGCGGCTCATGACCTGGTGAATGCCAAAGACGGCAAAGTTGTTGTTGAAGCGGGGCGCAAGGTAACACCGCGCCTGGCTCGCAAGCTTGAAGAAGAAGGTTTGAAAGACCTTCTGGTGAGTGAAGAGGAATTGGCTGGCCGCTATGCCGCGGTTGACATGGTCAATGCCGAAACAGGTGAGATTTTTGCCGAAGCCGGTGAGGAACTGACCGTTGAAAAGATCCAGGAACTCGTCGAGGCGGGCTTCAAGGTCATTGAGACATTGGATATCGACCACATGAATGTGGGCGCCTTCATTCGCAACACCATGTTGGTGGATAAGGCTGAAAACCGTGACCAGGCGCTCATTGATATCTACCGTGTGATGCGCCCAGGCGAGCCGCCTACCTTGGAGACCGCAGAGGCTCTGTTCAGCGGCTTGTTTTTTGACTCTGAGCGCTATGACCTTTCTGCCGTTGGCCGGGTGAAGATGAACATGCGTTTGTCCCTTGACGCGGAAGACACGGTTCGGGTTTTGCGCAAGGAAGACATTCTGGCGGTTATCAAAACGCTGGTGGACCTGCGTGATGGTCGCGGCGAAATCGACGATATCGACCACCTGGGTAACCGCCGGGTGCGTTCGGTCGGCGAATTGATGGAAAATCAATACCGCATCGGCTTGCTTCGTATGGAGCGGGCAATCAAGGAACGCATGAGTTCTGTCGATATCGATACGGTCATGCCGCATGATCTGATCAATGCCAAACCGGCTGCCGCAGCGGTTCGAGAGTTCTTTGGCTCCTCGCAGCTCAGCCAGTTTATGGATCAAACCAATCCGCTTTCCGAGATTACGCACAAACGCCGCTTGTCGGCGTTGGGTCCAGGTGGTTTGACCCGCGAGCGCGCTGGTTTTGAAGTGCGTGACGTACACCCGACCCATTATGGCCGGATTTGTCCGATTGAAACGCCGGAAGGTCCGAATATTGGCCTGATCAACTCACTGGCCACCTATGCCCGTGTCAACAAATACGGCTTTATCGAAAGCCCGTATCGCAAAGTTGAAGGCGGCAAGGTTTCCAATGAGGTGGTCTATCTTTCGGCCATGGAAGAAGGCAAGTACACAATCGCTCAGGCGGATGTGGAGATTGATAAGAACGGCAAGTTCGGGAGCGATCAGATTTCCGCGCGTCAGGCCGGCGACTTTATCGTGACCTCTCCTGAGAATGTTGACTTCGTTGATGTGTCGCCGAAACAGATTGTATCGGTTGCGGCAGCGCTTATTCCATTCCTGGAAAACGATGACGCGAACCGGGCTCTCATGGGCTCGAACATGCAACGTCAGGCGGTTCCGCTGATGCGGGCGGATGCGCCGCTTGTCGGTACAGGCATGGAAGCGGTTGTGGCACGGGATTCCGGCGCTGCTGTTGCTGCGCGTCGCCCGGGCGTCGTCGATCAGGTTGATGCGACACGGATCGTGGTGCGGGCAACCGAAGAAAAGGATGCCTCCAAGTCGGGCGTTGATATTTACAACCTTCGTAAATTCCAGCGTTCGAACCAAAACACGGCGATTAACCAGCGCCCCATCGTGAAGGTGGGCGACCGGGTGAAGGCCGGTGACATTATTGCGGATGGCCCATCCACCGATCTTGGTGAATTGGCACTGGGCCGCAATGTGCTCGTCGCCTTCATGCCTTGGAACGGTTACAACTTCGAGGACTCGATCCTTATTTCGGAACGCATCGTGCGCGATGACGTGTTCACGTCCATTCACATCGAAGAATTTGAAGTGATGGCGCGGGACACAAAGCTGGGTCCGGAAGAAATCACCCGCGACATTCCCAACGTAGGCGAAGAGGCCCTGAAAAACCTCGACGAAGCCGGTATTGTCTACATCGGTGCAGAAGTGCATCCGGGCGATATTCTGGTCGGTAAGATTACGCCGAAGGGCGAGTCGCCCATGACGCCGGAAGAAAAGCTGCTGCGGGCTATTTTTGGTGAAAAAGCATCAGATGTTCGCGATACGTCTTTGAAACTGCCTCCGGGTGTTGCCGGGACGGTTGTCGAAGTGCGCGTCTTTAATCGTCACGGGATCGACAAGGACGAACGGGCCATGGCGATCGAGCGGGACGAAATTGAGTCGCTCGCGAAGGACCGCAACGACGAGCTCGCGATCCTTGAACGCAACATTTATGGCCGTCTGCAGGGGCTGCTCGAAGGCAAGAAAGTTGTCTCTGGTCCGGAAGGCGTCTCCAAGGGTGCCGAGGTCTCTGAAATGGTCCTGGCAGATGTCCCGCGCAGCAAGTGGTGGGAAATTGCCGTCGACGACGATAAGTCCATGGGCGAAGTTGAATCTTTGCGTCAGCTCTTTGAGCAAGCCAAGGATCGCCTGCAGGCGCGTTTCGAAGACAAAGTCGAGAAGCTGCAACGGGGCGATGAGCTGCTGCCGGGCGTCATGAAGATGGTTAAAGTCTTCGTGGCGGTGAAGCGTAAGCTGCAGCCTGGTGACAAGATGGCTGGTCGTCACGGGAACAAGGGGGTTATCTCCCGCATTATTCCGGTGGAAGACATGCCTTACCTGGAAGACGGTACTGCCGTGGACATCGTGCTCAACCCTCTCGGGGTGCCGAGCCGGATGAACGTCGGACAGATTCTGGAGACCCATTTGGGTTGGGCGTGCCGGGGTCTTGGTGAGCAGGTGAAAGAAGCGCTTGCAGCCTATAACCGTGGTGGCAAGGTTAAAGAGCTTAAAGACTCGATGATCGACGTTTATGACTTTGATACGGATATCAAAGACATGAATGGCGATGAGTTGAAAGAGCTCGCGACTAATCTGCAGCGCGGTGTTCCGATTGCAACACCTGTTTTTGATGGCGCCAAGGAAATGGACATCAACGGTATGCTGGAGAAAGCTGGCCTGAGCACATCGGGGCAGGTGACCCTGCGTGATGGCCGGACGGGTGAGAAGTTCGCGCGTGATGTGACCGTGGGTTACATTTACATGCTCAAGCTTCACCACCTGGTCGATGACAAGATCCACGCCCGTTCGATTGGCCCATACTCACTTGTTACCCAGCAGCCGCTGGGTGGTAAAGCGCAGTTTGGTGGTCAGCGCTTTGGTGAGATGGAAGTCTGGGCGCTTGAAGCCTATGGCGCGGCTTACACGCTGCAGGAAATGCTCACTGTTAAGTCGGATGACGTTGCTGGCCGGACAAAGGTTTATGAAGCCATAGTTCGCGGCGACGACACCTTCGAGGCGGGTATCCCGGAAAGCTTTAACGTGCTTGTGAAAGAAATGCGTTCACTGGCTCTCAACGTTGAGCTTTTGTCGGGTCACGGCGAGTCGGTTGAAGCTGCTGAGTAATTGATCGTTTGAAGACGATTTTGATTTGAAAGAAAAATGGCGTGACCAGCGCCAGTTAAGGAGAAGTACTCCATGAGGCAAGACGTACAAAACGTATTTAATACACCAAGTGTTGCCCCGACATTTGATCGCATTCGAATTTCTCTGGTGAGCCCGGAGCAAATTCTGTCGTGGTCATATGGCGAGATCAAAAAGCCGGAAACGATCAACTACCGGACATTCAAGCCTGAGCGCGACGGTTTGTTCTGTGCCCGCATTTTCGGTCCGATCAAGGACTACGAATGCCTTTGCGGCAAATACAAGCGGATGAAGTATAAAGGCATCGTCTGCGAAAAATGCGGTGTTGAAGTTACCCTTTCAAAGGTGCGCCGCGAGCGCATGGGCCATATTGAGCTGGCCTCGCCGGTGGCTCACATCTGGTTCCTGAAATCATTGCCGAGCCGTATTGGTCTGATGCTCGACATGATGCTGAAGGATCTGGAACGTATCCTTTACTTCGAAAACTGGGTTGTGATTGAGCCAGGTCTGACACCGCTGAAAGAAGGCCAGCTTCTTTCGGAAGAAGAGTTCATGGACGCTCAGGATGAGTACGGCGTGGACAGTTTCACCGCCGGGATCGGCGCGGAAGCCATTCGCGACATGCTGATGTCCATTGATCTCGAAAAGGAATGCGAAAACATTCGTCAGGAGATCGCTGAAACCACTTCGGAATTGAAGCCGAAAAAACTCGTGAAGCGCTTGAAGCTTCTGGAAGCCTTTATCCACTCAGGCAACCGCCCTGAATGGATGATCCTGCAAGTAGTGCCGGTTATTCCGCCGGAGTTGCGTCCGCTGGTGCCGCTCGACGGCGGCCGGTTCGCGACGTCCGATCTGAATGACCTTTATCGCCGGGTGATCAACCGGAACAACCGTCTGAAACGCCTCATTGAACTGCGTGCGCCGGACATCATCATCCGTAACGAAAAGCGGATGTTGCAAGAGTCTGTTGATGCGCTGTTCGACAACGGTCGTCGCGGCCGGGTGATCACGGGGGCTAACAAGCGTCCGTTGAAATCACTGGCTGACATGCTGAAAGGCAAGCAAGGCCGGTTCCGTCAGAACTTGCTCGGTAAGCGGGTCGACTATTCTGGCCGTTCGGTCATTGTGGTGGGTCCGGAGCTGAAGCTGCACCAATGTGGTTTGCCGAAGAAGATGGCATTGGAGCTGTTCAAGCCGTTTATCTATTCGCGCCTCGACGCCAAAGGGTTGTCCGGCACGGTTAAGCAAGCCAAGAAACTGGTTGAGAAAGAGCGTCCGGAAGTTTGGGATATCCTGGAAGAAGTGATCCGGGAGCATCCGGTGCTCTTGAACCGCGCGCCGACGCTGCACCGCTTGGGTATTCAGGCTTTTGAGCCGGTGTTGATTGAAGGTAAGGCCATTCAGCTACACCCGCTGGTTTGTACCGCCTTTAACGCTGACTTTGACGGGGACCA
Source organism: Alphaproteobacteria bacterium (assembly GCA_006226305.1). Lineage (GTDB taxonomy): Bacteria > Pseudomonadota > Alphaproteobacteria > M2410 > M2410 > M2410. Next base: position 6,328 of record SBHG01000185.1, on the reverse strand, counting down.
GATGGCGGTCCACGTGCCGCTGTCGCTGGAAGCTCAGCTTGAGGCCCGGGTACTGATGATGTCGACCAACAACATTCTGCACCCGGCCAATGGTAAGCCGATTATCGTGCCGTCGCAGGATATCGTTTTGGGCATTTATTACATGACCTTGATGAAGGAAAACGAGCCGGGCGAAGGTATGGTCTTTGGCAATGTTTCCGAGGTTGAGCACGCGCTGCAGGCGGGTGCGGTAACGTTGCACTCCAAAATCAAATGCCGCTTTGAGGTTGCCAATGCTGACGGCTCACTCGAAACAAAGCTGATTGATACGACCCCAGGGCGTCTGCGTATTGCGGAAATTTTGCCGAAAAATGCAAAATTGCCCCTGGCTGTTGTCGACAAGCTGCTCACCCGTCGTGAGATTTCTTCGGTCATTGACGAGGTTTATCGTCACTGCGGCCAGAAAGAGACGGTTCTGTTCTGTGACCGGATTATGGGCATCGGTTTTAAAGAAGCCTGCCGCGCCGGTATCTCCTTTGGTAAGGATGACATGGTCATTCCGGAAACCAAAGAAGGCCTGGTTGAGGAAACCCGTGCGATTGCTCGCGAATATGAGGAGCAATATGCCGATGGTCTGATTACTCAGCGCGAGAAATACAACAAGGTTGTTGACGCCTGGGCACGCTGCACCGAGCGGGTGGCGGATGAAATGATGCAACGCATTTCATCGACCAGTAAGGATGAAGTGACGGGCCGGGATCTGGAAGTGAATTCCATCTACATGATGGCGCACTCCGGGGCGCGGGGTTCGGCGGCTCAGATGAAGCAGCTGGCCGGTATGCGCGGCCTGATGGCCAAGCCGTCCGGGGAGATCATCGAAACGCCGATTATCTCCAACTTTAAGGAAGGTCTGTCGGTTCTTGAGTACTTTAACTCCACGCACGGTGCCCGGAAGGGTCTGGCGGATACGGCTTTGAAGACGGCAAACTCAGGTTATCTGACCCGCCGCCTTGTGGATGTGGCGCAGGACTGCATCATCACCGAAGTCGATTGCGGGACCGAAAACGGTCTGACCGTGGCTGCCGTTGTTGAGGGCGGTGAGGTTGTGGATCCGCTGAGCGAGCGGGTTCTGGGCCGGACGGCGGCGGTCGATGTTGTTGACCCGGCAGGCGGCTCGGTGATCGTGAAGGCTGGTGAGGAAATCAACGAGGTACTCGCCGACCAGATCGAGCAAGCCGGTGTGCCGTCGGTTAAGATCCGTTCGGTGCTGACCTGTGATACGGGCACGGGCGTATGTTCGAAGTGCTATGGCCGTGATCTGGCGCGCGGAACGCCGGTGAATATCGGCGAGGCCGTGGGTGTTATCGCGGCCCAGTCCATCGGTGAGCCGGGTACCCAGCTCACCATGCGTACGTTCCACATCGGCGGGACGGCACAGGTTTCTGACCAGTCCTTCATTGAAGCGACCCAGGAAGGAACCGTTCAGTTCAAGAACCCCAACATGGTGAAAGATTCCATGGGCGATAATGTGATCATGGGCCGCAATACCCAGGTCATCATTGTTGACGACAAGGGGACAGAACGGGCTTCTCACAAGGTTACCTACGGGACACGTTTGCGTGTCAGCGAAGGGGACAAGGTCAAGCGCGGCCAGCGTCTTGGCGAATGGGACCCCTATACGCTACCGATTCTGACGGAAGTCACCGGTATCGTGAAGTTCGAAGACCTGGTTGATGGCGTTTGTATCCGCGAGGTGGCTGACGAAGTGACCGGTGTGTCGAGCAAGGTCGTGGTTGACTGGCGGGCGAATACCCGCGGCGCCGACCTGAAGCCGGCGATTGCGCTGGTCGACGAAAACGGCGAGGTCATGAAACTGCCAAACGGCTCTGACGCCCGTTATCTCTTGCCGGTGGACGCGATCTTGTCGGTTGAGGATGGCTCTGACGCTCATGCGGGTGACGCTCTGGCGCGGATCCCAACGGAAGGCGCCAAGAACAAGGACATCACCGGTGGTCTGCCGCGGGTGGCGGAATTGTTCGAAGCCCGCCGACCAAAGGATCACGCGATTATCGCCGAAATTTCCGGTACGGTTGAGTTTGGTCGTGATTACAAGAATAAGCGCCGCATTGTGATCCGTCCCGACGACGAGGAAATGGAGACCGCGGAATATCTGGTGCCCAAGGGCAAGCATATTTCTGTCCGGGAAGGGGATTTCATCGAAAAGGGTGAGTACCTGATGGACGGTAATCCCGCGCCGCACGATATCCTGGCGATTAATGGGGTTGAAAGCCTGGCGGCCTACCTCGTCAACGAAATCCAGGATGTCTATCGTCTGCAAGGCGTGCGTATCAACGACAAGCACATTGAGGTGATTGTTCGCCAGATGCTGCAGAAGATCGAGATCACCGATGGCGGTGAGACGACCTTTATCAAGGGCGAGCAGGTTGACCTTCTGGAATACCAGGAAATCAATGCGCGGGCCGAGAAAGAGGGTCACAAGCCGGCAGAAGGTCATCCGATCCTTCTGGGGATCACCAAGGCGAGCCTGCAGACCCGGTCGTTCTTCTCAGCTGCGTCCTTCCAGGAAACCACTCGGGTGCTCACCGAAGCCGCTGTTAATGGCAAGGTGGACAATCTGATTGGCCTTAAGGAGAACATCATTGTGGGCCGCCTGATCCCGGCAGGCACCGGGGCTGCGCTCAGCCAATACAAGGAGATTGCCCAGGACCGCGACACCGACATTCTGGCTGCGCGGGCCAAGGAAATCGACTCAGCAGAGGCGCTTCCGGCTCCAGAAGTGGTTGCCGAAGAGGTGGCCGTTGAAGAGGCTGCGCAAGGAGAGGAAACCTCCGCGTAATAATCGCAAAGAAATTTGCTCTCAGGCCGCCTGATTATTGCGTCAGGCGGCCTTTTTTGTTGCGCTGCAATGTGGCGCAGGGAAAACGGGGCGTTGGCTTAAGTTTTTCCCGTTTTTTCCCCGTTTTTGGTTGACGGGAGGGCCAAGCACCCAGTATATCCGGGCCTCCTTTGAACAGCAGGCTGTAGGACGAGCCCGTTCTAGACGCTGCGACAAGGAAAAGATGTTGAAGATTTGGTGCATGACCCCTTTGGGTAACTTCTGGGGTCCTCTGGTTTAGGTGCCATGGTTTGGTTGGCACCTTTGAGCGTGCGCAGCCTTTTCAGGAGCTCCTGACGGCGGTTGCACGCTTTGACTCATGACTCGACATCACCCATTGAAATTTAAAGGTGAGAGCAGAATGCCTACCATCAGCCAATTGATCCGGAAGCCGCGCAAGGCACCGGTCAAACGAAACAAAGTTCCGGCTCTGGAAGCCTGCCCGCAGAAGCGCGGCGTTTGCACCCGGGTTTACACGACGACCCCGAAGAAGCCGAACTCGGCTCTGCGGAAAGTGGCGCGTGTTCGTCTGACCAACGGCTTTGAAGTCACCAGCTATATCCCTGGGGAAGGTCACAACCTTCAGGAACACTCCGTTGTTCTGATCCGGGGCGGCCGTGTGAAAGACCTTCCGGGGGTTCGCTACCACATTCTTCGCGGTGTTCTGGATACGCAGGGCGTGAAAGATCGCCGTCAGCGTCGTTCCAAATACGGCGCCAAGCGTCCGAAGTAAGGAGAGAATTAGATGTCTCGTCGTCACGCTGCTGAAAAGAGAGATACGCTTCCCGATCCGAAGTTCGGGGATATCGTGCTCACCAAGTTTATGAATTCGCTCATGCTCGATGGCAAGAAGTCCGTCGCTGAGCAAATTGTTTATGGGGCCTTTGATGAAATCGAAGGCAAGATGAAAACCGATCCGCTAGCTGTCTTCCATGAAGCGCTGGACAATGTGAAGCCTTCGATTGAAGTGCGTTCGCGCCGGGTTGGTGGGGCGACCTATCAGGTTCCGGTCGATGTGCGGTCTGACCGCAAACAAGCCCTGGCGATCCGTTGGATCATCAGTGCCGCTCGTAAGCGGAACGAAAACACCATGAAGAGCCGTCTGTCAGGTGAGCTGATGGATGCTGCTCAAAATCGCGGTTCTGCGGTGAAGAAACGCGAAGACACTCACAAGATGGCGGATGCCAACCGCGCCTTCTCGCATTACCGCTGGTAACGGAAAGCCGGAGTTAAAGGATTTAGTCAGATGGCTCGCAAGACCCCTCTCAAACGATATCGAAATATTGGGATTATGGCCCATATTGACGCCGGTAAGACAACCACGACCGAGCGTATTCTTTATTATACCGGTCGTAGCCACAAGATCGGTGAAGTGCATGATGGCGCGGCCACCATGGACTGGATGGAGCAGGAGCAGGAGCGGGGCATTACGATTACCTCTGCTGCGACAACCTGCTTCTGGAACGATCACCGTATCAACATTATTGATACGCCTGGTCACGTGGATTTCACGATTGAAGTAGAGCGGTCTCTGCGCGTTTTGGATGGTGCAGTGGCCGTTTTTGATTCCGTGGCCGGTGTTGAGCCGCAATCTGAAACCGTATGGCGTCAGGCTGACAAATACCGTGTTCCGCGCATGTGCTTTGTCAACAAGATGGACCGCATGGGCGCGGACTTCTATCGCTGTGTCGATATGATCGTTGACCGCCTGGGCGCAACTCCGCTGGTTACCCAGCTGCCGGTTGGCGCAGAGAGCAATTTTGCTGGCGTTGTCGATCTTCTCAAAATGCAAGCCATCATCTGGCGGGATGAAAGCCTGGGCGCTGAATTCGACTATGTTGATATTCCGGACGACCTGAAAGACAAGGCTGCTGAATACCGCGAAAAGATGATTGAGACGGCTGTTGAAGTCGACGAAGCCGCCATGGAAAAATACCTGGAAGGTGAAGAGCCGACTGAAGAAGAGCTTAAGGCGCTCATCCACAAGGGCACCAAAAACCTGGTATTTGTTCCGGTGCTTTGCGGTTCCGCATTTAAGAACAAGGGTGTCCAGCCGATGCTTGACGCCGTTGTCGATTACATGCCGAGCCCGCTGGATGTTCCGGCGATTAAGGGCATTGATGTCAAAACCGAAGAAGACGTGACCCGCGAGTCCAGTGACGATGCACCGGCAGCGGGTCTTGCTTTTAAGATCATGAATGACCCGTTTGTTGGTTCGCTGACATTCGTTCGGATTTACTCCGGTGTCTTTAAGGCTGGTGATTCTGTTCTTAACTCTGTGAAGGACAACAAAGAACGTATCGGCCGGATGCTGGAAATGCACTCCAATAGCCGCGAAGACGTTAAAGAAGCGCGCGCTGGCGACATTATTGCTCTTGCTGGCCTGAAGAATACCACGACAGGCGACACGCTTTGCGATCCTGCGCATCCGGTGATCCTGGAGCGCATGGAGTTCCCGGATCCGGTGATTGAGCTCTCCGTTGAGCCGAAGACCAAGGGTGACCAGGAAAAGCTGGGGATGGCGCTGTCGCGTTTGGCCCAGGAAGATCCGAGCTTCCGAGTTCACACGGACGAGGAATCTGGCCAGACCGTGATTGCCGGCATGGGTGAGCTTCACCTTGATATTATTGTGGATCGGCTGCGGCGTGAGTTCAAAGTGGACGCCAATGTTGGTGCGCCTCAAGTGGCTTACCGGGAAACGATTACCAAACAGATGGAAATCGATTACACCCACAAAAAGCAAACCGGTGGTTCTGGCCAGTTCGCCCGCGTCAAGCTTATCTTCGAACCGCTTGAGCCGGGCTCAGGGTTTGAGTTCGAGAGCAAGATTGTGGGTGGTTCCGTGCCGCGTGAATATATTCCGGGCGTTCAGAAGGGTATTGAAAGCGTCAAGGACAACGGTGTTCTGGCTGGCTTCCCGATGATCGACTTTAAGGCTACTCTGATTGACGGCGCGAGCCACGATGTTGACTCCTCTGTGATGGCATTTGAGATCGCTGCGCGTGCAGCGTTCCGCGAAGCTGCCCCGAAAGCGGGCGCCAAGCTTCTTGAGCCGATCATGAAGGTGGAAGTTGTCACCCCTGAAGAATACATGGGCGATGTCATTGGGGACCTGAACAGCCGTCGCGGCCAGATTTCCGGTACCGAAGCGCGCGGCAATGCCACTGTCATCAGTGCCATGGTGCCGCTGGCAAACATGTTTGGATACGTCAACACGCTGCGTTCTATGACGCAGGGACGTGCCAACTATGTCATGCAATTTGATCATTACGAGCAAGTACCTCAGGCAGTCGCCGAAGAGGTGCAGGCGAAGTTAGCGTAACCTGTTTTTTAGTAGTCGATAGATTACGGAGAGAGAAAAATGGCCAAAGAGAAGTTTGAGCGCAATAAGCCGCACTGCAACATTGGAACGATTGGTCACGTTGACCATGGTAAGACGACGTTGACGGCTGC
>SBHG01000182.1 GCA_006226305.1 Alphaproteobacteria bacterium | reverse complement strand
ACAGAGGCGCCGCCTCTGACGTCGTCTGAAGAGCCTCTGACTATTACCATTGATGCGGACGGCATTGTCTATCTGCAGGAAACACCGGTTGAGCTGGACTCGCTGGTGCCGCGCCTCCTGGCGATTGCCGAGAACGGTTATGAGGAAGGCATTTATATCCGCGCTGATGAGTCCGTGAGTTACGGTCAGGTCATGCGCGTGCTCGGCCATGTGAATGCCGCCGGCTTTAAACGGCTCGCGCTGCCGACGGACCCGATGCCGAGTGGCACAGCGGCTGCGGGCAAGAAACGGTAATAGAAACGGTCGTCGTTCCCCATGAAGCTTGGTCTCTTACTTTCAGCACTTTTTCACCTGGCGGCGGTGCTCGCCGGGATGGTGGTGCTGCCGGCCAAATGGGCGGACCAGGAACGCTTTGAGGTGATCCCGATTGAACTTTTGACGGTGGCCGATGAAACCAATGTGGTCGCCAAATCAGAAGAAGTGAAGGAAGAGCCGCAAGAAGCGCCGAAGGAAGAAAAGCTCTTCGCAGAAGCTGCGCCCGAGCCAGAGGTTCAGCAAACAACTGTGCCTGAAGATGCTATGCCGGCTTTACCGAAGGACAAGCCAGAGGAAAAGAAACCTGAGCCCAAGGTGGAGGACAAACCCAAGCCTAAGGCAGACAAAACGTCCAAGGCGCGTCCTCGGCACAAGCCCAAACCTCCTGCGCCTGATAACGAAAATGATTTTGACTTCGACAAGATTTCCGCCCTGCTTGACAAAACACCGACCGAAGAAAAGAAAGAGACCAGCGATTTTGAGGATGCCATGGAAGATTTCTTTGGCAGCGAGCTGGATCAGGACCGGCAAAAGGTGGGGGCGGGTAATGATCTCACCATGAGTGAGATTGATTATCTGAGAAATGCCATCGCCTCCTGCTGGCGTCCGCCTGCTGGGGCGGCCAATCCCGAAGAATTGATTGTCGATTTGAAAATCTATTTCAATCGCGATGGGACACTTGCAGCGGCGCCGGAAGTCATTCGCGCCGGGACGTCCACTTTCTCGAAAAATACATTTGCACAGGCGGCGGAAAGCGCGGCCCTGCGCGCGGTGGAAAAATGTGCGCCCTATGATCAGCTTCCTGAAAGTAAGTATGAGCGCTGGCGCGTGGTGACATTTACCTTTGATCCGTCCAGTATGATCGGACAGTAGAGTTTAAGGAGTGACAGAATGCTTGAGCTAAAGACGAAACGTTGCAATGGGATGAAGGGTTGCGCCATCCTGATCGCCCTGTTTGGCCTTTTGGTGGCGCCGGTGCAGGCGCAAGAGCCTCTGCACGTCGACATTACCGAAGGCCGCGTCGATCCGCTGCCCATCGCCGTACCCGACTTTATTGGCAAGGATCGCCGCGAAATCTCCGCCGGGTCGAGCCTGGCGAGTGTCATCACCAATAACCTGAAGCGCTCCGGCCTGTTTCAGCCGATCGATCCACGCGCCTTCATTGAGCGCCCAAGCGACTTCGATACGCTGCCGCGGTTCCAGGACTGGCGGATTATTGACTCCGATGCGCTTGTAACAGGCCAGGTGGTTTATCAGGATGATGGACGGATCCGCGTCGAGTTCAGGCTTTGGGATGTGGTGCGGGACCAGCAAATGGTGGGCAAGCGCTATTACACCACGCCGGAGAACTATCGCCGCGTGGCTCACCTGATCTCTGATGAGATCTATGAGCGGTTGACCGGGGAAACCGGTTATTTCGACACCCGCGTGGTCTATGTGCAAGAAAGCGGACCGAAGAACAATCGGCGCAAGCGCCTGGCCATTATGGATCAGGACGGGTTCAATTCGGCCTTCCTGACCGATGGCAATAATCTGGTCATGACACCGCGCTTCAGCCCGACCAGCCAAGAGATCGCCTATCTTTCCTATGTGAATGACAATCCGCGTGTGTTCCTGCTCAACATCGAGACGGGCCAGCAGGAAGTGGTGGGGGATTTCCCCGGCATGACCTTTGCGCCGCGCTTTTCGCCGGGCGGTGACAAGATCATCATGAGCTTGGAGCGCCGTGGGAATTCCGACATTTACACCATGGATCTGGTCAAGCGCCGGTCGACCCGGTTGACGGATCATCCAGCCATTGACACCTCACCCTCCTATTCTCCGGATGGACGCTACATCACCTTTAACTCGGACCGCTCAGGCCGCCAGCAAATCTATGTAATGCGCTCGGACGGCACGGATGTGCGGCGGATCAGCTTTGGTGAGGGCAAATATGCGACCCCGGTCTGGTCGCCGCGCGGCGACCTCATTGCCTTTACCAAGATCCTGAAAGGGCGGTTCTATATCGGGGTCATGCGCCCGGATGGCGACCCCAAGACCGAGCGGCTGCTCACCGAAAGCTTCCTGGACGAAGGACCGACCTGGTCGCCCAATGGACGAGTACTGATGTTCTTCCGGCAAACCCCTTCGGAAGTCGACGGCAGCGGCGGCACGGTGCGGCTGTGGTCTGTGGATTTGACCGGCTATAATCTGCGACCGGTTGCCACGCCCGGAGATGCTTCGGATCCGGCATGGTCGCCCTTGATCAAATGACGCGGGAGAGGTAAATTCTCCGGCAGCTTGTCAGCTTGGCGGGGCGTCCGCTCCTTGGAAGCGATGCAGGTCGTCAGCGGGCTGAAAAGTCCCATGGGATAAACGGTTTAACAAGAAAAAGGGACCAAAGATCCGGATTAGGTTGTTTGAGGGGAAGGCAGGTTTGTTTTTCGTTCATAATTGACCGCTAGGATGGGCGGGAAAGTTACCAGAGTGTTAACGAGCAATCTGTTCGGATGATGTCCAATAAAGGAGTTTTTTGAAATGAACTTGGTTCAAAGCAGTAAATTGGTTGCGATGCTGGCGGGCGTTATGATGCTCGCTGCCTGCGCTGGTGGCTCGGATACGAATACAGGTCCGGTTGATACCGGGCCGTCTTATGCGGCCGGCAGCCAAGAGGCGTTTCTTGATGCGGTTGGCGCGCGCGGCGACCATGTTTACTTCGCCTTCAATCGCTATGACCTAAATGGTCAGGCTCAGGCGGCGCTGGGTCAGCAAGCAGCCTGGCTGATGCAAAACCCGTCCGCAACGGTACGTGTTGCCGGTAATTGCGACGAACGCGGCACCCGCGAATACAACCTCGCGCTTGGTGCGCGCCGTGCCAATTCGGTCAAAGACTATCTGGTGAGCCTGGGTGTCGATCCGAGCCGGGTTGAAACGATCTCCTACGGCAAAGAGCGTCCGGAATGCATTGCATCCAATGAAGAATGCTGGGCGATCAATCGGAACGGTGTCACTTCGGTTACGAATGGCCCGTCCTCCTAATTCGTGGATGTGACTGGTCGCATTCCAGAATTTCCCGCGGCGCCCCGCCCAAAACGGTGGGGCGCCTTTTTATTTCGATTTTCGCCGATCAATGCCCTATTCTTGGCTTAGTTGTGGGGCAATAATAAGAAAATTTCTGAGAATACTTGAGATGGACAAGATCATGGTAGGTATGCGTTCACTGGGCAAGGGGGTGCTTGCTCTTGGAATTATGGCGGGGGCGCTTAGTTTGCCGGCTCTCGGTCAGTCTGGTGGGTCGGAGGTTGATCAGCTGAAAACGCGCCTTGAGGCGCTGGAGCGCGAAGTCACCGACATGCGGTCGGGCGCAATCTCGATTATGCCAAACCTTTCGCCGGAAGCCCAGGGGGATCCAACCCTGTCGACAATCCTGGTGCGGCTTGATCAGATGGAAACCCAAATTCGTGAATTGACCGGCCAGATTGAAGAAATTCAGTTCAAGATTCAGCAGAACGCGACAGAGATTTCAGCGCTGAATGAAGACGTGGACTATCGTTTGCGGGCTCTTGAAGGGGGCGCCCCCGCAAGCCGACCCGCGGCGACGCGGCCGACCTTGCCAGCAGCTTCGGCGCAGACCAATTCGGGGAGCTCTTCTTCTGAGCGCAGCGCCTCCGGCCCTGGCGTTCCTTATGCTCTTGGCGACAGCGCGGCTGATATCAAGGCGGAATATGATGCGGCTCTGGCATTGGTTCGCAGTGGCGACTACGCCCGCGCGGAAGCAGCCATGAAGGCCTTTGTTGCCGATCACAAAGATTCTGAATTTGCCTCCAATGCGCAATATTGGCTTGGTGAAGTTTACTACACCCAGGGTCGCTATACGGATGCGGCCTCGGCCTTCCTGGAAGGGGTCAAGGCCTATCCCAATGGCAATAAGGCAGCCGACAGCATGCTTAAGCTGGGCATGTCGCTTGCTGCTCTGGGGCAGACGAAAGAAGCCTGCACGACTTTTACGGAGATCACGCGCCGCTATCCCAATGCGCCGCAGACGATCATACAAAACGCCAGGAACGAAAAAGCGAAAGCCGGATGTTATTGATCGCCCTGACAAGAAGAATTTAAAAGAAAAGGCCATCCGGGTAACCGGGTGGCCTTTTTATTGGTATTTCAGCTTATTGGTATTTCAGCAAAGGTTTTTAAAGTTTGATCGGCCCCCCGACAGAGGAAAGATTTTTCGCGGCGCTCGCGGCGCTGGGCCCCGGGCGACGTCTGGCGCTGGCGGTTTCGGGTGGCCCGGACAGCCTGGCGCTGCTGCTGCTTGCCCGGCGCTTTGCTGACGAGGTGGGCTGTGAGGTGCACGGGTTGACGGTGGATCATGGGCTGCGCGCTGAAGCGGCAGCCGAAGCGCAAGTGGTGGCGCAAATCTGCGCGGAGCTCGGGGTTCCCCATGACATTCTGGTTTGGGGGGGCGACAAGCCCGCGGCTAACCTTCAGGCCGAGGCGCGCGAAGCACGCTACAGACTCTTGGGCGATTGGTGTCTGGCAAATGAGTATTCTGATCTTTTAGTGGCGCATCACTTTGACGATCAGGTGGAAACCTTTCTCTTACGGCTTGCCCGGGGCAGCGGGGTGGATGGGCTGAGCGCCATGGCGGGCGAGCGCTCCTTGCGCGAAGCGCCGGGAGTTCGGGTATTGCGCCCGCTGCTGGGTTTTTCAAAAGAGGAGCTGCGCGCCCTGGTCGCCGAGGCCGGGCTTCAGGCTGTGGAGGACCCGAGCAATCTCAATCCTGCTTTTGACCGGGTCAAAGTGAGGCAGCTGCGCGCCAGCCTTGAAGACTTGGGCCTGAGCGGGGAGCGGCTTGTGGGGACAGCGGCACGGATGGCGGAGGCCCGCGCGGCGCTTGAGGAAATGGTCGATGCGGCGCAGGAGGAGCTTGTGACGACGAGCCCCTTCGGTTTCGTGCAATTGGACTGCCGGGGGCTGGCGCGCTTGCCCGATGAGATCGGGCGTCGGCTCCTGTCGCGGTTGTTGCGGCAGGTTTCGGGGCGGGCCTATCGGCCCCGGTTTGAAAAGGCGGACCGACTTTATCAGGAGCTTAAAATTGCGGGGCAGGGTGACTGGACCTTGCATCACTGCGCGGTGCATTTGGAGAATTGGCAGGCGCTGATCTGGCGGGAAATGCGGCCCTTGCCGGAGTCCATAGACCTTTCTTGCGCCGAGCGCCGGAGAGGGGTTTGGGACGGGCGGTATTTCTATGATGTTGAGGGCCGGCCTGGGCTTTTTCTTGGCGTTCTCGGCGAAGCGGGTTTTCGCCTTCTTAAGTCAGAGGCCCCAGAGGCTATCCCGCTCGGGGTGCCCCGTGGGGCCTTACTCGCTGCGCCGGCTTTCTGGGAACGGGAGCGGCTTCTGGCGGTGCCGGGGACGGGTTTTGGCGATGTACCGGGCAAAGGCTATTTCCTTGGGCCGGGCCTGTGAAAAAGGCCCCTCAACCTTGCCGATTGCCACTGGAAATCCCTCGTAAAGGACTTATCTGATAGGGTACTCGTCACTTTTCGTGTCCGGGCGCTGTTGTTTGCCTGCCGAAAAGCGATTAGAACTGGTTTAATTCGTCAAAAGAGCGCGGAAATCTGCGCTTGTTGCCCAAGGAAGCCCCCAAAGTTGAACAATACGCGCAATATCATCATCTGGCTGGCCATCGGTCTGGCGGTCTTTTTTGTGTTCAATCAATTCCAGAATGCGGCCCAGATACAAGGGTCTCAGGAGGTTGGATACAGTGAATTCCTCAATCAGGTGGATTCCAATCAAATCTCCGAGGCCGTTATCCAAGGTGAGAAAGTCTATGTGACGACGTCCAGCGGTGAGCGGTATGTTACCAACAAGGGTGATGACGATGCTCTGATCGATCGTCTTCGCGAAGGCGGCGTGACCTTCACCAACAAAGAAGAAGAACAGCAAGGGCTGTTTGGCCAGATTCTTCTGGCGCTCCTGCCAGTGGCGGTCATTCTGGCGGTCTGGATCTTTTTCTTCCGGCAAATGCAGGCGGGCAACGGCAAGGCCATGGGCTTTGGCAAGTCCAAGGCCAAGCTTTTGACCGAAGGTCAGGGACGGATCACCTTCGAGGATGTGGCCGGTATTGACGAGGCCAAAGAAGAACTCGAAGAGATTGTCGAGTTTCTGCGTGATCCGCACAAATTTCAGCGGCTGGGCGGCAAGATCCCGAAAGGGGCACTGCTTGTCGGCCCTCCCGGGACCGGTAAAACTTTGCTGGCGCGCGCGATTGCGGGCGAAGCCAATGTGCCGTTCTTTACGATTTCCGGTTCGGACTTCGTCGAGATGTTTGTCGGGGTTGGCGCGAGCCGTGTGCGTGACATGTTCGAGCAAGCCAAGCGCAATGCACCGTGTATTGTTTTCATCGATGAAATTGATGCGGTGGGTCGCCATCGCGGCGCCGGTCTTGGCGGCGGCAATGACGAACGCGAACAGACCCTCAACCAGCTTTTGGTGGAGATGGACGGCTTTGAAGCCAATGACGGGGTGATCCTGATCGCGGCGACGAACCGCCCGGATGTGCTGGACCCCGCGCTTTTGCGGCCGGGCCGTTTTGACCGCCAGGTGGTGGTGCCGAACCCGGATATTATTGGCCGCGAGAAGATTTTGCGCGTCCATGCGCGCAAGGTGCCAATGGCACCGGATGTCAATATCCGCACCATTGCCCGGGGGACGCCCGGGTTTTCCGGCGCGGATCTGGCGAACCTTGTCAACGAAGCGGCGCTTTTGGCGGCCCGTCGCGGCAAGCGCCTGGTGACCATGGCGGATTTTGAGGACGCCAAGGACAAGGTGATGATGGGCGCCGAACGTCGGTCGATGGTGATGGATGAAGAAGAAAAGAAAATGACGGCCTATCACGAAGCCGGTCACGCTCTGGTTTTGCTTCACACGCCTGCATCCGATCCCATTCACAAAGCGACGATTATTCCGCGCGGCCGCGCGCTTGGCATGGTTATGCATTTGCCGGAAAAGGACCGTTATTCCTACAAGCGTCAGCAGATGACCTCTCGTCTGGCGGTCATGATGGGCGGCCGTGTGGCGGAAGAGATCATGTTCGGCTATCAGGAAGTGTCCTCTGGCGCGTCATCAGATATTTCGGCGGCGACCAAACTGGCTCGCGATATGGTGACCCGTTGGGGCATGTCCGATCTTCTGGGACCGCTTGCCTATGGCGATAATCAGCAAGAGGTTTTCCTCGGCCATTCCGTCGCGCAAACTCAAAATGTGTCTGATGAAACCGCGCGGCAGATCGATTCTGAAATTCGGCGCTTTGTCGACGAGGGCTACGAGACTGCGACAAAAATCATTACTGAGCATAAGGACCAGTTGGAAATTATCGCTCAGGGCCTGCTCGAATATGAAACTTTGAGCGGGGAAGAAATTGACGACCTTCTGAAAGGCAAGTCGCCAGACCGTGAAGACGAAGAGGTGACTGACAAGCCGAAAGGGCCAACAAGCTCTGTGCCGACGTCGGGCCGCCCGGCGGCTGGCTTGGATCCGGAACCGCAACCGAGTTGAATTTCAAAATTTCACACCTCTCCCTGGGGAGAGGTCGAATGGCGAAAGTCTTTCGGGTGAGGGGCATAAAGACCCCTCATCCGGCACGCTTTGCCCGCCACCATCTCCCCTGGGGAGAAGGAAATTGATTTCATTTCGTGCTAAGACCACACGATGACCAAAACCTACGTTCAACCCATTGGCCTCGTGTCCGGGCCTGCCGCCGAGGTGCTGATGGCACGCGGTGAGGCTTTGCCGCTGGCCGGTGGTCCCTTGGCCTTTACCCATGTGGTCCTCCATGCCCGGGGGCAAACCCTTCAAGTGTTGCCGGTTTCTGATTGGCGTCCGGGGGAGGAAGCGCGCGTTCGTTTGACAGTCCCGCGCGCGCCGATCGCTGGCTTTGACTGGCAGGCACCGGTGGTCATGGGCATCTTGAATGTAACGCCAGACAGTTTTTCCGACGGCGGCGATTATCGCGGCGCTGAGGCGGCGAAGGCGCGCGCTGAGGTTATGGTGGCCGAAGGCGCGGCGATTGTTGATGTGGGCGGTGAATCAACACGGCCCGGCTCAGAACTGGTTCCCGCCGAGAAGGAGCTCAACCGTGTCCTGCCGGTTTTGGAGGCCCTCAATGGCAGCGCTCTGGTCTCCATCGATACGCGCAAACCGGATGTGATGGTGCAAGCGGCGGCAGCGGGCGCGGCTCTCCTAAACGATGTGTCGGCCCTGACATTTGACGGGCGCTCTCCTGGTGTGGCAGCGGACCTCGGTTTGCCGGTGATCCTTATGCATGCACAAGGAGACCCGAAAACCATGCAGGAGGCGCCGACCTACGAGGATGTGCTGCTGGACATCTATGACTTTCTGGAAGCCCGTATTGAGGCGGCCGTGGCTGCGGGGGTCGCGCGTGAGAAAATCATCGTCGATCCGGGGATCGGCTTCGGCAAGACACTGGCGCATAATCTGGCGCTTTTAAGAGGGCTTAGCCTTTTCCATGGGCTCGGCACGCCGATCCTTCTGGGCGCTTCGCGCAAACGCTTTGTGGCCATGGCGTCTCAGGGCGAGGGGGAGGCCGATCGACTGGGCGGGTCTCTGGCGGCGGTGCTTGAAGGCGCGGCGCAAGGGGTTCAGATTTTTCGGGTGCACGACGTTCAGGAAACCGTCCAAGCTCTCCGAATATTCCGCCTTGTAAACTAATTTGACCCCAAAATTCATGGTTAAAGGCTGTTTACCCGGCGCGCGTAAGGGTATGATAGGAAAGAGGTGCTAGCCTCGCTGCAATTGTTTGATTTCTTTGGGGAAAATGACATGGCCAACAAGCTGTTTGGCACGGATGGGATTCGCGGTACGGCGAACATACCGCCGATGACGGCCGAAATCGCGCTGAAAGTGGGCATGGCCGCCGGCAAGATCTTTACGCGCGGTGACCATCGTCACCGGGTGGTGATTGGCAAAGATACACGTCTGTCAGGCTATATGATCGAGCCGGCGCTGGTGGCCGGCTTTACCTCTGTGGGCATGGACGTCTTTCTCTTCGGTCCGCTGCCGACACCGGCCGTGGCCATGCTGACGCGCTCACTGCGCGCGGATATGGGGGTCATGATTTCGGCCAGCCATAACTCCTTTGAAGACAATGGTATCAAGCTCTTTGGGCCCGACGGCTACAAACTCTCCGATGATGTGGAAGAACAAATTGAGGATTTGATCGCCAATGGCATTGAATCCGCACGGGTGACCCCGGATTCCCTTGGCCGCGTGAAGCGGATTGAAGATGCACAGGCACGCTATATTGAATTTGCCAAAGCGACTTTTCCGCGCCGTCGCCGTCTGGACGGTATGAAGATCGCAATCGATTGCGCCAATGGCGCGGCCTATAAAGTGGCGCCAGCGGTATTGTGGGAGCTTGGGGCAGAAGTTATTCCTCTCGGGGTGAGCCCCAACGGGTTTAATATTAACAAGGGCTGTGGATCGACCCAGCCTGATAAGCTCTGCAAGGCTGTGATTGATGAAGGCGCTGATCTGGGCATTGCGCTTGACGGCGATGCGGATCGCGTGCTCATCGCCGACGAGAAGGGCCGTCTGATCGATGGTGATCAGCTCATGGCCCTGGTTGGCCAGAGCTGGGGGGAAGCCGGGCGGCTTTCGGCGCCTGGCGTGGTGTCGACGGTTATGTCGAACCTCGGGCTTGAGCGTTACTTGAATGGGCTCGGATTGGACCTCATCCGCACAAAAGTTGGTGATCGCTATGTGGTCGAACACATGCGCCGTCATGGTTACAATGTCGGCGGCGAGCAATCAGGCCATATTGTGCTGTCAGACTTTTCGACGACCGGCGACGGGCTGATTGCCGCGCTTCAAGTGCTGGCGGTGCTGTCGCGCAGCGGTAAGCCGGTGAGCGAAGCCTGCCATCTCTTCGATCCCTATCCGCAGATCCTTGAAAATGTGCGGTTCAAGGGGCGGCCACCCTTGGAGTTGCCGGAAGTGCAGGAGGCCATTAAGGCGGGAGAAAGCCGGTTGAACGGATCTGGCCGCCTGGTGATCCGCAAATCCGGCACCGAACCCTTGATCCGCGTGATGGGGGAAGGGGACGACGAGAGTCTTGTCAAATCGGTCGTTGGCGAGATATGTCAGGTCATCGAAAGTTCTGCGGCCTGATTGCTTTGGCTCTGTTTGAGCTTTTCTGACAATTGACGAGATCTTCATGGCAACGGACAAACCTGTCCGTATCCTGACGATTGCCGGATCTGATTCCGGTGGTGGCGCAGGTATACAGGGCGATATTAAAACCATTTCGGCGCTTGGCGGTTATGCCATGAGCGCGATCACCTCAATTACTGCTCAGAACACGCAAGGTATTGGCCAGATCGTTGATTTGGATCCCGACGTGGTGGCGGCGCAAATCCGCCTGCCCCTTGAAGATATCGGTGTCGACGGCATCAAAGTGGGGATGCTGCGCACAGCACCTTTAATCGAGGCGGTCGTGGCGGCGATTGATGGGGCAGAGGAAGCACCGCTTGTTGTTGATCCCATTGTGGCGGCCAGCGATGGGACACCTTTTCTTTCAGGCGCGGCATTTGAATGCTTCAAAACAGTTTTGTTGCCGCTTTCAGATTTGGTGACACCGAATGTGCCCGAAGCGATGGCGCTTGCCGGCTTCCAAATCGATGATGTCGAAGATATGAAGCGCGCGGCGGATAAAATCCTTGAATTTGGGCCCGACACGGTTCTTTTGACCGGGGGTCATTTGAAGGGGCCACAGGTCTTTGACGTTCTGGCAACACAGGACACACTTGAGGTTATGATGTCGCCGCGGCTTGATAGTACCAATACACATGGGACCGGATGCGCCCTTTCTTCCGCGCTTGTAACCCTGCTTGCACAAGGGTTTGCGTTAAGTGAGGCGGTCACACAAGCGCGAGAATTTGTCTTTGAGGCCATTGCGAATGCACCTGGATTGGGCAAGGGTCAAGGACCCCTCAATCATCAATTCATGTACATGATTGAGTATCCGAATTAAAAGGAGTACCTCCCCCCATGGAACTTACTTTTCACCAAATAGATGCTTTTACCGATCAACCCTTTGCCGGTAATCCGGCAGCGGTCTGTCTTATCGACGCCTGGATGAACGATGCGTTGATGCAAAATATCGCCATGGAAAACAATCTGGCGGAAACCGCGTATTTGGTGCGCAATGGCGAAAAGGGCGAAGGCCATTACAATCTTCGATGGTTCACGCCGGGCACAGAGGTCGATTTGTGCGGACATGCGACGCTGGCCAGCGCCCATGCCTTGTGGGCCCATCACGGTGAGGGCGCTGAAACACTCACCTTTCACACCCGTTCCGGTCCCCTGATTGTCAGTCGTGGCGGGCAAGGGCTGATTGAGATGGATTTTCCCACAACGCCGATCCGCCCGATTGAAGATGCTGATCTTGGGCAAAATATGCTGGGTCGACCGGTCGATGAAGTCTTTGTGGCCAAAACCAATGCCTTTGTCGTTTTGGGGTCAGAGGAAGATGTTCTGGCGCTCCGGCTGTCAGAGATTGATTTTCGCCCTGCTGAAAATATTGGCCTTAACGAAGCTTTGATCGTGACGGCGCCAGCCGCCGAAGGATCGGGCCGTGACTGTGTGTCCCGCTTTTTTGCGCCCTATGCCGGCATCCCGGAAGACCCTGTGACAGGGTCTGTTCACACTTCGATCGTGCCCTATTGGGCGAATCGATTGGGTCGCAATGACCTCACCGCCTATCAGGCCAGCGCGCGCGGCGGCACGCT
>SBHG01000191.1 GCA_006226305.1 Alphaproteobacteria bacterium | reverse complement strand
ACGTCGCGCCGCGCCGGGTCAGATGAGATCTGGCATTGGTCGTCGGAAGGCACGGGTGCCTTCACGCTGGCGCCCGTGGAAAAAACAGATCTCCTCATTTCAGATCGCGGCACCGCCATTGTCATGCATGTGCGTGATGGGGACGACGACTTTCTGGAAGCGGTGCGCCTATCGCAGGTGGTGAAAACCTATTCCGATCACGTGGCGCTCCCCGTTACACTCAAGGGTCCAGGTGACGAAGAAGATCATGTGCTTAATACGGCGAGCGCCTTGTGGGCGCGCCCTAAGTCCGAGATTTCCGAAGAGCAATACAAAGAGTTTTATGCCCATGTGGCGCATGCCTTTGATGAGCCCTGGTTTCATATTCATTACACGGCGGAAGGACGGCACAGCTATACGGTTCTTCTTTATGTGCCGACCATGGCGCCCTTTGATCTTTTTGATCCCAAGCGCGCCAACCGGGTGAAGCTTTATGTCAATCGGGTCTTTATTACGGAAGACGCGCCGCTCTTGCCGGGGTATCTGCGCTTCATGCGCGGAGTGGTCGACAGCCAGGACATGCCGCTCAACATGAGCCGCGAGATGCTGCAGAACAATCCACTGGTTGCCAATATTCGCGGCGCGCTCACAAAACGGCTGATATCAGAGCTTGGCAAAAAGGCTGAAAAGGACGTGGAAGGCTTTGCCACCTTTTGGCAAAATTTCGGCGCGGTTCTCAAAGAAGGCCTTTACGAGGACTATGAGCGGCAAAGTGATCTTTTGGAGGTGGCGCGGTTTAAAACCACCCGGGGAGAAGGTCTGCGCACCCTTAAAGATTATGTGGCGGACATGAAAGAGGGTCAGGAGGCGATCTATTATCTGGCGGGCTCGGACCCGGAAATGATTGCGCGCAGCCCACAGCTTGAAGGCTATAAGGTGCGTGGGCTTGAGGTCTTGTTACTTGCGGATGCTGTTGATGGATTCTGGACGCAAAGCGTGCCGGGTTATGAGGGTAAATCTTTCCGGTCGGTCACCAAAGGGGCGGCGGATCTTGAGAAGGATGCCAAAGAGGGCGAGGACGCAGAGGAAGCGAGTGCGGATATCGCAACGCTTACTCAGTTCATGAAGACTACACTCGAAGGCAAAGTCGCCGATGTGCGTATATCAAATCGCCTGACGGAAAGCCCGGTTTGTTTTGTTGCCGGGGACAGCGGTCTTGATTTGCAGGTGGAAAAAATCCTGGCGCAGCACAATCAGTCTGACATTGGCCTCAAAGTTCTGGAAATCAATCCGGATCATCCGCTGATCAAGGCGCTGGCGGGCAAAGCCGCCAGCGGCTCGGGCGCCAGCGATCTTGAAGATGCGGCCTTTTTGCTATTTGACCAGGCCAAAATTATCGAGGGCGATCCGCTCAGCGATCCGACAGATTTTGCCCGGCGCCTCGGCGCGGTGATGACCCGGGCCTTTGGTTAAAGTTCCTTCGAATTCCGCCGGTCACACCTCTTCTTTTTTGCCGCGCTTGAAGATGCGCGCAAAGAAACCACCGACCGCCACAACGATGATGACGATGAATTTCTTTAAGAAGACTAGGGCGCCAGCGATGATTCCCGATTTGAGCAATACCTTGCCGGCGATTAATCCACCAATGCCATAGGCGGCGACCTTGTCAATGTCGGGATCAAAGTCGCGGTATTGGCTGCCCTCTTTGAACTCAGCCATGGCAAGCACTGTATCCAACTGTCCTTCGATCTCGCCGAGCTCTTCCATGCCGGCGATGAAATTGAGGAGGAGGTAGCCCTTTCGCCCCAAAACTCGAATGTTGTAATTCAGGGTGTTTGTCTCCATTGAGGAGAAGTGTATTTCCTTAGCCCAGTAAAGCTTTTTGGTTTCTTTGTCGTAGTGGGGTGGTGCGGCCCAGCCGACGAGCTCTACTTCGTCATACCCAGCCGCGACACGATCCGGATTGGCGGCGGCGGTGTCCTTTTTCATCTGTTCAAGAAGTTCATCATAGTCGATGTCCTCGGCGTCATCGTCTTTGACATAGCCTTCTTCTTCAAAGTCGATTTCGACCGCCCAAGAACCATAGGTAAAGGGGTCGTGCTCGACAGGGAACAGCATGCCCAGGTTTGGCGCCTCTTGCGGCGGGTTTCCCCAGGCCTCTTCGAGCACGCGCTTGGCATCTGATGGCGACAGATAATAAAAATTTTCCGGCACGGTCAGTTTGGCAAAGCCACCTGGCAGGTCGATCACGCCTGTTTGCGGTGTCAGGCTTTCCTGGAACTCATTGGCCCAGGCAAAATATGCCAATTCTTCCTCGGTAAATTGAGATTCGGTCTCGCCGGTCACTTCGGTGGATGTGGTTTCTTCCTCAGCGATGACGGCGACGGGCGTGGCAAGCGCGGCGAAAACCGCAAAAATGAGCCATTTATACATCGATTTTGTTCCCCCAATGAATTTCTCCAAGCACAGGATCGCGTATTTGGATACCGCAATACAAGTAAAAAGAGTGGTGTGGTGCATCTTTCTTGCCCGCAATGGCACCCGGTGCATCTTTTGTTGCGCCGTCTGCTTGACATTCAATATTTAGAGAATTATCTAAATGTCTAAAGGAGTGATCATGCAGAGCGTTTGGGAAGCCGTGGCCGACCCGCATCGGCGGAAAATTCTCTCCCTTCTCAAGGGGGGTGAAATGAGCGTGAGTGACATTCACGCGCATTTCGATTTTTCCGGCGCCACCCTTTCCCATCATCTGGGCAAGCTCAAAGCCGCAGGGCTGGTGGTGACCCGGCGCAAAGGCCAGCAGATCATCTATGGCGTTCATATGAGTGTCTTTGAAGAGGCAGCGCAGACAGTCTCCGATTTGTTTCGCAGAGAGGAAGGATCATCATGAAACTTTTCCTGAAAGAATTTTTGCCGGGTCTTGTTGTGATTGCGACCATGGTGGCGGGCAATCTGATTTATGGCGGCGGGCTACCTGCTGAAGTGCCCGTGCATTTTAATTTGGCGGGAGAAGCGGACCGCTTTGAATCGGCTGCCACCTTTATCTGGCTTCTGCCTGCCGCCTTGCTCGGCTCAATGATCGTCATTTCTGTTTTGCTTAGGGTTTCCCCTCGGCAATGGTCGATGCCCAACTCGCGGCCCTTGCTCGGACAAATCTATCTGGCGATCGGCGTCCTGCTTGCCGGAATTCATTTCGGTACCTTGATCGATCCAACCGGTGGCGAGACGTTTCGTTTTGCCCTGGCGTTGAGCGGCGCTTTGTTCCTCATTATCTTTGGTAATGTCATTGGCAAGAGTGAAAAGAATTTCTTCATCGGGTTGCGTCTGCCCTGGACAATTGCCTCCGACAACAATTGGTCGGCGACCCACCGGCTCACGGGCATGTTGATGGTCCTGGCTGGCCTCCTTATGGCGGCGGCGGCCTTTGTTTCTCCGTCAATGGAGGTCTTTGCCGCCGGCCTGGTCGTGCCGATCCTCATCGGCTGCATCTATTCGTTCGTCTATTATTGGACGCGGGAGCGGGCGCAAGAACTGGATTAGGGTTTAAGACCGCCCGTCAATGGGAACCATCTTGGCGGCGTGAATGACGCCCTGGCCTTGTTCCTGCAGCAAAATCGTAAAGCCGGTGATGGTGTCCTTGGTGTCTTCAGATATACCGATTGTGATGGCGCGTTCTTCGCCGTGCCAGAGCCCAAAGGAACGGGGCCGAAAGGCAACATTGGTGTAGGTGCGATCATCGCGGGTACCAGGACTGACAGAAACGGTCATCTCGGATTTGTAAGGAATAAGCACGATGTCGTGGGGCTTTGTATAGGTCGTTGAAGCTGGCAAGTGAAATTTCAGGAACTGAGGCGTCTGGCTGGCGTTGATTGCGAGATTGTTGCCTGACTGCGCCTTTTGTTCGTCACGGATCTTACCGGCAACCTTTAACCGGCGATAGCCGGCCGCGTGGCGCGCGCCGCCGATGACCATTTCCGGCGTATAGACGCTGTTCTTACCGATCATCCAGCCATAGGTGCGTTGGCGTTGCTCATGATTGGGCAAATCCTTGAACTCAGGTTTGTCCCAATAGTCGACAATGAAGGAGAGCGCGATGACATCCCCGCGTGTTGACAGTGTCTTCAAATAGGCATTAGCCGGAGGGCAATAGGGGCAATCGTGCGCGGTAAAGAGTTCTACGACGATGGGGTTTGTCGGCGCCTCTTCTTCCGCCAAAGCCTGGCCAGCCATGCCCAAGAGGCCTATCGCCCAAAGTCCCCCGAAAACGCGTTTGCAAATGTCATCCCACATGGGGGTAAGTCTAAGCGGAAACCGAGGGATTAAGGGAGTCACTTTTTTGTGTCCGCAGAGGGTTGGCTCTTCTCGTGAAATTGACATAAGAGATCTAGGGTGAATAGATTGCGTGTATATTATATCCGATACATCTTTTTGTTGCCGCTTGACAAACTACGGGCAGTCCGTATATTATGCATAACGATGAATTTGAATGGGATGATGCAAAAGCGCGGGAGAACCTCAAGAAACATGGCATCAGATTTGAAACTGCCTGTGAGGTCTTTCGAGATCCCTTTGCCATCGAATTGCTGGATGACCGGTTTGACTATGGGGAAGAGCGTTACATTTTGATAGGTAATTCGACAGCAGGAGTTCTCACTGTGGTGCATACTGAGAGAGGAGATCTCGTACGCATCATTTCAGCTCGATGTGCTGAACCCAATGAAAAGCGATTCTATCATGACCAAAAGATATGATATGGAAAATTTGCCGCTCAGCGATGCTGATTTAAAGCGGATGAGGAGAACTCCGCAGGCGAAGATTATTCGCAGAGCGCTTAAACTTACTCAAAAAGAATTTGCTTCGGAGTTTCAAATTCCAATTGGAACGTTACGTGATTGGGAGCAATCCCGATATGAGCCGGATCGCGCGGCGAAGGCATATCTCAAGGTGATTGCAAAGGAATCTGAGGCGGTTCGCCGAGCCCTGAAAGCAAGTTGACCCAACCGCCTTTTTCTGGGGCAGCTGGGTCATAATGGCTTTGGCTTTGGATTTGTTTTTGACTACGCCGCCAGATTGCGCAGCACGTAATGCAGGATGCCGCCGTTCTTGTAGTAGTCGAGCTCGTCTTCGGTATCGATCCGGCAAAGAAGCGGTACTTCCTGAGTTTTGCCGTTCTTGAACTTGATGTGCGCCTTGACCGTCTTGCGCGGTTTCAGCTTGTCGAGCCCGACAATGGTAATTTCTTCGGTTCCGTCGAGGCCGAGGGTCTTGCGATCGGTGCCCTTCTTGAACTGCAGCGGCAAAACACCCATGCCGATCAGGTTGGAGCGGTGGATACGCTCAAAGCTTTCCACGATGACGGCCTTGACGCCGAGGAGCGTGGTGCCTTTGGCCGCCCAATCGCGGGACGAGCCGGTACCATATTCCTTGCCGCCAACGACAACCAGGTCTTTGCCTTCCTTGTCGTATTTCATGGCGGCGTCATAGATCCACATTTGCTTGCCATCTGGCTGATGCTTGGTGACACCGCCTTCGACACCCGGCACCATTTCGTTTTTGATGCGGATATTGGCAAAAGTGCCGCGCATCATGACTTCGTGGTTGCCGCGGCGCGAGCCATAGGAGTTAAAGTCGATGCGGCGCACCTGATGCTGGGTGAGATATTCGCCGGCCGGGCTTTCTTCCTTGATGGCGCCCGCCGGAGATATGTGGTCCGTGGTGACGCTGTCGCCAAAGAGGCCCAATAGGCGCGCGCCTTCGATGTCCTGAACCGCGCCCGGCACGTCTGCCATGCCTTCAAAGTAAGGCGGGTTCTGCACATAGGTCGACGTCATGTCCCATTGATAGGTCAAGCTCGGCTTGGCCTTGACCTTGCGCCACTGCGCATCGCCGGTGAAAACATCAGCATAGCGGTCGCGGAACATTTTCGCGGTTACGGACTTGCGGATCGTGTCGGCAATTTCTTTCGACGAAGGCCAGATGTCCTTCAAGTAGACATCGTTGCCTTGCTTGTCTTGACCGATTGGGTCGGTGGTCAGATTGATGTTCATGGAACCGGCAATGGCATAGGCCACCACGAGGGGCGGGGAGGCCAGATAGTTGGCCTGGACGTCGGGATTGACCCGGCCTTCAAAGTTCCGGTTGCCGGATAGGACAGAGGCGGCAACAAGTTTGTTTTTGTTGATGGTGTCGGAGATTTCTTCCGGCAAGGGCCCCGAGTTACCGATACAAGTGGTGCAGCCGTAGCCCACCAGATTAAAGCCGAGCTTGTCGAGATCGTCCTGCAGGCCAGCTTTTTCCAGATAATCAGTGACGACCTGAGAGCCCGGCGCGAGGGAAGTCTTAACCCAGGGCTTAACCTTGAGACCGCGCGCGACCGCATTGCGGGCGAGGAGACCGGCGCCAATCAACACGGAAGGGTTCGACGTGTTGGTACAAGAAGTAATGGAGGCGATCACCACATCGCCGTGGCCCATGTCATATTTCTTGCCTTCGACACTGTAACGTTTGTCAGCATCTTTGCTGACGCCATAGACATCGGCGAGCGCACCGGCAAAGGCGGGCGCGGCATCGCCGAGCGAGATGCGGTCCTGCGGGCGCTTGGGTCCGGCCAGGCTCGGTACAACATCGCTCAAGTCAAGCTCCAGCGTGTCGGTGAAGATCGGGTCTTCGGTGCGTGCCGTGCGGAACATGCCTTGCGCCTTGGCGTATTTTTCAACCAACTCGACGCGCGCCTTTTTGCGGCCGGTGGCGGCAAGATAGGACAGGGTGTCTTTGTCGACCGGGAAGAAGCCGCAGGTGGCACCATATTCGGGCGCCATATTGGCGATGGTGGCCTGATCTTCAAGGCTGAGGTGATTAAGGCCGGGCCCATAGAATTCCACGAATTTGCCGACCACGCCTTTTTTGCGCAGCATCTCAACAATGGTGAGCACCATGTCGGTGGCGGTGACGCCGGATTTCAGTTTGCCGTTGAGCTTAAAGCCGATGACTTCGGGGATCAGCATGGAGATGGGCTGGCCGAGCATGGCCGCTTCCGCCTCAATGCCGCCCACGCCCCAGCCCAGAACCGCCAGACCGTTCACCATGGTGGTGTGACTATCCGTGCCGACCAAAGTGTCCGGATAGGCGATCTCAATGCGGCCTTTGGCGGTTTTGACCTTATCGGTCCAAACGGTTTGGGCGAGATGTTCCAGATTAACCTGATGGCAGATGCCGGTCCCGGGGGGAACCACGCGGAAGTTTTCAAAGGCGCCCGCGCCCCATTTCAAAAACTCGTAGCGCTCTTTGTTGCGCTCGTATTCGCGCTTCACATTGGCTTTAAAAGAACTGGCCTTGCCAAAGCTGTCGATCATCACGGAGTGGTCGATGACAAGGTCGACCGGCACTTGCGGGTTGATCTTCTTCGGGTCGCCGCCGGATTTGGCCACCGCGTCGCGCATAGCGGCGAGGTCCACCACGGCGGGCACGCCGGTGAAGTCCTGCATCAGCACACGGGCCGGACGGTAAGCGATTTCCTTTTTGGATTTGCGGGTCTTTGTCCAATTGGCGAGCGCCTTAATGTCGTCGACGGTGACGGTGCGGCCGTCTTCAAAGCGCAGCAGATTTTCCAAGAGAACCTTGAGCGAAAAGGGCAGGCGACCGACGTCTTTAAAGCCTTGGCTTTCCAGCGCCTTCAGCGAGAAATATTCATAAGTTTTGTTGCCGACTTTGAGTTTGTGGCGAGTTTTCAGGCTGTCTTGGCCGATTTTGCTCATGGGGGTCCCTCCTTCAAGGACGTGCGTTTATTCGAATCATTCAAACGGATTTATGTCCGGCTTTGGTACGCAAAGCGCGGAATGCGCAGGGATAGGCGCGAAAATGGGTCTTTTGCGCGGCCTTTTTAGACCCAACCAAATAGAATCTCAATGAAGGGAGACACATTTTTTTGCTTTTTCGAGCGGAAAATCGGGCCTCGTGCCGGTCGAGACTGGCTTTTTGTGGTTCCAACCGGTAACCCTTTCAGGGATAAGGATTTTTTGGACGTCATCATGGCAAATCCCGCCCCATCATCGACAGCAAAAATGAGCTCACAATTGGCCCAATTGACCGGGGCAAGCCTGACCTGTCTGCGCGGGGGGCGGGTTGTGCTGCGGGACCTGAGTTTTGAAGCGCGTGCCGGTCGGCCGCTTGTGGTGACCGGTCCCAATGGAGCGGGAAAATCGACCCTTTTAAGGCTGGTTGCCGGTCTGGTGTCCTATCAGGCGGGCACCCTAGCCTTTCAGGACGGGGGTGGGTCGGCGGTATCGGAGGAGACGGAAGGTCATCTGATGCATTACCTTGGCCACCAGGACGGGGTTAAACCGGCGCTGACCGTGACAGAGAACCTGGTCTTCTGGCAGAACCTTTATGGCCACGCGCAATCTGTGGCAGAGGCTCTGGAGGAATTGGGGATCGGCTATCTGGCCGAGGTGCCGGGGCAGTTTCTCTCGGCCGGGCAAAAGCGCCGGGTCAATCTGGCGCGACTTTTGGTGTCCCACCGGCCTTTGTGGGTGCTTGATGAGCCGACGGCGTCGCTCGATGCTGAGGGCGCCGAAATCGTGCGGCGGCTCATTGAGAGCCATAGCGCGACAGGGGGACTGACCCTGGTCACGACCCATTTGGATCTCGGCCTTGACGCTCAGGACAGCCTTGTTCTTGAACGCTTGTCGGGCCCGCCTTTGGAGGTCAGCGCATGAGGGGCTGGATGGGGATGTTTTTGATCCAATTGCGGCGGGATCTGACATTGGCGGCGCGACTTGGCGGCGGCGGCCTTCTGGCGGTGGCTTTCTTTGTTGTGCTTGTGACGTTGGTGCCCTTTGGTGTTGGCGCGGAACCGGCACTGTTGTCGAAACTTGCCATCGGCATGATCTGGGTTGGCGTGGTGCTGTCGACGCTCTTGTCTCTGGACCGTCTGTTTCAGGCGGACTACGAGGACGGTTCCCTGGATCTAATCTATTTGTCGCCGCAGCCTCTTGGGCTGCTGGTACTTGCCAAATGCGCGGCCTATTGGATTACAACGGCCTTACCGCTCATTGTGGTGGCGCCGCTTCTGGGCGTTTTGCTTAATCTGCCTGCGGAAAATTACGGGTTTTTGGTGCTTTCACTGTTGGTGGGGACGCCCGCGCTCTCACTGGTGGGCGCGGTGGGCGCGGCGCTGACGGTGGGTCTGCGGCGGGGCAGCCTTTTGCTGTCGCTCCTGGTTCTGCCGCTTTGCGTCCCGACGCTTATCTTTGGCGCGGCAGCGGCCGGGGGGCATCTGAATAACTTTTATCTTTTAGGCGCGGTGAGCCTTGTTTTTTTGGTGGTCAGTCCGATTGCCAGCTCGGCGGCCCTCAAGCTTAATCTCGGGTGAGGCCTTCCCCCATGCGCTTTTTGGTCTCACTTGTCTCAATCGACCGCGAAGGTTACATAAGTCGCCATGTTTGACCTTGCTAACCCTAAAAAGTTCATGGACTTTTCCGCCCGCCTGATGCCCTGGCTCGCGGGGCTGGCAGCCCTGACGCTTGGGACCGGCCTCTATCTGGCGCTTTTTGTGGCGCCGCCGGACTATCAACAAGGTGAATCAGTGCGGATCATGTATGTCCATGTGCCCGCCGCCACCCTATCCATGGCGGTCTATGCCTTCATGGCGCTGGCAAGTGCCCTGGCGCTGATCATGAAACATCCCCTGGCCGACATGGCCGCCAAGGCGACGGCACCCATCGGCGCCGGTTTTACCTTTCTGGCGCTGGTCACGGGCTCGCTCTGGGGCAAGCCCATGTGGGGCACCTGGTGGGTCTGGGATGCCCGGCTGACATCTGAATTGGTGCTGTTGTTCCTTTACCTTGGCTATATGGCGATCTGGCAGGCCGTGGAGGATCCAATCAAGGCCGCGCGCGCGGCGGCGGTCGTCGCGCTTGTCGGTGTGGTCAACCTGCCGGTGATCAAATTTTCCGTGGACTGGTGGAATACATTGCATCAACCCGCCAGCCTTATGCGGGTTGATGGTCCCGCCATTCACCCATCCATGCTATGGCCGCTTCTGGTGATGTTTGCGGCCTATGGCCTGTTCTTTGCCGCGGTTCTTATCGTGCGCATGCGTATGGAGATCCTGAAGCGCCGGGCGCGCAGCCTGCAATTGGCGCAAGCGCGGGCGAGGGCGTGATGATCGAGTTTTTGAACATGGGGGGATACGGGGCTTACGTCTGGCCGAGTTATGCATTGACGGCGCTTATCCTGGGCGTTGTTGCCTATGAGAGCTGGCGCAGCTATCGCGCCGCGCAAAATCAGGTGCGCGCGCTAGAAAAGCGTCAGGCGGATGAGGGGCGCCGCCGATGAAGGTTGCCCGTTTTCTGCCTTTACTGATTTTTGCCGGGTTATCGCTTCTTTTGGCTATCGGGCTTTATATTGGTAATCCGCAAGAAATCCCTTCTGTTTTTATTGATGAGCCAGCACCGCCCATCAATCTTGAGCCGCTTCCCGGTTATAAGGAAGAGCAAGGCGGGCTGACCAATGATCTTTTCACGAAAGGTCAGGTGTCGCTCGTTAATGTCTGGGCGTCCTGGTGTGCGCCCTGCCGCACTGAAAATCCGGCGCTTCTGGCCTGGGCGAAGACCCACGATGTGCCAATCTACGGGTTTAATTATAAAGATGAGGCGGCGGATGCCCGGGCCTTTCTTGAAAATCTCGGGGACCCCTTTGCGGCTATCGGCGTGGATCCTCTGGGTCGCACGGGCATTGACTGGGGCGTCTATGGCGTTCCGGAAACTTTCGTCATTGATGGCAATGGCCGTGTTGTGCTCAAGCATGTGGGCCCGCTCGATGCCAACAGTTTGCGCCGTATTATCGATCCGGCAATCCGCGAGGCCGAGGCGCGCACCCAAAAGCCGTCCTGAGACCTTAAGCACAAGTAACGCAGGTCAAAAAAGGGCCGGAAGAAATCCGACCCTTTGCTTTTGACTATTATCAATTTCAGCGCGTTATTTTTTCTTCTTCGCCTTGGTCTTTGTCTTGCGCTTGGCGGTCTTTTTAGCTGTCTTTTTTGTAGACGCTCTTTTGGCGGTTTTCTTTTTGGCGGCCTTTCGTGCTTTCGGCGCGGCCGGGTTGGTGTTTCCGGCATCAAGCTCGTCAGCGGCCGCGGCAATGGTCTTCAAGGATTTCATGAAAGAGGCGCGCTGGCTGGCAGGCAAGACGGAGAGAATTTTACTCTCCGCTTTCTTCACATTGCTTGTATGGGACGCCACTTGTTTCTTGCCGGCAGCGGTGATTTTTACCGCATTGGCGCGCGCATCTTCCTTGGTGCGGGTGCGCGAGAGCAACTTTCGATCGATCAGGCGGGAAATCATGTCGGCGAGGGTTGAGCGGTCAATCCCGGTCATCTTCACAAGATCGGTTTGGCTGCAGCCCTCATTTTGTTGAACGGTCAAAAGAACCGTAAACTGACGTGGTGTCAGGTTTGAGTTACCGATCTCGGCGGAAAAAAGGTCAAATGCAAATTGTTGCGCGCGCCGCAAGAGGTGGCCGGGGGAATCCGTGATATCAAATTTTGCCATGATTACTTCCTGAACAAATAGGGCTGATTAAATTCATCGACAACATACTCAGATTTAGTCTGTATGCAACCCATCTTGACACTCAAATGAGACATTCTTTTGACAGTGGAAAGAAGGTGCGACCAAATGCCGTCCCTGATTCAATTTTCCCGGAATGTTGATTGATCTTTGGTCGAATGGTTGCATAACTTCAGAAAGCAAACGCATCTTTTACAAGTATTGAGGGGGGCAAGAGAGTGGAGGCGCCATTGTGGAAAATGTGAACTTTTCCCTTCGAATTCCCGAAGGCGATGACCGGGAGCGGCAGGTCTGTGATACCTGCGGGTTCATTAACTATTCCAATCCAAAAATTGTCGTCGGGTCAGTGGTCACCCATGGTGACAAATTTCTTCTGTGCAAACGCGCAATCGAGCCGCGTGCGGGATTTTGGACCCTGCCGGCCGGCTATCTGGAGCATCACGAAACGGTGCAGAACGGAGCGATCCGTGAGGCGCGGGAGGAAGCCTGTGCCCAGATCGAGATCGAGGCGCTGCTCGCGGTCTATAATATTCCGCGCATTTCACAGGTTCAGCTCATGCATGTGGCGCGGCTGACGTCCGACGATATCGCGGCGGGGCCGGAAAGTCTCGAAGTG
>SBHG01000168.1 GCA_006226305.1 Alphaproteobacteria bacterium | reverse complement strand
CAAACCTAGATTGACGGAAAGGCGCAGGAACCCTAGGCTGAGCGCTTAAATGCAGGAAGGGAGTCGCTATGAAGTTTTTTAATTCGTTTGGGCCCAACCCAGCCATCGTTCGCATCTTTATGGCTGAAAAAGGTATTGAGCTTGAAAGCCAGGAAGTCGATCTGATGGCCGGTGAAAACCGCCAGGAGGCGCATCTAAAGCGCAATCCTTCAGGTCAAATGCCCGCACTCGAAATGGACAACGGGAATTACGTTTCCGAGGTCACTGCGATCATGGAATATCTGGATGAGAAGTTTCCAGACGAAAAAGGTCTGATCGGCAACACACCGGAAGAACGGGCCGAGACACGCATGTGGACCCGCAAGATCGATCTCCTTATATGTGAGCCTTTGGCCAATGGCGGTCGTTGCGGGCCGATGTATGAGATTTTCAAAACTCGGATGCCCGTCGACCAATCGCTGGCCGAAGGGCTTACCAATTGGGGAAACCACTATATGAATTGGCTCGATGACCAGATGGAGGGTAAAACCTACATTTGCGGCGATCGCTTTTCCATGGCGGACATTCTCTTCTTTGGCTGGATGAATTTTATGGGCAGTCTGGGTGGCGGTATTATGCCGGAACAAAAGAACCTTACGGCCTGGAAGGAGCGCATGGCTGCGCGGCCATCGGCAGAAGCTTAAACGCTCAACCTAAAGAAAGAGATTGCAGTCAGGCGGCTCATGAGGCCGCCTGTTTTGCTTCCCAGCCTGAGGTCAGGTGAACTACAAAAGATCAAGTTGACCATCCTTCGGGTCCTTGTCCTCGGGCTGTTCTGAGGAGTCCTCTCGAAGCGAGATTGGCTCAATAAGTTCTGGGTCATCCACACCCACACGGTTTACCCGCCTGGACACAGGATGCGCCACGAATTGATCGTTCGGCGCGGGCTTTAAAAGGGCATCAACATCAAGATCCTTCCCGCCGGAAGTCTCAAGCCAGAGTTCAAAGTCTTTCTCTTCAATCATCACAGGCATCCGGTCGTGGAGCGGCCTGAGATGGTCATTGGCTCGGGTTGTTATGATCGCCATCGTATCAAGTTCCGAGCCATCCGGCGCCATCCAGTCCGTCCAGATACCGGCCATGGCAAACATTTGGCCGTCGGCCCGGAGAATGTAATAGGGCTGCTTGCCGCCGTCGGGCTCTTTGCGCCATTCGTAGTAGCCATCAGCAGGCACCAGACAGCGGTGATGTCTATAAGGACCGCGAAAAGCGGGTTTCTCGGCGACGGTTTCGGCCCGCGCATTAATCAGGGGTTTCGGCCTAATTTCCTTTGCCCAGGACGGCACAAGACCCCAGCGCATCATGGCGATGTCCCGGTGATTGTCCTTCAGGCGCACCACGGGCACCGCGTTGGTGGGTGCCACATTGTAGTTCGCTCCAAGATTGGGCAGCCCCTCAAACTTGAACATACGCCGCATGGCTTCAACAGGCGTGGTAATAGAATAGCGTCCGCACATTGATTGCTGGCTCCCTTTGCGCCAATCTAGACGGACATTTTTGGAAAGGCAAAGCATGGCTTCTTCAAGAGAGTTCCCGGCCCATCCCATCGCGGCGGTCGGCGCCGTTATCTGG
The DNA here is from genome assembly GCA_006226305.1 of Alphaproteobacteria bacterium. GTDB lineage: Bacteria > Pseudomonadota > Alphaproteobacteria > M2410 > M2410 > M2410. The sequence goes on along the minus strand of SBHG01000168.1, from coordinate 10,999 downwards.
AAAGGCGATGAGGTGTTGTTGGTGCGCCAGAAGAAGCCGCCTCGCGATCAGATATGGGGCTTGCCCGGTGGCGCGCAGGATCTGGGCGAAACGATTGACGCGGCGCTGCACCGGGAGGTAGCGGAGGAAACCGGCCTTTCCATTGCTGTGACCGGATTGGTTGAGCCCGTCGATGCGATCTTTAAAGATGACAGGGGACGCGTGCAATATCACTACACCGTGTTGGATTATCGCTGCGAGTGGTTGGCCGGGGAGGTCAAGCCCTCTGATGATGTGGCAGAGGCCCGCTGGGTGAAACTGGAGGATCTGGACAACCTCAAAATGTGGGAAATGACCCGCGACGTCATTCGCCGCTCCATCCTTATAGCCAAGTGAGGGGGAGGCGTATAAGGTTCGAAAAAACAAATAATTTGGGAGGAAATTCATGACCTATCAACCCTTTGACCTGACCGGCAAAGTCGCCCTTGTTACCGGTGGCAATGGCGGCATTGGCCTTGGCATGGCAGAGGCACTCGCTGCGGCGGGTGCCGACCTTATGATCTGGGGCACCAATGAAGACAAGAACGCCAAGGCGCTGGAAAAACTCAAAGCCCATGGCGTCAAGGCCGAAGCCATGAAAGTGGACGTGGCCGATGAAGACGCGGTGCGTGCTTCAATGAAAGAAACCGTCGAAAAGATGGGTCGCATCGACACTGCTGTTGCCAATGCGGGTATCGGTTTTGGCGCGCCGTCCTTTTTGGAGTTGGACGGCGAGAAAATGAACAAGGTCTTTTCGGTCAACCTCAACGGCGCGCTTTATACCCTGCGCGAGGCCGCCCGTCATATGGTGGAGCGGGCGAGTGAGGGCGACCCAGGCGGGTCCCTCGTCGGCATTTCCAGTCTGTCAGCGATCTCTGGAGCGGCCCGCAATGAGCATTATGCTGCCACCAAGGGTGGATTGATTTCCGCCATCAAGGGCATCGCGGTAGAGTTTGCCCGTTATGGGGTGACCGCCAATGCGGTGCTGCCAGGCTGGATCGCGACTGACATGACCTCGGCCGCACAAGGCAGTGACGTCTTTCAGACCAAGGTGATCACCCGTGTGCCTATGCGCCGCTGGGGCGAGCCGTCCGATTTTGGCGGAATTGCTGTTTATCTCGCCTCCGACGCGGCGAAATTCCACACCGGCGACAGTTTTGTCATTGATGGGGGCTACGCTGTTTTCTAAGGGAAACGGCCAAACTCTGGCCCTAATTGGCAGGTAGTGAAGGCGCAAATTCACTGCTATGCTGAAGGCGATGAAAGAGTATTTGATCAAAATCGGTTTGGTTATTGGACTTGCCCTTTGGGGTGGGCCCTTTGCGCTCGCCCAGTCGGACGAGAGGCATGCGATTGCTGAAGGTCGCTATCAGGAAATCATGGCGGACCTGGCCGAGGATCTTGGCCATCTGCATCACTTGCGCGGCAGCTGTCTTGAGAGCGAGCGACAAAAGTGGCGTGACTATATGCAAGAGATGATCCGTCTGGAGGACCCGTCGACGGACCGCAAGAACGCGCTCGTGGCGCGGTTCAACAAAGGCTACTCCGATGCGCAGCGACGGTTCCCCGACTGTAATCGCGACACTGCCCGCGAGGCCGAACGCATCGCTGATGAGGCGGAAGAGCTGTCGAACGCAATCCTGTCGGCGGTCAAATACTAGTTGCGTCATGGCGGCAAAGTCCAAAACACTCTCCGTTGAAGAACAGCGTGCTGCAGCGCTCGACATCCTCCTTGATGCCTGGGATGCGGCCTTGGAAAAAGAGATCAGTGGCGACGCTCTGGCGCGTATGGCGATCTTTGCTGCTCTGACCGACATGATCGATCAGCACGGCGAAGAAATGGCGCTTGAATTGGTCGAAAGCCTGCCCGCCCGCATCAAGGCGGGCGAATTCACGCTTTCTTCCAAGTAAGGTCTAAGAATATCGAAATCCTGGAGCCTCGGCGTTTTCAGAAGATGCGCGAACCTCGGGCACCAATTCCTCAAGGTCGCTGATGAGTTGATCCACTGACTGCTCATGGGCCGGCGTCATCATCAGGTGAATGCCCTTGGGCTCTGTTGTCAGGCTGAGGAACCAGCCGCGCTCAAACAGTTTGCCCCACAGCACATTGACGTCAAAATCAGGCGAGCCAAAACAGATGATCCCGAGCTTCGGGTCGCCAAAGACTTCCAGTCCGTCGATAGCCTCGATAGCAGCTTGAAGTTTGCCGCGCGTCTGCGTGATGATCTTTGCTTTGGCGCGGTAGCCCTCCACACCCAGATAGTTCATGACGGCCCAGGCAGCCGAAATTGCGCCGCCCGGACGCGTTCCCCCAAGGCTGGGAGTCACCATGCGGCCCGATGGCCAGGTATCACAGTCAAATTTCTGAAATTCAAAAAGCGATTTGTCCCGATAAAGGATGGTCGACGCGCCCTTGGCGCAGTAGCCATATTTGTGAAGATCGGCGGACATGGACTTAACGCCAGGATTGCGGAAGTCAAAGATATCCAGATCCGTCCCGTTCATCGTAACAAACGGTGCAAGATAGCCACCAACACAGGCATCCACATGCAGCCACAAGTCATGCTTCTCGGCGAGATCGCTGAGATCCGATATGGGGTCGATCAAACCAAAGGGATAGGCTGGTGCTGACCCGACCAGCATGATGGTGCGATCAGTGATCGCCGCTTCCATCGCTTTCACATTGGCCCGCCGGTCTTCTGCTTGGGGCACGCGCACGATCTTCAGGCCGAGAAAATGACAAGCCTTGTCGAAAGCAAGGTGCGTGGCGAAGGGAACAACAACTTCAGCCTGGACAGTATTTTTGCCAAGTGAGGCGGCATAATCCCTTGCCGTTTTGACGCCCAGCATAATGCTCTCAGTGCCGCCGCTGGTCATGGAGCCTGCGCCATCTTCAGGTGCATTGAGCAGAGACAGCCCCATGGAAATCACGTCCGATTCCATTTGCTTCAGGGAGGGGAAAGCCATGGGTCCCAGGCCATTTTCCGACATGTAAAGAGTATAGGCCTCCTTGGCGACCCGCAGCACGTCTTCGCCAGCGTAAAAGACATACATGCCATTTCGCCCGTGGCGCCAATCAATGTCATTGGCGCCCATGTCGACCATGGTCCTTTTCAGGTCCTCCCAGGGCGTACCTTTGGCGGGAAATTCTGTGCGCATGGGTCCTCCTCCCAGAAGCGGTTCGATTGACCAGTTGAATAACAGCAAAAGCTGTGTAGCTTGGCTGCCAACAACAGATCACCAGAAACGAGTCCTATCATGAGCGCCGGCACATTTGAACCACTCAAAGGCTATGACGAACTCACCAATGCGCAGAGGGTATCTCGCGCCGAGCATTTCAGTAAGGCCATGGAAAATCGTCGTACGGTTCGTGACTTTTCCGATAAGCCGGTTCCGCGCGAAATCATCGACTGCGCCATTCGCACGGCCGGTCTTGCGCCCAATGGCGCGAACATGCAGCCCTGGCATTTTGTGGTGGTATCGGACCCGGAAATAAAGGCGAAGATCCGCGCCGCTGCGGAAGAAGAAGAACGCGCCTTTTATGGCGGCAAGGCTTCTGATGAATGGCTTGAGGCGCTAGCTCCTCTTGGGACCGATGCCAACAAGCCGTTCCTTGAAACCGCGCCCTATCTGATCGTGGTTTTTCAGCAAAGCTATGGCCTGACCGAGGCAGGCGAGCGTGTTAAACATTATTATGTGCAAGAAAGTGTTGGCATTGCCTGCGGCTTTCTTTTGAGTGCGCTTCATATGGCGGGCCTGGCCACGCTCACACATACGCCCAGCCCCATGGGCTTTTTGAGAGATATCCTGCGCCGGCCCAAGAATGAAAAAGCCATGATGATCATCGTTGCGGGCCACCCGGCAAAAGGCGCGCAGGTTCCCAGAATTTCCAAAAAGCCGTTCGATGAAATCTGTTCCAGCTTTTAATTTTACCGGGCGCTTGGTTACTTGGCCCTCTTCTTGAATGGAAAAGTAGGTAATTCGCTGATCCTTGCCCAAGGATCGTTAACGACCTAGCCATTGAGAGAGGGAGCTGAGGAATGTCCGAGGCGTCTGGAGTGAGATACGTAAATCAAGAGAAAAGCCAGAGCCCGTCTGAGTTTGAGGCGAAGGCACCCGGCCCCCAACCTGCGTGTGCCAATGATCGTGATGTAACATCAGACAGGGTTAACAAGGCGGAGAAACCCGACAAATCCGCTTTTGGTGAAAAACTCAAAAAGTGGCGCTCTCTGAGACACATGAGCCAAAATGATCTGGCCCTCGCGGCAAATGTCTCATCGCGGCATATCAGCTTCCTTGAGACGGGCCGCGCAAGGCCAAGCCGAAAAATGATTTTACGGCTTGCCGAGGTTCTGGATATACCGCTGCGCTCTCGTAACGACCTTCTCGACGCTGCTGGGCATCGCAAAAGTTTCACGCAAACATCGCTCAGTGACCCATGTCTTGGGCAGGTGTCGGCAGGGTTAAATGCCCTCCTGGCCGCGCACGACCCCTTTCCGGCCTTCGTAATGGACGATGATTGGAACGTTCTGCGCGCCAATAAGGCCGCCTCCCGTCTGTTGTCTATTCTCATGGATGGCATGAAAGTGCCGGCATCCAACTCGGCAAACGTCATCGACTGGTTGGTTGAAGAAGAGGGAGTTAACTCGATTTTACTAAACTGGCAGGAAATCGGCGTTGAGCTTGTGCGGCGAATTCACCGCAAAGGAGAAATACAAGGAAGTGCTCCAACACGTCACCAGCACTTGGCTAAACTTGTTGCGTCTCTAGAATCTTCCAAGGAGCCGCTAAATCCTAAAACGCAAGATCCTTTCCTCCCGGTTCGAATCCGCAAAGGGGGCCTGGAACTCACCCTTTATAGTGTTGTAACAAAGATCGCTGATCCGAGGGACATTACCCTGCAAGAGCTCACATTGCAGACCCTGTGTCCGGCAAACAGCGAAACGCAGCAATTGTTGTTGTCTTTGTCGAAACTCGGTAACTAACGAACACTCTGGATAGATTGTTCGATCAGACCCGAGCGGCTATCCTCATCCCCAAAAGGCCGAAGGAATCGGCCTGCGGGATGAAGAATCATGGGCGAAAAGCCACCATTCAAGTCAGGTGAGACGCAAAAGCCGCGTGCCGCGGAGGCCGCTGGCGCGGCTGCTTTGCCGTCACATCCACCCCGACATAGCGCCATTTTCCTGGAAGGTGACATCCCGACCCACATCCGACGCATGGCGGTGCCCATGGGGTGGGGAATACTGGCAATGACAACGGTGGCTCTTGTCGAAGCTTATTTTCTGGGTCGATTGGGAACGCAATATTTGGCGGCAGTGACGTTCACCTTTCCTGTCGTAACCCTTTTATCGAACTTGACCATTGGCCTTGGCAGCGGTGTCTCATCGGTTCTGGCGCGTTCAATTGGAGAAGCGGCGCCTCAAAGGATGAGAGAGCAGGCCATTTGCGCTCTGATACTCTCAATGATTTTGGTTGGCCTCTTTAGTGCCATTGGCTTCTTCACCATCGAGCCGCTTTTTGGGGCGATGGGGGCTAAAGGGGAGGCCATGCAGCTAGTGCGCTCCTACATGCGTGTCTTTTATATCAGCATGATTTTTTTGGTTGTGCCCATGATAGGAAATTTCATCTTGCGAGCGGCTGGAGACGCCCGTACAGCGGGTTGGCTGATGGTCTGGAGCGCTGTGGTTACCATCGTTTTAGAGCCCGTGTTGATCTTTGGATGGTTAGGCATGCCGCGCCTTGAGATCGCAGGAGCCGCCTGGGCCCAGGCGGCCGGCCGCGCCACATCCTTCGTTGTTGTTCTCTATATTCTGCACACCCACAAGCGCATGGTCACATTCATCCTGCCGCCCCTCAACCACATGATGTCGATCTGGTGGAGCATTTTGCGCATTGGCGGCCCTTTGGCCGCGTCCAACATGGTCGCCCCTTTGGTTTTAGGGATCATCACCGGATTATTGGCCAGCTTTGGTGAAGAGGTAATCGCAGGTTTTGGCGTAGCGGCGCGTATTGAGGCTATTGCTCTTATCCCGCTTTTTGCCATGACGTCGGGTTTGGGTCCGATTGTCGGGCAGAACTATGGCGCGGGTAACATCTCCCGCGTTTTTGGAACCATTCGCGCCGCAGTAAAATTTTCGCTCTATTACGGCGTGGCGGCGGGCGCCCTGTTTTTGGTTTTGCACAATCAGGTTCCCGGTCTTTTTGATGACAATCCGGATGTGATCCGCAGCGCTGGCTGGTATCTGCTTATGGTTCCCTTCGGCGTAACGGCGATGGGCGTTTCCTCTGGAATTGGGGCTTCCTTCAACGGCATGGGCAACCCCAAGCCTTCGGTTACCTTTACGATCGGGCGCATGGCTGTCCTCTTTCTACCACTCGCCTTTTTAGGCGCCAAACTCTTTGGATATGTGGGCATTTACCTCGCCGGGGCCCTGGCAAGTGTCATTGTCGGCGTCGGCGCTTGGATGTGGGTACAGCATCGTCGGCGTCTTTGGGGCCATCGCCATCCGCGCGCCGCACTTTAGCAAGTAAAACCCGACTTGCATTCACCGACCTATATGGCAAACTCCGGCGCCATGGATCAAAACAAATTTCAAGCGCTTGTCGAGCGTCACCAAACCTGGGCTATTCAAAAGCCCGTTGTTTCCTCTGATAAAGGCGTTGTCACGGCCCATCACCCTGCTGCCGCAGCCATTGGGGCGGATGTGCTGGCCAAGGGCGGTAACGCCATGGATGCAGCCATCGCCACGTCCTTTGCCATCACGGTTCTGGAACCCTGGATGAGCGGGATTGGCGGAGGCGGCTTCATGACGGTCTACTCGGCGAGCGAAAAACGTGTGCGCACGTTTCATTTCAACATGCGCTCGCCCAAGGCTATGAACCCGGAAGACTACGAACTCGATGAAAGCCGCATCGGGGGGGACCTCTTTGCCTGGCCCAGCGTCAAGGGAGATATCAATGTCAATGGCTGGAAGTCCATTGGCGTTCCCGGACACCTGGCCGGTATCGAAATGGCGCACAGGCGCTTTGCGACCATGCCCTGGGCAGATCTGATCGCGCCCGCCATAGATTTGGCTGAGCGCGGTTTGCCGGTTTCCTGGCACACAACACTGCGTATCTCTGCTGCCATGAGCCAATTGGTGGCGGATCCGACAGCCGCGAGCATTTATTTGCCAAACGGGTACCCGCCGGTGCCGCAGCCGGGGCAAAAAATGCCCTACCTGAACCTTGACAAGTTGGCAGAGACCTTCCGCACCCTGGCGCGCGATGGGGTAGGGACTTTCTACGATGGCGCGATGGCGCGTTCGATTGCCGATGATGTTGCCCAGGCGGGCGGAGACCTTGCCCTGGATGACTTGCAATCCTATCGGGCGGAGGAGCGAGACCCTCTTACTTTCGGGTATGCGGGTAAAACAATCCATACAGTGGACGGTCTCAGCGCCGGGCCCAGCCTGTGCGATACCATGGGCCGCCTTGCGCCAATGCACGGCGGTGTTGATGGGCCGACGCCTGAGGATGTCGCCAACTGGGCCGTGGCTTTGCGAGAAGCCTATAAGGTGCGGTTTGAAACTTTGGGCGATGTGGACGATTCCGCTGATCCCAGCTGTACGACGAACCTGGTTGCCTCCGACAGTGAGGGAAATCTGGTGGTCATTACTCAGACCCTCTTGTCACTCTTCGGCGCCAAGGTGGTTCTGCCATCCAGTGGCATTCTGATGAACAATGGATTGATGTGGTTTGATCCGCGCCCAGGGCGACCTAACTCCATGGCGCCGGACAAGCGGCCCTTGTCGAACATGGCCCCCAGCATCGTCACGGGCGATGATGGTAAGCCTCTAGTTGGCCTTGGCGCCAGCGGTGGGCGGCGCATCTATCCGGCGCTCATGCAGTTGATGTCCTATATGCTGGACTTTGGCTATGATTTGGAAAAAGCCTTTCATGCGCCGCGCATCGACGTGTGCGGCGGCGACTACGTGGGTGTCAATCCGCGTTTCTCGGGAGAGGTCTTTGCGGCGCTGGAGAAAGTGCTCCCGGTATTGCGACAGGAACATGTGGTTGTGCCGGGCGGATATGCCATCCCAAGTGCAATTCAGTTGAACGCTGCCTCGACAGGTCAGATCACATCAACCGGTGCCGCTGATCCCTTTACCCCTCTTTCGACGGCGATCGCCCCATAAGTCGGTGACATTCGGCCCCAAAGGCAATGGTAAGTGTCATGTGGTGACAGGCGCAGTAGAGGGCGGGCCGATGTTTTCTCAGGGCCCGCTGGCGGCGCAGCTCAAGAGTGAGTGTTTCCTTGGGACTTGCCGCCTGCCGGTAAAACGGAATTGCCGCCAAGACATTTTCTCGCGCACGCGCCCCTTCAGGGCTCTTTGCCAGCGCGCGCACATAAACCAACGTCAACCGCCAACCGGCCGTGCGAAAACGAATCAAAGTCTCTGGAAAGTAGCTTTTGTCCATGGGCGCCATGGACACGACGCGGCACTTGATCAGATTTCAGGCAAAATGTCAACGCAATTTGCGTACATTTGAGAAGTATCAAAGTTCGGTGACCACGCGCACCACACGTCCAACAACGGTTAGATCCTTGTTGAGCTTAATGGCGGGATGTCCCGTCTCTGTAGAATAAGCTTCAAAGCGATTGTAGCGTTTGGAGTACCTCTTGACGGTCGCGTCTCCGTTTTGCCGGACCACATAAAATTTGTTGGGCAGAAGGTCTTGCTGGCTGTAGTCGACGACGACGATGGCCCCATCGGGGGCCACTCTGTTGATGGAGGAGCCCCGTACGCGAAGGGCCAAAACCGAATCGCGCTCATACTCGATGGCAATCTCGCTCTCGGGCTCGCCAAATTCATAGGGATTCACCGCTTCGCTCAGATCGCCTGCCTGCACCCAGCTTATGAGCGGGGCATAGGTAATATTTACGACATCATCTGCCACATTGGTCAGATTCGGTGTCAAGGTGTCCAAGGCCTCGCGGGAAATGCCCTTCCGCTTCAAAATCGACGAGATGGGTTTGACCATTTCATAAGGAAGGTATCGCTTTTTGTAACGATCCTCATAGTGCTGGTAGGTGGTCGCGCTCATGTCCAAAGCGCTCGCCATTTCCCGAATCGACAGCCCCGCCTCCTTGCGCAGGGCTTTAAGCCTTACGGCACTCTGAGAGATGTCAGAACGGCTTTTCTGGATAGGGCTGGTTTTCTTCAAACGCCCCGTGGCGCGTGAGCGGGCGGGCGCCGACTTGCGCTGGAGTTTTGACTTGCTTGATTTGCGCGCCTTTTTGCTAACTGCTTGTTTTGCCACCTAAATTTCCTCACCCCTGCACAGGACTATTACCGCGGTTCCGGCGCCTGCTTTCAAAGTTATCTTTATTGCTCACAACGATTACCCAACCATCTTAGTGTGAATCGAGCGGCCTGCATACGCTTTTTGCGGTTGACAGACGTACGCATAATACGTACGGTATCGCTATAAGGGCAAAATATCATAACAGCAACCAAAAGAATATGTTTTAATTTAAAGGAGTGCCAAGGGGTTGAGCCATCCGCAAGCCATGTTGGGCCAGTTCGCTCAGGAAATAGATCTCAAAGAAACAGAAATTGGCGTTCTTCGTGAAGCCGCGGCACGCACGAAACTGAATATTGCCTTCAACCTGGCGGCGCTGGTTTACGGCGTCGAGATGGAGGCACTCAGCGATCGTCGCCGGGTCTGCCGCCGGGTGACCGAGGCGCGACAAGTGGCAATGTATCTGGCCCATGTCACTTTTCAGGTGAGTTTTGAGGAGATCGGTGACTTTGTAAATCGCAACCGGGGCACGGTGCGTTACGGTATCGAACGGGTTGAGGATAGGCGTGAGAACCCGGTTTTTGATGCGCTGATCGACTCGCTGGAGGGCCTAATGGCCTGGTTGATGTCCGGGCCGGTCGTGGACGTGATTGCCAATGGTGTTCAGGTTGATTTTGACGCCGGAGATTATTTTGAAGATGACTGGCCGAAAAGTGTCCGCGTCAGTCTTTGATGTCGCCGCGCGGCGGCCATCCTTTTTCCGCGCAAAGTTCCTTATAAACCAACGTGACGGCTATGAGCGTCATTAGGATTTGTCCGACACTGGACAAGGCTGTCGGAATAAGGCCGCCAACAATATAAATCGCCATCTTTTGCGCGGTGATGTTGGTCATATCCGACCAGACATAGGCATCAACTAGCGCGCCCATGCGATAGATGAAGCGGAAGGGAAGGGTAGAAAATCCGAGAATGAGCAGAAGGCGGATATAATGCCCGCGCGTCAGTTGCCAGCTTGCCCGCACACTGGGGCGCCCTGTCGAAAGCGTCAGGGGATAGATGATCAAGAGGCGGGACAGGAAGACGGAAATTGAAACCGCTGTGCAAACCGCCAGAGACAGGGGCAAGGGTCTGAAGAGCTCCATTTTGCCGCCGTCGACAATGATGATAATCGTGCCGAAGAAACAAAATGAAAAGAAGATCGGGAGAAACTGGTTGATGGCGGCCCAAATCAACAGCCCTTCGTCCCGCCCGAACTGCCATAGTTCCCAGCGGTCAACCGGCTTGGGGTCAAGGGCAAATCGCTGCACCCGGGCAGCCAGGGGGATCAGGACTACAAGAGCCAGGACCAGGCAAATGTCGCCAATGAATTTTGAGGATGCACTGGCAAGGGGTGAGCGGCTAAGAAACCACCCCCACATGCCGACAAACTCGGCGAAGACAAATGGCCAGAGCAGGCGGTATAGATCGTGCCGCCAGGCGAGCACAAATTTGAAGGTAGCGATCGCAATGCGCACGATGGAGAGGTAGCGCTCTGGTATCAGAGAGCGGCCGGGAGCCTGTTCAGCTGACGCGCCTGTCATCGTTTGTATTTCTGGGCCGGTCGCTGGCATGTCGTCTCTTTTTTTGGTGCGAGTGATTTAAGGTTAACGGCAAGAGGTTTCCATCTTATTGACAAAGGCCGCGGGTCCTCTGG
>SBHG01000111.1 GCA_006226305.1 Alphaproteobacteria bacterium | reverse complement strand
AAGAGGAGATTTTGCTGAACCGATTGACCGATCTGGCAGAGCTCCGGATCAAATTGATCGATCTGGGCAAGATAGGCCTCCATGTCACCTTCCTTAAACACACGTTCCTGCAATGCCCTATAGGTCCAGGTGGTGTAGTTAAGCATGATATCAGCGCCGAGGATTTCGCCGGTGCGCGGGTTGGTAAAGGACGGGCCGTAACCGGCATACCCGATCTGATCGGAAGCGATCCAGCGCACAACATTGTAACGGATGTCGCTGGCCTCCCATGTTGCGTCATCAGGTTGAACTTTTACCTGAATGGCATTTTTAAAACCGGCCTTCTCGAAGGCCTGGTTCCAGGCCAAAATGCCGGCTTTGACATCCTCGCGCACATCTTCCGGGGTCGTGTTCTCAATCCAGAATGTGATCGGCTTGACCGGTTCAGACAGCGCCGCTGCCGGGTCGGCTTTTTCAAGACGCCAGCGGTTGATGACATCCCGATAGGGCGTTGGGTCCGTTGTCGTCATGTCGTTGACTTCTTCGGCAAAATATCCGACGCGGTAGTCAGCGGCCCGGGGGCTAAATCCTTCCGGCGGCATGGCCAGGAACGAGTGCTGCATGGTGATCGAAACATTGCGGGCATCCGCAACTTCCGGCCCCCCCGGGTTCATTGGCTGAGGATTATCGTAAGAGTATTTGACAATCACGTCAGCGTTTTGCGGATAGTCCCGCACTCGTTCGATGCCGCTCTTTTGGGGGTTAAGCCCACCAAGAATAAAGGGAATCATATTGGGCGGCGCATTCGGATTGGGGCTTGGGGTAATTTGCTGGAGCTCTTCGCTGAGCAAAACAGATCCAAGATCAACCAGAATGCGGCCATCGTCCGACTCTGCTGCAACTTCCATGACTGCCAGGGTTGCCGGAATCACATTGGCGTCGGCGGCCCGGGAAATGGCATTGCTGGGATCGAAGTAAAAGCTTGTTACCTGCTTGACGATTTCAACTTTGTCATAGCGCCGCTCGAATTTGATGATGTTCTGAGCCAGATAGGCTCCCCGAATATGGAAGAAACTTGAATAAGGCGCGCCGTCAACGGCCTGCGTGGTATAAATGAATTCCTGACCGATCTGATCTGCGGAGATTTCCATCATCAGGTTGCCGTTTTCAGGGTCCTGATAAAGCGGGAAGAGCCCTTCTTTGGCGTCCATCCCTTCAACGATCTTTTCAATGGTCGGGCCTTCGTCTTCTTCTTCATCATCGCCCGCCCAGACGGTTGATGAGCAAACTAAGCTGAAAGCCAGAGCAACGGACAAAAGACCCCAGACGCGATCTCGGATCGACATAGAAAACTCCTTAAAATTTTACAGATGCTCCAGGGGGCGGAGCCTTAAAAACTTGTGGCACATTTTTGCGCCCCATCACAGGTAGAATGACGAAATTGTTATGTGGAATGCAAGGGTCTCATGGTTCTTTGACAACCTTGTTTACAATTTCGCCCAAACCTTCGACTTCAACACGGACAACATCGCCCTCTTTCAGCCAATTGGGCGGGTCCATGGCCATGGCCACGCCACTCGGGGTGCCCGTGAGGATGACGTCGCCCGGCTCAAGCGTGAAAGCTGCCGTGAGATGCTCAATGATGGTTTCACAGGAGAAGATAAGATGCTTGGTGTTGCTAGACTGGCGAAGCTCGTCATTGACCCAGGTTCGGATTCCCAAATTGTGAGGATCCACTTCATCGGTGGTGGTTAGTGATGGACCAAGCGGGCAATGGGTGTCGAAAGATTTCCCCATGGTCATGGTGGGCGTGCGCTTTTGCCAGTCACGAACCGATACATCATTGGCAACCGCAAAGCCTGCCACCACACTTAAGGCCTTCTCCTTGCTGACATGGCGACAGGTTCGACCGATGATCATGGCGAGTTCGCCCTCATAATCGAGAGCCTCAGAAACCTTGGGCAGATGAATGTCCCCTGTTGGGCCATTGATGGCGGTTACCTGCTTGTTGAAGACGACCGGCACCTCGGGCACTTTGCGGCCAGCTTCTTTAACCTCGTTGATATGGTCGTGATAGTTGAGGCCAATCGCCAAAATTTTTCGGGGCCTTAAAACCGGTGGTAAGAGTTTGACCTCCGACAGGGGCCGGCTGCTGGCACGTGGATTATCGGCGGCTTTTTCAGCTTCTTTGAGCGCTTCGGGGCCTGCCTCCAGCAGAGCCATCATTTCTCGGGGCAGATCAGGCGCGGCACTGGCCAGATCGATCACCAGTTCATCCTTTAGAACGCCCAGGCGCGGGCCTTCAGTTCCTTCAAACGTCACGAGTTTCATCGGGCCCGTTTTTCCTTTTTTTGTGTCGTGTTGAGACCGCTTTAAAAATATCGACGCAGGCTCAGATAGGCTGTTGTCGGGACGCTGCCAAACTCTGATCCCAGAGTCAAATAGGGGGGGAGCAATGTGGCCTCACCGCCCTGGCCAAGTGCAGCATTGACGCCAAAATCCATGTAGAGATCCTCGGAGAGGGAATATTCCCCGCCCAGACGTATGAAAGCGGATCCATCGGTGAGATTAAAAAACCCACTGGCCGACGCACTGAGGAGCGGCGTCGCTACCCAAGTCACCGCCGGTACGAGATAATGTTCTCCGGCGAGAAATACGCCTCCCTTATTGAACGCCTCCGCCCCGGCGAGACTAAGGTAATCGTCCGGATCCTTCACCCCAGCGCCGGAGTAATGGTATTCAACCATGCCGATAATGTTGTCGCCAAAGGATCGATCGAGGCCCGTGGAGACGCGTGTATAGTCTTTGCCATCAAGAGCGTGGGCGTGAGCGGCTTCGGCCCAAAAGCCGAAATTGCCAATTGCGCGTTCGATACCACCGCCGACCAATACCCAACGATTTTGAACAATGACAACGGCCTCCAAATCACTACCGCCTGAGGACGTGCGGGCACGCAGGAAAGCGGCGCTCTGGTCTGCGCGACCTTCATGACCAACCACAACTCCCATATCGAGTTCAGAAAAGTCGCCGAGGGGCCTTTCAAGCCGCAGGGCGTCGACCCCCACGCGATATTCCTGATCAAGGGTTGAGACGAGGAAGGGCTCCAAAATATCAGTTGGTGACAAAAACCGCGCCGACCCGAAAGCAATGGCCTGTCGCCCCAGGGTCACGGTACCAAAGTCTTGGACATATTGCAGATTGAGGCGATCCAGGTTTTGAAGGACGACCGCATGATCATTCTCCCAATCAAGGGATGGATTGAGATCTCCTATCCGGTAGCGGGTCTGCGAAGACGCCAGGGTGGTAGAGAACCCTAGCCCCGTCCCGGTTATTGGTTGAGATGAAAAGATCGGCTTGGCTTCCCAGTGAACTTCAAGCGCGCCCCCGAGGACGTGGTCGCCAGCCAACATGAGGCGAATAGCGTTTTGGGACTGATAAAGTGGCTTTACGGCGTCGCCGGTCAGCCCCTCAATATCCACATCAGACTGGGCGACCGCATAGGATTTGAGGTAACCGGCAAAGTGCCAGTCCTCCTGCGCTGCCACTGGCGCGGATGCCAGACTCCACAGGGTAAGCCCCAGTACAATCCTATTGGCGGATATCCTCACTGATCCTCCCATCGACAAGGCGCACCAGGCGTTTGGCGCGCTCCATAATCTTAGTATCATGGGTCGAGAAAACAAAGGTCACACCGCTTTTCTCATTAAACTCCTTCATCAAGTCGATTAGGTCGGCGCCGGTTTTTGAATCCAGATTGGCAGTCGGCTCGTCGGCAAGAATAATGTCGGGTTCCGACGCCAAGGCCCGCGCCACGGCCACCCGTTGCTGTTGGCCCCCCGACATCTCGGCAGGGCGGCGACTAGCCATGTCTTTCAGGCCAACGGACTCCAAAATCGACATGGCTTTTTCATGACGCTCAGCCTTGGGACGGTTTTGCAGGAGCATGATGTATTCAACATTTTCCTGAGCCGTGAGCACGGGAATGAGATTAAAGGCCTGAAAGATGAACCCAATATGGTCGCGGCGAAAGTCGGACAAAGCTCCCGGCGCCATGGCGGACACTTTCGTCCCCTTGAGGTAGACATCGCCGCTGGTAGGCTTGTCGAGACCGCCGATGAGCTGCAAGAGCGTTGTCTTGCCGGAACCGGATGGACCCACGATCGCGGTAAATTCGCCGCTATCGATCTCCAGATCGACACCGTCCAATGCTTTGACCATGACATTGCCCTTGCCATAATGGCGGGAGAGTTTGTCAGTTTTGATAATGACCGTCATGTCTGGTTTCCCTTATATCGCTCGACGCATGGCGCTGGACGGCGTTAGACGCGCGGCATGAATGGCCGGAATGATGCAAGCCAGCACGGTAAGCACAACCACAAAGGCCGGCAGGCTGGTGAACTGGGTAACTGAAAACTGATTAAAAACCGGCTCACTGAGCGTGAGGCCTGCAAATTCAGATGTTCCCTTGCCGAAAAGGATGCCGTAACGCGCGCTCCAGCTATTGGCAAGGCCGCCCATGCCGAGCCCAAGCAAGGCGCCAAAAACTCCGATCAGCGCACCCTCCCAACAGATCAGGGAAAAAAGTTTGCTTGACCGCGTGCCCAAACCAAGCATGACGCCAAACTCATAATGTCGCTCGAAGATCGACATGAACATCGTGTTGATTAGCCCCAAAGACACCAGAATGAAGAGGATCACCGCCATAATCCAAAGGCCGAACTCCTGCATGGCCAGAATACTGGCCACATCAGGCGCGAGCTCCCACCAGCCTAGTAGTTCAACATTTTCACCGGCAAACGACTCTTTCAAATTGGCAACAACGACATCCTGATCGGCGGACGGGTGGATGCTGATAGCGATTTCCTGCGCGGCGCCTGGCATCGCCAAAAGCTTTTGGCCAGCCGCATAGGAGATAAAGGCGGTGCTTGAGTCCATGGCGCGGTCGTTAAATCGCAAAAAGCCCGAGACGAAATAGAGGGATTGGGCAATCTCACCGGAAAGCGGTTCAGTGGCCGTCAATACTATCCGATCACCAATTTCAACATCTAAAAGATCCGCCATTTTGTAGCCTATGAGAATGTCCTGCCTGGCGTTTGCGGTAATCATATGCCCTGCGGTAAGCGCTTCATTGATACGGCTGACATTCTGCTCGCGTTGCGGGTCAATCCCGAAGATTGCGCCGCCTGTGGCATTGCCTGAGGAAGAAATCATGCCAGTCACAAGCGTGCGCGGGGCCACTGCCTCGACACCGGGCACTTGTTCGGCGCGGCGCACTACTTCATCTGCTCCCACGACGGAAAAGGCTGCGTCCATATCACGGCGAAACTGAGGTGCATGGATTTCGGCTTCACCAAGCCAGGTGCTTGTGACTTTTGAAATCATCATGTCTTTCATGCCCAACATCAGGCCGTCAACAAACATCATGATCGCAAGACCGCTTCCAACCAGGAGACAAGTCAGAAAGGTTCGCCGTTTGTTGCGGAAGATGTTGCGTAAGGCAAGCTTGGTATTAGATCCCATGCGCGGCGCCCTTCCTAAAACGATCCGAGGGCACGAACGGGCGTTACCCGTGCCGCCCGAATGCCTGGCAAAAGGGCAACCATAGCAGCGGTCACGACCACCAAAAGCGCCGGTAGAACCATCGTCACAAAGGACACCTCCGCCACAATACGATCAAAAGGAATGCCGCCGACTTCCATGGGCTCGGGCATCAAAATGCCGTGGTCCGTAAAATAGCCATTGATCGGCAGCGCCAAGATAGCGCCGGCAAGGGATCCGAATGAAGCCAGAACCACCGTTTCGGTCAAAATCATGTAGAAGATCTGACGCGGCCGTGTCCCGATCGCTTTTAGAAGACCAAATTCACGGGTGCGCTCCAAGGTACTCATGAGCACTGTGTTCAAAACCCCTATGGAAACCATAAGCATGATTAGCCCGACACTCACATAGTTACCCATTTTGTCGGCCTGCATGGATTCGTAAAACGTCTTCTCAACAACCTGCCACGGATCGATCGAAAGCTCAGGGTCGCTTAGCTGCTGCGTGATCTCATCGGCGACCGGGCGGGCATCTGCGTAGTCGCGTGTTAGGATCGCGATTTCATGTGCGCTGCCGCCCATATAGAGATACCGCTCAGCGGCGTCACGAGACATATAGATGTGCTGTTTTTCGTATGAGTCCTTCGTGCCGACAATGGCGCCCACGACAAGAACGTCATTGGCAATGGAGCCTTCCGCCCCCTGCCCGATCAAGACCAGTTCATCGCCAAGGTTAAGTTTCAAGCTGTCGACAATGCCCTGCCCCACCATGATGATGTCATAACCATCCGCGTTGGGCCGACCGGTCAAATAGCTCCCTTTCGAGAGTTTTTCTGCCAGACGCGTTGTGTTTTTCTCCCGTTGCGGATCGATCCCGATCACATTGGCGATGACAGATTTGTCGCCCAGATAAGCAAGCGAGGGCGCTAGGATGCGCGGCGACACGCCAACCACTTGCGGCGCGCTGTCAAGACGCGCGACCAGGTCATCGACATTTTTGATCTGTTTGTTGATTGAGGGTCGGTCCAGATAATCCCCTTTATGGATCTGGACGTGACCTGTGTGATCGCGGGTGAAAAGGTCAATAATGCCGGCATAAGACCCTTCGGCGAGGGACAGGGACAAGGACGCCAGCAAATAACCAAAGGCCATGGAAAGGCCGGTCAAAATGGAACGGCGCCGCGCGCGCAACAGATTTCGAAAAGCGATCTTTAGATTAAGCAAGGAGATCCTCCAGTCGCCAGACGCTAATTGAAGCGCTCCTTCAGCTTAGCCCAGGTGAAGGTGTCCTCGTCCAGTTCCACGTTGAGCCGCAAGTCATCGTAATAGATGACGGTCTTATGCCCTTCTTTATTGTGGGGAACCATTTCGAGCCTGGACGGCAGCATATTGCCCGAGAATTCCTTCAACTCGGAAAAGGTCATGGTGCGAACCTTTTCACCGCGCTCATTGTAGAACCGCTCTTCCAAGGGTAGCAGTTTTCCAAGATCAACGAGCACCTCGATTTTCGCCCAAACCGTCACGGTTTCTTCCATCGGCACGAGGGTGAGAAGGCTGGTACAGCCGGTGTCTTGGCGGGTCGATGTATAATCATCCGCCAGTGTTGCCTCCTTGACCAGATCGTCATTAGTAAAATCCGATCCCATCCAGGAGCTCATCATCATTGAGGGCGGCACTTTGATGGTCTTGTTGATCTTGGGAAAATAATTCCACATCTCATCTTCGAGCTTGAGAGTGGCGATGCCGCGATCCTTTTTGGGCGAAAGAATACGGATAAAGGTTTTCTCCATACCTTCGCTCCAGACCATCATAGACATGGTGCGCTCCCAGTCCGGTGTAATGATCTGCATGCGGATGTCGGCCTCGGAGGTGTCGGAGCGGTAAAGCTCATCCACCTTTCTTAAAAGGTCTTCGGCAGAGAGCCCTTCCAGAGCACTCACGTCACAGGTTTGAGTAATCTCTGAAACAGCGGTGTCGGATGTCGCTTCCGGCGATGACATCGCCGTCAGACCGACCACTGCCGAAAGAGCCAAGATGTTCAACATTTTGATATCTCCTCCCGTCGCCCTTTAAAATTGGCTATTTTCTGCCTAATTTCAACCGGCGTCCGGCAATTGCTTATTGATCCAGGACAGAATATCACGTGTCACTTCGTCGCGGTTGATCTCATTGAGGAGCTCATGGCGACCGCCCGGATAATAGTGCTTGTCGATCTGAGCGACCCCGGCTTGACGCCATCGCTCTTCAAGCACGTTTAATCGGTTCAAATGATCATTTAAGGGATCCCTGTCTCCGGCGACAAATAACACCGGGAGATCTGAACGAATGCGAGATATCATGGCCGGATCGGCCAGGCGTGGACTTTCCGTGGCCGCCGACATGGCAGAGGCCTCCTCCATATCGAAGCCGCAAAGCGGGTCGGCGACATATTTGTCAACTTCCGCTTCGTCGCGCGAGAGCCAGTCCGCCTCTGTGCGGGTAGGCTCAAACTCAGCATTGAAAATCTCAAAGGCTGTTTTGCCCTCTACAAGACCCGCCAATATTGCTTCGGCCAAAAGATCGTATGCGCAGGAGCCTGACAAAATGAGCCCGTCGAGCTCGTGTGAGTGGTCCTGAACCACCTGCTGGGACGCAAAGGACCCCAGCGAGTGGCCGAAAAGAATGAGAGGGACCTCCGGTGCCGCTGCTTTGGCGATCTTGAGCATCGCGACAAGATCGGCGCACAGTGCATTCCAGCCGCCTTCGCCAAAGTCGCCGGGCCCGCGCCCGACAATCATGGACTGACCGTGGCCGCGATGGTCGGGGCCCAAGACATGAATGCCCGCCGCCACGAGTTCCCGGGCGAAACGGTCATAACGGGCAATATGTTCTCCGAGACCATGAGCGATCACGCAAACAGCGCGGGGAGGTCCATCTGAAGGCCATTCCACATAGGAGACATCGAGTTGATCAAAGTCGGAGTGAAAACTCTTGCGGATCATAAAATTGGGCTTTCCTTGACCGGGAGGCGTTGTTCCGGTTCGCCGGTTCGCCACTGCGGATATTTCTCCATGATGGCGGTGAAGGGGTCGCTTGCCAAGAACCACGTCAGCCAGTCCTGAAGTTGGGGGAGTGGCTGGTTGTCAAACCACACCCTGTCGGTGTTTGCAAACTGGCGCACGAAGGGGGCGATCGCAAAATCCGCCAGCCCGGGCCGCGCGCCCGCGACAAATCCCGTTTCCAGACGCGGTTCCAGTTCTTTCAGGTATATTAGCGCTGCCGCGCGCTCGATCTCGGCTTTTGCCCCCTCATGGCGGGTCGCATATTTGTAGCGGTCGAGGTGATATTTGAAAGACCCCACGCGCGGCTTTGTGGTCTCATTCACTCCGTCAAATCGGTTTATGAGGCTGAGCATCTCGTCTCGCGCGCGCGCCTCTTTTGGCAGAACACCTTCGGGATCTGACTGTTCAAGCGCCCAGAGCATGATATCGAGGCTCTCCTCCAGCACTTGACCATCCGGCAAGACCATCACCGGAACCGTACCTTTGGGGGAAGCCTCCAGCATTTCAGCAGGTTTGGCGCGCAATAGCACTTCGCGCAAGCGCACTTCAATCCCTGCCAGGTAGATCCCCACGCGGGCCCGCATCGCAAAAGGACAGCGGCGAAAGCTGTAAAGTATGGGTTGGTCGTCTGGAATCATTGAATTCCAATAGATTTGAGCTTGCATTCCAGGTCAAGGACCGCATTATCCCCACTTTGTGTAAAGAAGTTTACGGACAGCGGCGGGGGTCCCGCGAGAAGTAACAGGTTTAAACAGGTAAAATGGCGCTCGCTGGCGCCCGATTTGATTTTGGGGATCTCCATGAACTTAAAACTGTTAAGCGGCGTTGCGGCCATCAGCCTGATTTGCGCGGCCTGCTCCGAGCCCGCCACCCATGAAGAGACGGCAACGCCAACACCTGAGCCCGTTTTGGCGACACCGGTTACACCGGGGCCTGATGTCACCGCGGATCTTGAGACCTTTGTCGCCAAATGCGACTCAGATTTTGCAAACCTTAAATCCAAGATCGAGGCCATTGAGGCTTTCAAGGGTCCCTATACCGTCGAGAGCGTCATGGTGCCGCTCAATGAACTCGATGTAGAAATCAGCAATGCCTATTACTGGCCCTATATTACAACCGCGACACAACCTGATGAGGCCTATCGCGATGCGGCCATGGCCTGCGTCCAGAAGTTCATCCCGCTTTTCAATGATCTTGGCCTCAGCCAGAAGATCTATCATCAGGTGAAGGAAATTGACCTGACCGGCGCCGATGTGGTGACGACTTTTATGGTCGAAGAAACGATCAAGTCTTATGAAAGTTCAGGCGTTGACAAGGACGACGAAACCCGCGCCCAGATCAAAGCGCTTAATGAGGAAATTTTCCGGCTGAGCCAATTGTTCGACAAGAACATCCGAGACGATGTGCGATATGTCGAGGTTGAAGATGTCGCGCGATTGTCCGGACTGCCTGAGGACTATATCGCAAACCATCAGCCTGACGAAAATGGGATCATCCGGATATCCACCAGCTATCCAGACATGTTCCCCGTCTTCAGTTATGCCGATGACGACCAGCTTCGTTATGACATGCGCATGGCGAACGGCAACCGCGGTTATCCTGTAAATGAGAATGTCTTGCGCGATCTCCTTGGAAAGCGCAAAGAACTCGCCCAAATTCTTGGCTATCAAACCTTTGCGCATCTGGCCATGGAGGATCGGATGATTGGCACGCCGGAACGGGCAGATAGCTTTATCAAAGACATCAACGCCCTTGTGCGCGGAACAGCAGAACTGGAAAGGGATCGGTTGCTGGAGCGCTATCGCCAGATCGATCCTACCGCGGAAATGGTCATGCCCTGGCAGCGCGGCTATATTTCCGAAAAGCTACGTGCGGAGCTTTATGCCTATGACTCGCAGCAGGTACGCCAATACTTCCAATTCGACAATGTCAAAGCCGGTATCTTCCAGCTGACCCAAGATCTGTTCGGTGTGGAAATTCGCGATTGGGACACCCCTGTTTGGGATCCCCTAGTTTCCGCTCATGAAATGGTTGAGAACGGCCAAGTCATTGGTCGCTTCTACCTCGACCTTCACCCTCGCGCAGGTAAAGATCAACATGCCACCCATTATACTTTGCGCAGCGGCGTGAAGGGGGTGCAAACCCCCATGAGCGTGCTTGTGACCAATTTCCCGGGCGGAGATGGCACTCCGGGCCTGATGGAGCATGCACAGGTTGAAACCTTTCTGCACGAATTTGGTCACCTCATTCATAATATGTTCAGCGGCACCCAAACCTGGGCTTATGTGACGGGCATGTCCATGGAGCGCGATTTTGTCGAGGCGCCCAGCCAGATGTTGGAAGAATGGGTGTGGGACTATGAAACCCTGAAAACCTTTGCCGTCAATACGGACGACGAAGTGCTGCCGCGCGCGCTTTTCGACAAGATGCTCGCGGCACGCAACTATAACCGTGCGACCAGCGTTGCTGGTCAAACCTATCTGGCGGCGGAGTCATTGGCCTTCCACACGAGTGACCCTGAAACCATTGACTTCGATGCGCTGTCAACAGAGCTGTGGGAAACCTACTCAGTTTATCCATCGGTTCCCGGCACGCACGGCTGGGCAAGTTTTGGCCATTTGGCGGGCTACTCGTCGAACTATTACACCTACCAATGGTCCCTGGCGATCGCCGCGGATATGTTTACGCGCTTTGAGGCCGAAGGCCTGCGTAACAAGCAGACCGCCATGGATTATCGAACCAAGGTGTTGGGATCAGCGGGCTCCCGTCCGGCAGATGACATGCTGGAGGATTTCCTGGGCCGCCCCTTCTCTGTGGAGGCCTATGCCGAGGATCTCAAGGAAGCTGCCCAGTCAGCCCAATAACCCTAAGAGTTTCAGGGAAAAGTCCAAGGCCCGGCGATAATCGCCGGGCCTTTGCTTTTTGTTGAAGGTCTCATGGCTATTCTTTACAAAGTGAGCCAACAAGAAGTGCAGGACCCAAATGACCCTTGAAGAAGTGGAAGAGATGACGCGGCTCGCCATGCGGCGCTTGGCAAGTTCCGTCTGCGTTGTATCCTCCCGGGACGATGAAACTCGGCAGGTGATGACCGCGACCTCCGTTTCCTCGGTAAGCCTGGAGCCGCCGAGCCTGCTCGTTTGCGTCAACAAGATGACGCAGCTTTATCCGCTTCTTGTGGCCCGGCAGCCTTTTGCCGTTAACATTCTGGGCCGCGAACAACAGGAAATTGCCCATGTGTGTGGGGGTGACAAACAGGGCGATGCGCGCTTTGGCGTGGGGCTGTGGGATACCCATCCTGATGGACCACCGGTATTATTGGGGGCTCAGGCCAACCTCATCTGTGATACCGACGCCTTCCTCGACTACGGCAGCCACGGCATCTTCATTGGCCGGATCATCGATATTATGATCGGCGAGGATCTGCACCCTCTCATCTATGTGGATGGTGAGTATACGGGAATTTCAGATTAGGGTCCGCAATGCTCTGGACCCCCGCCTTCGCGGGGGAAATCATCATTTGTTGCGTTCGTCCCAGGACCCATCATGCAGCCAGGCGGCGTGACGGGGCGCCTTTTTGGTGCGGCTCCACTCCTCGATCATTTCCGGCGCCACCCGGTGTAGCTCTTCCATCATCCCCGGCTTGGCGGTATTGGCGGCCAACTCCAAACGGTGGCCATTGGGATCAAAGAAATAGATCGATTGGAAAATGCCGTGGTCAACGGGCCCGATGACATCAAGGCCCGCCTCTTCCACCTTGGCCTTGGCTTCATTCAAGGCCGAGAGGTCTTCCAGCTCAAAGGCAATGTGCTGCACCCATTCTGGTGTGTTCGGATCTTTGCCCTGGTCAGGGGAATTGGGCAGTTCAAAGAAGGCCAAAACATTGCCCTGCCCGGCATCCATAAAAATATGCATGTAGGGATCGGGCTCTTTAGTTGACGGCACTTCATCCTCAGCGATGGCAAGAACAAAATCCATTCCCAGCACATTCTTGTAGAACTCAACGGTTTCCTTGGCATCGCGGCAGCGATAGGCCACATGATGAATGCGTTTGATGTTCATCGGGCAAACCACCTTCCTTATGCTGCGTCGGGATCGGCG
>SBHG01000117.1 GCA_006226305.1 Alphaproteobacteria bacterium | reverse complement strand
CCTTCAAAGAAATCCATGTCGACGATAGAGGCCCCCGTGGAGACAATGACGTCGATCATGCCGAGCTCCAGGAGGTCGGCATAGGCGTCCATGCAGCCGCCTGCGGATGTGGAACCCGCAAGCGTGAGGATCACCGTGCAGTCTTTGTCCTTCAGCATGGTGTTGTAAATCTCACTTGCCCGCGCAACGTCACGCGAGGAAAAGGACATTTTGTCCATGGCGGCAATGATGGGGCGCGCATCAAAGGATTTGATGTCGATGTGTTCGACCGGGCGCGACAGCAGCTCGGCTTTTTGGTTGGTTGCATTTTTATCAAGCATTGTTTTCTTCCGTTTGGGTAAAGGGAACAGGGAGCTGGGCCATGCGGCCATAGGCTGTCAGCATGGGCGCGTCTTCGACGAGGAATTCCTCAAAGGCGCCGAAGCCATTAAATCTCGTTGCCATGGCAGCGCCGTAGGCTCCGATATTGCCGATCTCTATGTAGTCTCCGACGCCGGTGTCGGAGGGCAGGTAAAACGGCCCTTTCATGTGGTCATAGTCATCGCAGGTTGGTCCGTAAAAGGAGAACCCGGTTTCAGATGGATTGATGCGGGGACGCAAGAGCCGAACCGGATAGGTCCAACCGAGCTGCCCGGCATCGAAGAGGGCGCCATAGACGCCGTCATTGATGTAAAGCTCATGACCTCTGCGGGCTTCAACCCGTACAACAAGGGACATAGACTCCGCAGACAAGGCGCGCCCTGGCTCACACCAAAGTTCGCAATTGCTCGCCACCAGGAGTTCACCAAACCGCGCGGTGATCATGGCCACATAGTCCTCCAGCGGCGGTGCCATATATCCCGGATAAGGCGCTGGAAACCCACCGCCCACATCGAGAATGTCAACAATGACACCTGCTTCAACAATCGCCCGCTCGGCCAAATCCATTGCGGCCGCAAAGGCGCCTGGGTGCATCGCCTGGCTGCCGACGTGAAAGCAAATGCCCAGCCGCTCGGCCTTTTGACGAACCGCCGCCAAAAGAATTGAGGCTTCGTCGGGGCCCGCGCCGAACTTGGCGCCCAAGGACACCTTAGACAGTTCGCTGGAAACCCGCAGACGCACACAAAGCGTTAGATCCTGCGCATTGTCCGTGGCCGCCATGATCTTTTGCAACTCGCTCAGGCTGTCGAGGGAAAAGGTGCGAATGCCCAGGTCGAAATAGGCTTCTCGGATCGCCTCATAGGCTTTGACCGGGTGCATGAAGCCGAGCATGGCCTCTGGCGCAAGGGCGCGCACCCGGCGGGCTTCATCAAGAGAAGCCACGTCGAATGAATAACCCTCTTCCGCCAGGATCGTTATGACCCAAGGCGAGGGATTGGCTTTTACGGCGTAGAGGCACCGTCCAGGAAAATTCTCTCTGAACCAACGGGCTGCAGCGCGAACCGCATGGGGCCGTTGGCAGAAAACCGGGCCCGCAGGCTTAACCGCGGACACTAAGTCATAGGCGCTATGGTAATCTGACACCTCATGGGACCTCCGACTAATTGAGCGCTCCCACGGGGTCTCTCGCGATGGTCGCCAAGAGGGGCTACCGGGCAGGCTCTATTAAACAAAAGCGCCAGCCCCACAAGGCATTTCCTCGGACTTGGCGAAGGCTATGTAAGATCGAACCCCAGGGATGTAAAGAGTATTTTTGAGGGCCCCCTCAAAAATCGGCGCCGCGGGAGGACGGTTTCCGCCAAGTCGTTGCTGTATCTACATAATTTGGCTTTTTAGTCCCCTAATGTATCGCTTTGATCTGGCAGGGCCTTCGTGGCCGCCTTGTGTAATTTTTTGAATTTGCCCCTATTGGGCGATCACAGTCGGGTGGATTCCGTAGCCGAGCTCAAATCGCGCGCCAACCGCCCCTATGACGGCTGACTTTCGATCAAGCCCCAATGCATCGCGCAGGGCATACATGGGTTGCACCCCGGTGCAGTGCCCCGCCATCAGATATTGCACGCCGAGGCGCGACAACTCCTTGCCAGTCCAAGCCAAAACCTCATCGCTGGCATTAAAAAGATGCAACCCCCCCATGAGCGCCAGAACCGGCTGATCCTGAATGTCTCTTCTGACTTTCGTCACAAGATTGACAGCACCTGCATGTCCGCAGCCGGAAATCACAATTGGTCCGTCTGATGTCCTAATAACCAGCCCCTGACTGTCCGGCACGTGATCGACATGGGTTTCACCGGCAGCCTCCCGCAACAAGGAAACCGCCGGGTAGTTTTCCTCTTTGTATTGGCGCTCAATCGGACCGGTTGCCCAAACGCCCGCCATGATTTGTGTTGGCTCGTCGACCACAACAAACGCCAGGCCCTTTTGTTCCAGCTCCGCCTTCAGGCCAATCATCTGGTTCCACTGAACGCCGAACACATCGGCCATTGCGGCCCCAACCGCCTTGTCCGTGTCCAAAAAACGCGGGGTGAAAAATCCCTCTGCCACATAGGTCTTAATCGGCGGTCCCTCTCCTGATGGGCGGATCGCCTCAACCAGCCTTAATAGACCTCCCGTGTGATCGAAATGAAAATGGCTGAGAACAATCGTATCGACACATGACAGATCTGCTCGCAACGCTTTTGCATTTTCAACAACCGTGTCGGGAAACCGTCCCGCATCAAAAAGAATGCAGCGCCCGTCCACTTTCACAAGGGCTGAAAGTCCCCACTCACCGCGCGTGTTGCCATCGGCCAGATTGGTGGAAAGGATCTGAATGTCGACCTTTTGAGCGACCCCATCCGCGATCAATTCAGATGCTGCCGCCTCAGATGCTGTTGCCTCAGAAGTTATTGCCGAGGCATGGAAAAACAACAAAGCGATACAGGTTCCGCAAAGAACCAACAGTTCCCTCTTACTCATTATTTCTTACCCCCTCAGCGTGACATGCGAAAAGAATTGGCGTTGATACTCATACAAACGCCAAAACCTCTCTATTTCAAGCTCTCCCTGCCCGGAGGAACGCCGCGACAGCGGGGGATGCACGATCAGCTGTCGCTGAAATCAGAGCCAGCCTTGGGCTTGATATATCGCGGAAGCTTTTGGCCATTTTGCTTGGCCACAGCAATAATTGTCTGCTCAATCCACCCGGCATCCATGATGAACATCAACGTATCATCTTCATTGAGGTTCACGTTCGCGCCATGAACGACCATAAATCCCTCAGCGCCCTCTTTCGATTGAAAGGTATGAATTGATCCCCCCGGTTCAAACAGATAACTGCCCTCTGTCTGCACATCGTCTGGATATTCAACATAGTTCCACGACCCCTTGGTCGTATAAAAATGCACAACGCCGGTGTGATAATGTCGCGGCAGAAGTGTGCCCGGATCAAAGCGGGCATAGAGCACCCAAACGCCATTTTCCGAGTCCAGAAAACAAGGCGTGACATGCACACCCGGAATTGCATCGACCACTTCGCCGTCTTTGTGCCGGTTGATTGTCAGCAAATAGTTCTGCTGGTGAATAACTGCCTCGAGTCCCATGATAATTCTCCTGCTGCTCGCCATTGTTGGCGCCTCTTTTGTAACCAAGGCAGAGAGTAGTCCCTGGCGCCCTTTTAGTCTTGATCTCACGCGAAAGTTTTTTGACTTCACACGAATGACATGCAAAACTTCTTTCCATGAGAGAGGAAGTCGTCAGATCCGGGGCCCTTACGGGATATCGGCGCCTTATTTCGAGCCTGGGCGGTGACCCGCAGGTCTTGTTAGCCGCTTCCGGCCTTCGTATTGCCGAACTGGATAATCCGGATCGCTATATCTCCTATTATTCGTTCATTGCTGCGCTGGAGGGCGCTGCCCAAAAACTCGAGGTTTCAGACCTGGGCCTGCAGCTGGCCAGTTTCCAGGACATCAGCATTGTCGGGCCTCTGGCCTTTGCGATGCAGAATGCACCGAGCGCCTATCATGGGATGAAATTGACAGCCCAAAACATTGCTTTCCAGTCGCCCAGTATTCAATTTGAAGTGCGTGAAGAGCCGGACTCGGACATTGATCAATTGGTTTTTGATATTCATCTGGCCGAGCCTGTGCCTATGGATCAGGCGATCGAGCACGCCATCGGGGTTATCCTTAAGGCGCTCAAGCTGTTAATGGGTGAAAGGCTGGCGGTTCACGCGGTTTGTTTTCGTCACGACCGGTTGTCCCCCCTTGAGACCTATCGGCGCCATTTTGGCATTGACGCGCGTTTTGGCGAAAACTGGAATGGGGTTTGTGTTGACCGCCGCGCCTTTCGAAGTCTCCTTCCCAAACACAGTCCGCTGCTCGCTAATTATGCTCGGCAATTTGTGCAATTTCGGTTGCCAAGTGATCATCTGCCCGTTGATCAGCAAACAAAAGAAGTGCTTCGTCATCTCATGCGCAGTCAGCCGGCGACCCTCTCAGCCGCCGCGCGGGCCCTTTCAATTCACCCCAGGACCTTGCAACAGCGTCTGTCTCGCGTTTCAACGACTTTTGAGAAGCTCCGCGACGAGGTTCGAAAAGAGCTTGCCGATGTCTATTTGGCGCAAAACAACATTCCCCTGGCGCATATTGCAAGCCTCTTGGGTTATTCGGAGCAGGCAGTATTTACCCGTAGCTGCAAGAGATGGTTTGGCTGTCCGCCCAAACAACGCCGACGCGACATTTTGACAAAGGCGACTGCGAAGCAGTTGCAAGTTTTAGGGATAAATTAACCTGATATTTTCTTCATTTGCGGTAAAACTGCATCTGTGAAGCCCTTTTGTGTGAGGAGGGCAGTATTGCGTCTGGTGCCCGTTATGGTCTCTCCAAGAGGGAAATATTTTCGCAGCCGCCTTTGGTTGCTGGACCCCGCCATTTTATCCTGTGTTGTCGGGCTTTGCCTTGTCGGTCTTCGGCTCCATGCACAGCCCGACCTATTGGCGGGCTTCCGATCGGAAACCCTGCATAGCTATACGCTGACCATGTCTTTTGATGAAGATACGGACGATGTAGCCGTGCGGACCTACCTCCCCCTGTCCGATGCCCATCAGGACGTCGTCCGTGAACATGTTATTTCCGGATCCTTCTCTTTTGACGACACGGAGAACGGGGATGGCCGGCTCGGTGTCTGGAGTGGTCGCGGAGAGTCAAAATTAAGCTATCATGCGCTTGTCGCCTCGAAACGAGTGACCTATCAACTTGACCCTAATCTTCGTATTTCGAGACAGCTTCCTGAAGAAGTCACAGCCTATTTGATGGGCACCGAAGCGATCCCGGTCTTCCATAAAGAGATTGACCAAGTCTGGTCGCAAATCGGTTCGGGGCAGGACCGATTGCTCCTGCCGACACTTCAAACCATCTATCGCTATGTTTACGAAGAGATCGAGGGGGCGCCCTTTAAGGGGTTCACCGATGCGCTGACCGCCCTGCGGCTCAAACAGGCGAGCTGTAACGGCAAGGGGCGCCTCTTTGTTGCACTCGCCCGTTACAACGGAATTCCGGCACGGCTTGTGGGCGGGGTTATTTTAAACAATGGGCGCAAAAAGACCTCGCACCAATGGGTCGAGGTTTGGGTTCAGGATCATTGGGTTCCGATCGATCCGACAAATGGACACTTTGCAACGCTTCCTGCGAATTACCTTCAGCTTTATACCGGCGACCTGCCGCTGTTTACACACACGAAAAATATCAATTTCGAGTATTTGTTTGATATCGAGAAAGAACACCTTTCCTCAGCCCTGTTCCGCTTTGGCGAGGCTGACGAGGAGCCCTCACCCTCACGCATGAATGCCGCCGAGCTGCTTGCCTTTACGGGTCTTGACGAAAGGACCATTGGGGTCTTTTTGTTGTTTCCCTTCGGCGCTCTTGTTGTGGCGTTCTTGCGTAATGTTATTGGCCTGCACACCTTTGGAACTTTTATGCCGATGCTGGTGGCGGCGGCCTGTGTTCACACGGGGCTTGTTGAAGGCCTTTCAGCATTTGGCGCGGTCGTCCTCTTTGCTTTCCTGGGGCACGCCTTTTTGGACCGATATCGATTGCTCAAAGTTCCCAGACTTGCGGCGATTATCACCTTGTGTACCGGGCTGTTCATTGTGGTTCTTTGGTCTTTGGGCGGTAAGGTCTCGTGGAATTTTGGAATGCTGGCCCTCTTTCCGGTTATCATCATTTCGTTTCTCGCGGACCGAATTCACCAGATGGCGGAAGACCGAAACTGGCGTGAGCTGTTTATCTCCTCAGTCGGTGTTCTCATCTCAACGACGATTTGCTTTTTTGCCTTTTCTTCCGTCGTTCTGCAAAGCGTCTTCTCGCTGATGCCGGAAACCCTGTTTTTGGTGTTGGCGGTGTTGATCTATTTCGGGCGGTGGCCTGGCATGCGGTTGCTTGAGTATATTCGCTTCAGAAACATTCTTGGTGACGGCTCCGCCCTTGGCATCAACAGCCGCAACAGGGACTATGTCAATCTGGTCAACCCGCGTATCTTTCTTGAGCTTGCGACGGATAAGGTGCGCACCAAAGAAGCGCTTGCGACTGCCCACATTCCGGTTTGCGACACACTGGCCATTTGCGCGAACCATCATGATCTCGATGACTTTCTGGCGGTAATTCGGGAGCTTGATCGATTTGTGCTTAAGCCGAACCGTGGCACGCAGGGCAATGGCATTTTGGTGATCCGAGGCCAGGAAGACGGGTCCTTTATCGCAGCCAATGGTGATCATCTGACCTTGAAGGACATTGAGCGCCACACGCTTCATGTATTGAGCGGAACCTACTCGCAGGATAGTCGCCCCGATGCCGCATATGTTGAACCTCTCTTGGAGCAACACCATGCGCTCAACCGGCTGGCGGACTTAGGGTTGTCAGATATTCGCGTCATTTTGTTCCGTGGCAAGCCTATCAGCGCCATGCTGCGCCTGCCGACGAGCCAGTCCAACTGCAAAGCGAATCTTCACCAAGGCGCCATTGGCATTGCCATTGACCTGAAGACCGGCGCGACCCGGCGTGCCTCCATCAAGGGCAGAGAAATTAAGACTCATCCCGATTCCAATGCCTCGCTGGAGGGATTTGTCGTGCCCTATTGGGATCAAATAGTTGACATTGCGATTGCCTGCGGCAAAGCCATTCCGCTTGGCTATCTCGGGGTCGATATCTGCCTGGACGATCACGATGGCCCCATTGTTCTGGAGGTCAACGGACGTCCTGGAATTGAAATTCAAAATGTTCAAAAAAAGGGCTTACGCCGTGACCTGGAATTCCATCTTCAGACCTCTTGATTCCCGCGTCGCGCTTTCTGCACCAGGCTTAGCTGCCATTGCGCTTTTACTGGCAGCCATCGTCATCATGGTGGACCAGCGTTTGGCGCAGTCTGTCTCTGAAACTCAAGTGGTCGCCGTTAGCGCTGATGAAGACGATCCGACGGAAGATATTACCAGTGTGACTTTGTCGCCAGATCTGGCGGAAGCTGTTGTCAAGTTGATTGAGGCGTCTAGAGGGACCGCTTTTAAACTTGACCAACTTACAACTGCTTCTTTTTTTGAGAATGCCGATCCGACCCTTCAGCCGGCCATCGTAGCCTTCGCTGGCGAAGAGCTCTCCAGGCGTCAACACTATGGGGAAGCGGTTGATGTTTTTGCGAGTCTGTCACCTGAAGATCGCGCAGCTCTGGGAAGCGCCTTTGCTTACGGCTACGCCCTGCGCGCGCAAGACCGGGATGAAGAAGCACTGGAAAGCTACCGTCAACATGTCGCCGCCTTTCCAAACCACCAGGCAGCTAACATTAATCTAGGGCTGCTGCTGGCCAAGCTTGACCGACATGTCGAAGCTCTGGCTGTTCTGCACCACGCAGCGGAAATTTCCAGCGGTGAGCGCCGAGGTAAAGCGCTTTCTGCACAGGGATCGTCACTGGTTGAGCTTGCACGATATGATGAAGCCATTGCTGTATTCAAAAAATCAATTGAGTATCGCCCAAATCACAGCGCGACATGGCGAAAACTTGCCATGGCGATAAACAGTTCAGGCACACATTCGCAAGAAGACATTGAAAGTGCTTTCATCAAGGCAATTGCCCTGGCGCCCCACAATTCCGTCCCAGCTACAGAACTTGCCAATTTCTATTTTGGCAAAGGCCGGTTTAGAGACGCCATTTCGGTTTATCGCGAGGCTCATAATCTGGCAAAAGACCGACTGTCGATCGGATTGCACCGAGCTCTTAACCTCTACATCTCCGGAAGGCCCGCCAGCGCCAAACGGGTCTTGCGGAAGATCCAAAGCACAAAGCGTTCGGCCAGCCAGAACCGCCAGTTTGATGCCTTATCAGCTCTCATTGAGGGTTCGGAGCGGAAAATTTCTCGAGCCACCGAAAGCCTTTCGGCAAGTCGCACCCGAGGAGAACCGCTGACAGAGGCCCTCCTCCTGTTTGTCCAGATTGAAACCAACGCGGAGGGTCTCTCAGAAGACCTCTTTGAGCCTTTCATTGACGATACAACGTTTTATCAACCCCTTCGATACGCATATGCCCTGAAGCTGCTCTCACAAGGGCAACCCAATGATTGCGTGGCTCAATTTGAAATTTTGACACAAATGAGCGATCGCAGCCCCGCTTTTGCTTATGGACACAGTCTTGCCTTGCGAGGGGCCGGTAATGACGCTGCTGCCTTGCAAGAGGCTCGGCGCGCCTATCAGCTTCAACCGGAAAGTGACCGGATTTCCTATGAGCTGGTAGATCAGGAAATCGCCGCCAACGATTTTGACGGAGCACTGAGCGTTCTTAATGATGTGATTGCGCGAAAAAAGCGGCCGATTCAGGCCTATACGCAGAGCGGCGATCTCTACCTGAAACAGGGAAAACCCAGAAAAGCAATTGCGATGTATTCGCAGGTTGTCGACCTTGGCAATACGGATATGGCTATTGCGCTCAAGCTTGCTGAACTTCAGTTGTCTGTTGGCAATTTGAATGACGCCCTCGCAACGGTCAACGATGCCATTGAGCGTGAAAGCAACTCCATCGATGCTCGTTTTTTGAAGGCACGCATTCTTGTACAGAACAAGGCAACTTCAGCAGCGGTGGAAGAATTGCGGAAAATTCTTCTTCTCGATGAAAACTATGAGCCCGCTCATCTTCTATTAACCAAATTGCAATCAAATGCTATGTAGGGCCTTGAATGGCTAACAATAACGGAAAAGAACAATGAAAAAGTCAGTAATCGTCTTGGCTATGACGACCATCCTCGCTCCCGTCCACCTCGCTCATGCCGACGTTTCGGGCTCTGTCTCACTTGGTTATGATGACAACCCGTTCAAATTGCGCGGATCACTAGATCCCGATGGGGCCATGTTCTCTGAGATTGAACTTGACTTTGACCACAAGACGGAAGGCGGCCTGCGATTAAAGCTCGGTGCCGACGTGGTGAAATTTGAAAGCGATGCTGACGATGCGGACAGCTATACTCTTGGCGCGGGCATCTCTTACGAGTTTGACGGCTCCTTCTTTGGAAAAGACACCGAGTATTCATTTGGCGCGGACTATCGTCGCCGGGACAAGACCTACGTCAGCCGAACCACGGGGATGATTGGCGACTCGGGCGGCACACCGACGCCGGACCGATTTGACTCCGATACTTTCAGCCTTTTCGCGCGCGCAGACGTGGAGCTCACCGACAAGGCGGAATTTCGCCTGACGGTGGATGGCCGGGACCGGACCTACGAGGACTATGACAGCCTCGGCCTGACCAATCTTGATCACAGGCAATGGTCTGTTGAGGGGCGTTTGACATTTGAGCCAAGCCCCAACCAGGAGATCAGCGGACAATTGAGCTTTAGTAAGCGCGATTATGACGATCGCGAGGGCAGAGACCTGCTGGGTGTGCTGATACCAGGCACAAGCCTTGAATATGAAATGCGGTCGTTTGATCTGCGTTGGACAATTGACCTTTCTGACAATCAGGACATCCGGTTCTCTTATGGCCACGATATTCGCGAAGACAATCTTTCAGGTTACTATGATACGACCACCGATGCCGTCGGCGTTCGGTATCGCTATCGTGCGTCCGATCGACGCCGGTTTGATGCTGATCTGAGCTACCGCGATTACAGCTATGATAACTCGGCGCCTGATAGCGTGCTTGAAAATGAGGAACCGATTAGCTCGAAGGAAGGTTATCGGTTGAAGCTGGGTTACGAACATGCCCTGGGCGAACGCGATACCTGGCTCTTCGTCCGCGGCAGCTATGAAGATTATGACAGCGTGGATGACGTCTATGTCTACGACAAGATGGTCTTCCAGGTAGGCGTCATGGCGGACTTTTAGGGTTTCAGATTTGCGCGCGGTTTTCCTGGCCTGTCAGGAAGACCTGCGCTGCCAATCCCCGCTAAGGTTCGAGCGATAGCCTAGACACGCATAAGCCGCGTCCACTAGGGACTGGCCGCGCGCGTCCAGGAGAATGCTGGGCCCCATCCTGTTCATGGCGTAGCCAAATGACATGCCGCATTCCGGGTCGGCAAATCCTATGCTGCCACCAAACCCGACATGTCCAAGCGTGCGAAGAAATCAACACCCCTATAGAGCCACACTCTCGCCTATTCGATTTTGTCGAGCGCGCGCCGCACCTTTTCAAAGGTCATGGCGATGTCGTCCGGTCTAGCATTCAAAAAGGGTGAAAACTGCAAATTGTCCGCGCTGTTGCGCATCACCAGATCCTCATCCCAGAAACAGATTTTGTGAACCTCAGATCCTCGCATACCTGGCGCGCCCTCTCTGGGAGCGATATCGACGCCGCCCATAAGGCCAATATTGCGCACGTCAGTCACTTTGGGGTGATCGGCCAGCGAATGGATGGCTTCTTCAAAGATGGGTTCGAGCTCCCGGACCTGCTGGCAGATCCCCTCTTCTATTGTGGCGTCGATGGCCGCAATACCGGCAGCTGCGGCGACCGGATGACCGGAATATGTATAGCCATGAAACAGTTCAATCATCTGTTCCGGCCCACTCATTAGGGCTTCATAGATTTTCTTTTGGACGAGAACCGCGCCCATCGGGATGACACCATTTGTCAGGCCTTTGGCAGTGTTAATAAGGTCCGGCATGACGTTAAAGCGATCGGCCGCAAAGGGTTCGCCCAGGCGCCCAAATGCGGTGATCACCTCATCAAAAATAAGCAAAATGCCATGACGATCGCAAATCTCGCGAAGGCGCTCCAAGTATCCAACCGGTGGCGGCAGGATCCCTGTTGAACCGGCAACCGGCTCTACGATGACGGCCGCTATATTGCCCCCATCATGCAGAGCACAGATATCTTCCAGCTCATCGGCCAGATGCCCTCCCCATTGAGGTTGCCCTTTTGAAAAGGCGTTCTTTTCGTGAACCCAGGTGTGGGGCAAATGATCGACCCCAGGTATCAGGGCCGCACTAAAGGTTTTTCTGTTGGGTGTAATGCCCCCTACCGACATCCCGCCAAAGTTTGTGCCGTGATAGCCTCGCGCGCGGCCGACAAATCGGGTTCGCTGAGGTTCGCCGTTGGCGCGGTGATATGCCAGCGCAATCTTGAGGGAAGTATCAGCTGACTCTGATCCGGAATTTGTGAAAAAAGCTGTTGAAAACTCGTCGGGCGCAAAATCAACCAGCTTTTCAGCCAATTCAATCGCTTTCGTGTGGCTGACTTGAAAGCCAATGGCATAATCCATTTCAGCGACTTGGCGTTGCACGGCCTCAACAATTTTTGGATGGCCATGACCAAGACCCGACGACCAAAGCCCGGCAAAGCTGTCATACAATTGGCGCCCGTCTTCGTCATAGTAATAATGACCCTGAGCCCGTGAGACAAACCGCGGCCGCTTTTTAAAGTCGCGCATCGCGGTAAAGGGCATCCAATGAGCATCCAGATTTCGGTTTGATGCATCGGGCATCATGGCACCTCTTAAAAACGCGGCAAATGGGAATGCTGCAACAATGCATGAGCCCTAAGATGTTAAACAAGCCGTTTTGTTGCTTATCTTATCTTATTGTATTTATTGTCTTTTTTTGTATTTTTGTTTAATATACTAAACATTCTTCAGATTCAGGCAAGTAGGAAGCGATCATGGACGACCAGGACGGTATCGGTCTCAAGCTCAAAGCGGTACGCACAGCAAGAGGTCTTTCACAAAGGAAATTGGCAGCGCGCGCCGGCGTTGCGAACGCCACAATTTCGCAGATTGAGTCCGGGGCTCTAAACCCCACGGTCGGCGTTTTAAAAAAGATTCTGGGTGCCGTTGACTTTAGCCTGGGCGAATTTTTTGGAGATGATCTTCCTGCCAATGAAGAAAAAATCTTCTTTCTTGCCAGCGAGCTTAAGGAAATATCTGAAGGGGGCGTCTCCTACCGCCAGGTGGGCAGAGATATGATGAGCAAGGCCATTCAAATCCTTTACGAACGATACCAACCAGGAAGCTCCACGGGGCGCCACGCCCTGCGGCACACCGGCGAGGAGGGCGGCATCATATTGAAGGGGGAATTGACCGTTACGGTTGGAACGCTCACCCAAACCTTAAGGCCAGGGGATGCTTATTATTTTAAAAGCGATCAACCTCATAGTTTTAGAAACAAATGTGGAGAAGTCTGCGAGCTCATCACAGCCTGCACCCCACCAACCATTTAGTATTCGTTGATTGGAAAACCGTAAGCAGGGTCGCCAGACACCGGGGGGGGGCGCGGCCCACCCCCTTGACCTTACAGCGAATGGAAGCCCTAGCGTGCTATAATGAGTTTTCGGGTTCCTTAAAAACTCATGTAATGTTCGTTGATTGCGGCGAAAGGTCAGTTATGCCTGACAATCAGTCCCACACAAAACTTTCTCATTCCGCGCATCATCACGGCGACGAGAAAGCTAAGTTCGACCTCCTTTTGTGGAGCTCGCTTTCAGTCATCGGCGTTCTATACGCTCTGGCCTGGCTTTTTAAAGATCAAATTTCTTCCATCGCCTGGCTTTTTGGCATGTCCATTGCCGTCTTTGACCTTATCAACACCGTCTGGTGGGGAATTGCGATTGGCATTGTGATGGTTGCGGGGCTGAGCAAAATACCCCGGGAATTTGTGATCGCGATCCTCGGCCGGGGAGGCGGCATCTCAGGCATTGTAAGGGCGACCCTTGGAGGGGTGCTTCTCGACTTGTGCAGTCATGGAATTTTAATGGTGGGCGCGAAGTTGTACGAGCGAGGTGCAAGCGCGGGGCAAGTCATGGCCTTCCTGATTGCTAGTCCCTGGAACTCTTTCTCCCTTACCCTTGTGCTGATTGCCCTTATCGGTCTGAAGTGGACCCTTGCCTTCATCGCCCTCTCCATGGCAATCGCAATATCCGCCGGACTTTTGTTTGATCTGCTTGTTGACAGAAAAATTCTGCCACCGAACCCATCGGAGATCGACCTTCCAGAAGATTTTGATTTTTGGAGAGACGCCAGATCGGGCTTGGCAAATACGCGGATCGATTTTGACTGGCTGAAATCAATGATAACCGATGGACTCCGTGAGTCGAGGATGGTCCTACGCTGGATTTTCTTCGGAATTGTACTTGCCAGCCTTGTTCGTGCCTTCATTGAGACCGAAAGCCTGCAAACCTGGTTCGGGCCCACTCTCACGGGACTTGGTCTCACGGTTCTTGTGGCAACCATTATGGAAGTTTGTTCAGAAGGCAGTGCTCCAATCGCAGCAGACCTGTTGGCCAGAGCCGGTGCCCCCGGCAATGGATTTGCTTTTTTAATGACCGGCGTTTCAACGGACTACACTGAAATAATGGTTTTAAGAGAGACAACAGGTTCCTGGAAAATTAGCCTGTTTCTTCCCCTGCTTACCCTTCCGCAAGTCCTTATTGTGTCCTGGTTACTAAATTTGGCTTCTTGAACGAAGCGGTGGCGGACCGGCCGCATGCTGCAATGTGGATCTAGACGACGTACCTGTCATTGTTCGTGTCCGGCACCGAATTGCCTTCAACTTTCATCGCCATTTACCGCCATTGAGCGCGGCCGGTCCTTCCAAAGCACAAAGGCTGCCGGGATAACCACTAGCGCCAAAAGCGTCGCGCTCACCATGCCGCCAACCATGGGCGCCGCGATCCGCCGCATCACTTCGGATCCTGTCCCGGAGCCGACCATAATCGGAAGTAACCCGGCAATAATCACCGACACCGTCATCATGATCGGCCGAACGCGTTGCAGCGCCCCTTCAATTGCGGCCTGCGCAACCGTCACACGCTCACCAGAGGCCGATCTTTCCTGCAACCGCACCCAGGCCTGATTGAGATAGACAATCATCAGAACGCCAATTTCCACGGCAACACCGGCAAGCGCTATAAAGCCAACGCCGACAGCAATCGACATATTGTAGCCCAGGAAATAGAGCAGCCAGACCCCCCCGACGAGCGCTAACGGCAGTGTTCCCAAAACAATGGCCACTGCCGTAAAGGAGCGGAAGTGCAAAAACAAGAGAAGCACGATGACCCCCAGCGTCACCGGCACCACCAGCGCCAGTCTCTCTTTGGCCCTTTCGAGATATTCATACTGCCCTGACCAGGATATGGAATAGCCCGCCGGTAGCTCAACCTCTTCAGAAACTCTTTGACGCGCTTCGGCAACGAAGGAGCCCAGATCGCGGTCCTGAATGTCCACATAAATCCAGCCATTGGGACGGGCATTTTCGCTACGGATCATACCCGGCCCATCGGAAATCGACACCCGCGCCACCTGGCCAAGACTAATCTGCGCGCCCCCAGGGGTCACAATCGGTAGCTCCTGAAGAGCTTCCACAGAACTGCGATAGGTCCGAGGGTAGCGCAGATTGACCGGGTATCGCTCCCGAGCTTCGACGCTTTGAGTTACCTCCATGCCACCGATCGCTGTGCGGACGATTGCCTGTACATCATCAATGTTAAGGCCAAAACGAGCAGCCTGCGCCCGATTGATGTCGACATCAATAAACCGCCCGCCGGTCACCCGCTCCGCATAAACAGAGGAAGCGCCTGGCACCTGTTCGACCAGCTTTTCAATCTCTTCGCCGATTGCTCCAATGACGGCCAGGTCCGGGCCTGCAATCTTGATGCCCACTGGCGTTTTGATGCCGGTGGCCAGCATGTCGATCCGGTTTTTGATCGGTTGGATCCAGACATTAGTAAGGCTGGGGATCTGAACCAGGGCATCAAGCTCCTCTTTCAAGCTGTCCATGGTGACCCCGGGGCGCCACTCGTTTTGAGGCTTTAATCGGATGGTGGTTTCGATCATGGTCAGCGGCGCCGGATCGGTCGCGGTTTCTGCCCGTCCCGCTTTGCCGTAGACTGTTTCCACTTCCGGCACAGTCTTGATCAATCGATTGGTCAGCTGCAGGAGTTCGCCAGCTTCAGCTACCGAAATTGCCGGAAAGGCGCTCGGCATATAAAGAAGATCCCCTTCGTCAAGTTCAGGCATGAACTCACCGCCGAGCCGACTCAGCGGCCAGAGGGCGCTCAGCAAAAGAAATCCCGCCAGTCCGATCACCGCCCAAGGGCGTTTGAGGGCAAAATTGAGGGCTGGGCGATAGACCCGCATTAGCCAACGGCTGACTGGGTTGTCCTTTTCTTCGCGAATTCGGCCGCGGATGAAAAACCCCATCATCACGGGTACAAGGGTAATTGACAGGATTGAAGCCGCCGCCATGGCATAGGTCTTAGTATAGGCAAGCGGTGAGAACATACGGCCTTCCTGTGCTTGAAGGGCAAAAATTGGCGTGAAACTGAGCGTGATAATCAGAAGTGAGAAGAAGAGCGACGGCCCCACTTCAACGGCCGCGTCGCTGACAATGCGCCAGCGATTTTCTTTGGTGAGCGGTTCGCGCTCCCCATGCTTGTGCACATTTTCCACCATGACGATCGCCGCATCCACCATGGCGCCAACGGCGATCGCAATCCCGCCAAGCGACATGATATTGGCGTTGATGCCCTGGAGGTTCATTGCCATCACCGCGGCAAGCACACCAACAGGCAGGCTGAGGATAATCACCAGCGACGAACGGAAATGAAAAAGAAACAGCGTGCAGACAAGCGCCACAATGAGAAATTCTTCCAGAAGTTTGTGCAAAAGATTGTCGACAGCCCGCTCGATTAGTGCAGAGCGATCATAGGTTTCGACAATCTCAACCCCCTCGGGCAAGCTCTCTTTGAGCCGGTTCAACCTTTCCTTCACCGCACTAATAGTGGTCAGAGCATTTTCGCCGGAACGCATGATGATGATACCGCCAACGGCTTCACCTTCGCCATTAAGTTCGCCAATGCCGCGTCTTAGCTCAGGCCCCAGACGCACATCCGCTACATCTTTGAGAAGTATTGGCGTGCCGCGCGGCGTTGTCATCAGCGGGATATTTTCAAGCTCCTCTCGACTGGTGATGTAGCCCGACGCGCGAACCATATATTCGGCCTCCGCCATTTCGAGCACTGAACCACCGGTCTCCCGATTGCCGCCGCTCATGGCTTTGTGAACCTGGGATAGCGGTATGTTGAAAACACGCAGTTTGTTGGGATCCACGACAACCTGATACTGCTTGACCATGCCGCCGATGGTCGCCACCTCCGAAACCCCTGGCACACTTTGCAGTTCAAACTTCAAGAACCAATCCTGTGTCGCGCGCAAGGACGCCAGATCATGAGCCCCGGTGCGGTCTATCAATGCGTATTGATAGATCCAGCCAACACCGGTGGCATCTGGCCCCAAAGCGGGCCGAGCATCGGATGGCAGCCTCGGCGCCACCTGGCTCAAGTATTCCAACACCCGCGCGCGCGCCCAATAAAGATCAGTCCCATCTTTGAAAATCACATAGACGTAGCTGTCACCAAAAAAGGAATAGCCGCGGACATTGACCGCACCGGGTACCGACAACAAGGCTGTCGTCAACGGGTAGGTCACCTGATCTTCTACAACCTGCGGGGCCTGACCCGGCCAAGATGTTTTGACAATAACCTGTACATCCGACAGGTCCGGAATGGCATCGAGGGGTGTTTGCCGCGCCGACCAGATGCCCCAGCCAACGAACAACGCCGTGAACAAGATCACAACGAGCCGATTGGCAATCGACCAGCGGATAATTGCCGCCAGCATTCTAATGGCCCTCCATGTGCATGGCATCGGTCTGGTGAAGCGCGACTATAAAAAAGAATCCATCGTCGCCCTTGGCAAGTTCAAAGTGAACCTGGTCTCCAGCATCAAAGCGCGATAGATCAATCTCCTCGGACACGTTGAAATCCATGGTCATGGTTGGCCAGCCAATAGCGGGAATAGGATCGTGCGTAAGGTTGATCATGTGATGGGCCGGCATGACTGAATTGACGGTACCGGTGCCGGTGACCGGGGCCGCCATGGCTGGATCACCCTCTTTCATCTCCCCGGCCATGGACATCTCCGCAGCCATGGATTCATCACCCATCTCAGGGGCCGGATCATCCATATCCATAGTGGCCGACGTTGTGGCTGTCTCCGACATTCGCCGGAAACCGGCAGAAAGACTGGCCTCTGAATCGATCAGGAACTGACCGGACAAAACAATCTTTTCACCCTCACGAAGACCATCCTTAATTTCAATCGCGTCGGCGGTCACTGCCCCAATCTTCACCTCGCGCGGCTCAAACCGGCCGTCCCCCAGCGCAACAATTACCCGCGATGAGGCGCCCGTGCGGATAAGCGCGTCCTTTGGAACACGCAAAGCGTCTGCCTCCGGTTCACCGAAGATTGTGACATCCGTGAACATGTTGGGTTTGAGGGTTCCGGCTGCATTGTCAACCTTGAGCCGGACTTTGACGGTGTGTGTTTCGGGATCCACCACAGGATAAACATAATCCACCAAGCCGTGGATGGACGTGCCGGCATCGAAGGCAAGATTGACGCGGGCCTTAAGACCGGTTTTTAGGAGTGCCGCCTGATCTTCAAACACATCCGCCATGACCCAGACAGTCGAAAGGTCGGCAATGGTCAGGATCGTGGTCGCGGGTGTCACATACATATTTTCCGCCACATTCAGATCGGTAATCACTCCACCCTGCGCCGCATAGACATCTACTAATTGGGAGACCTTGCGGGACTGCCTGAGCCCATCGATCTGGTGCTGACGAAACCCGAGCAGGGTCAATTGCTCGGATGCTGTTTCGATATATTGCTTTTCCTGGCGGTTCAAAGCCAGAACATAGTCCGATTGGGCGACCACGAGCTGTGGCGCATAAATGCGAAACAGCAAATCGCCTTGCTGGACCGTTTCCCCAAGTGTTTTGGTGACCAAATTTTCGATCCACCCGTCAGCCCGCATATGGACATGGGACAATTTTGTTTCGTCATAGCCGATGAAACCGACCGTCTTGATTTCTCGCGACAGGGGGCCTCGTGTCACCGAGCCGAGGCGTACACCGATATTGTTTTGGGTGGTCGGTGAAATGGTAACCACTCCATCCGCCATTGCCTCATCGGCATAGACCGGTATCAGATCCATTCCCATAGGGGATTTACCCGGCTTGTCCCTTTTGTAATTGGGGTCCATGGGCGCCACCCAATAGGCAACCTCGCGCCCGGCGGCTTGTTCCTTGTCGGCTTGCGGTGCTCGCTGACTACCCGCCCAATAAGCAATAACGGCAACTATTGCCAAACCTGTTGCCACTGCAGCAATATTTTTAAAACGCATCTTTCTAGTCCTGACAGATCTTCTCCAAATCGAGCGGCCGAGCTAAATGTCGACCGTTGCCCCCGCAAAGCGGGCGCCAATATCTGTCAGAACTCAAATGCGAAGGCGGCGGGTGGATAACCAAAGGGGCCTGTCGTCGACAGCCATGTCTGGGGGTGGTGGATAAACCCTCACAGCCCGCTGCGGCTGAACCTGCATGGAAAAGCTCTCTACGATGGGCGCTGGCCAGACCGGCGCGCCAGCAAGAGATGGGGTTGGCGTTATTGACGCCTGAGACAGACAGCTTATCGCCTCGGGACCAGCTGGATGCCGATCGCAATGGTCGCAATCACTGCCTCCGGACCCGGGCATTGTCCTGGCATGTGGTGAGGCCTCCTCCGGCATCATGTGCCCGGACATTTCGCCATGCCGAGCGCCGTGGTCACCGCTCCCCAAGGCGGGGGCGCAAACCGGCATCAGCGTCAAATGCAGCGAAAACCATATGAGAGCGATAAAATTCATAGAACCATATTAATCCCTCCCCTTACAGGAAGGTCAACTAAATTGATGCAAGGCCCCGGCGGCGAATGACCTCCACCTGCCCACTCATCATGGCCGCCAACAACGACTTTTCCCTTTGGCTCTGCGGCCCATTACACGATCGCACAAGGGCCGCCTTCGAACCGGTCTGGAGGCAGTTGGACGGCGCGCGCATCACCAGCAGGTCCTGAGCCACGT
This sequence comes from Alphaproteobacteria bacterium, assembly GCA_006226305.1. Taxonomy (GTDB): domain Bacteria; phylum Pseudomonadota; class Alphaproteobacteria; order M2410; family M2410; genus M2410. The sequence goes on along the minus strand of SBHG01000117.1, from coordinate 38,723 downwards.
GCCGTATGGAAACTATTTTCTTCAACACAAATCACTTTGGCCATAAGGTTTAAAGTTCATTGGTCAAGAACAAAGGGGCTTTGAGTTATGGCGCGACATCTTCATCTCATACTTATATCGCTCATTTTCTGTTTTTACACCGCAACCGCTCAGGCGGCCAAGCCGAGGCTTAAACTTGATGATGTTGGAGAGGTATACATGGCCAATTCTGGTGCGCGGAAAGCCCAACAGGATTTCCACCATGGCCTGGCCCAACTTCATAATTTTGAATTTGATGACGCGGAAGAGGCTTTTAAGAAAGCCCGCGACATCGACCCTGATTTTGCTCTCGCCTATTGGGGCGAAGCCATGACTCACAATCACCCACTTTGGTGGTATCAGGACAAAGAGGCAGCGCTCGAAATTTTGAATGCATATGCCGAAACACCAGACGCACGACAACAAAAAGCCCCGACGGAGTTTGCCAAAGACCTCTTTCGCGCCATTGACACGCTATATTGCGATGCTGAAAAAGAAACCTGCGACGACCGCTATCGGCTCGTGATGAAAGAGCTTTACGAGAAATATCCAGATAACGTGGAGATTGCTGCATTCTACGGACTGTCCATCATGGCGACAGATCATGAGGGGCGCAACTTCGCAACCTATATGCAAGCCGCAGCGATCATGGAGCGCTTTCGCCCCCTTTATCCAAACCACCCCGGTCTCGCCCATTACCTTATTCACTCGACGGACGATCCCATTCACGCACCGCTTGGGCTCGATGCGGCCAATGCTTATGGCGACATTGCTCCCAACGCAGCCCATGCACAACACATGACGAGCCATATTTATCTGGCGCTTGGCGATTGGGATGGCGTCATAAGAGCAAATTTGCGCTCCACGGCCCTCATCAACAAAAAGCGGCGTGAGAACGGTAAGATGGATGCAGGGTGCGGCCACGCTTCGTCCTGGCTGATGTATGGTTACTTGCAAAAGGGTATGCGCGAAGAAGCGCATGACCTTATGGTCCTCTGCGCCCAGAATGCGTCCGTCGATGAGCCATCGCGGTCGCTTGCCTTCTATTTTTCCTGGCAGCGATTGCTCTACATGATCGATACCGGTGAGTGGGACGGCGATGTTGCGGCCATGACAAATGTCAACACCGACGCCATTGGTTTCCGGCAAAACATGACCTTGGCAAACGGCTGGATCGCCCTGAAAACAGGTAACCTAGATGCTGCCGATGGAGCGCTGCGTCAACTTCGACAAATTCATAATGCGATGGAAAAAGAGTGGGACGCCAATGGTGTAGCCGCCAACGATCCGACCCGCGCGGAGATCAAAGTCGAAGCCTTGCAATTGGAAGGCGCGATGGCCTTGGCTCGCGGTCAGACCAGCAAGGCACTGACCCTTATGCGTCAAGCCGCAGATCTGGAGGCCACACTGCCTTTTGGTTACGGCCCTCCCGCACCCGCCAAACCGAGCCATGAGTTGCTCGGTGAAACACTTCTGGCATTGGGCAAGATGGACGAGGCGAGAGAAGTGCTCACTGAAGCGCTCTCCCGCACACATAATAAGCGCTTGTCGCTTGCGGCTTTGGCGGCGGTGGAGGCCGCAACGTCGGGCTCAAGCTCGAGCACCACGCACCCAGATCCGTGAGCCATTACCTGGGCGTGGCCTGACCCGCCGCGGAACAGGATTTGACCACGGGCGGACTTCCTCATGAGCCTACCAAACGACTATACAGACTATCCCTTGCGCAAACACGGCCAGGACCAGGACCATTATCAGTGGCGGCCGGTCGGCGAACGAGGCTCTTCGCGCCTGAGCGGCGGAGAGTCACTCGCAGTTGCGATTGTAACTCCGCTGGAGTTTTTCATGTTGGACCCGAGCGGGAAGCCCTTCAAGCACCCCGGCGCCATGGTAACACCCTACCCGGACCTTCGGCACTATACGACCCGAGACTACGGTAATCGGGTTGGGGTTTATCGGCTGCTGGACGCCTATGCCGCCGCGGGCATCAAGGTAACTTTTGCTGTTAACGGGCGTCTGTTGGAGCGCGTTCAGCCGTTGATCGCCGACATTACAGCGGAAGGCCATGAAATCGCCGCGCACGGCTATGACACCGACAGCCTTCATTGGGGCGGGCTTGATCTTGAAACAGAGCGCTCCTATGTGGCGCGAACAAGGGAGACCTTTGACCGCGCCGGTTTGCAGCCACGCGTCTGGCTCAGCCCCGCCCGTCAGCAAAGCTTCAATACGCTTGACCTTATCGGTGAGGCGGGCTTTGAAATTTGCCTTGATTGGGAAACGGACACAGTTCCGCTGACGATGAACACCAAACAAGGGGAGATCACCGCCTTCCCGATGCTCAATGAACTGGATGACCGCAATCTCCTCATTGCCAAACATATGAAGGAAGACGAATGGCGCGACCAGATTCTTGAGGCTACCGACATGATGGTAACCGAGGCGCCGCGTTACGGAGCGAGTGTCTTTGCCTTTACGATGACGCCCTATATCGCGGGTCTGCCTTACCGGATGTGGGCGGTACGTGATATCTTGTCGGCCCTTGCGGGTAATGCGGATGTTCTGTGTTCGACGGTGAGCGACATTTGCGGTGCAATCGGGCCGGCCAAATAGGCATAGCGGACCGGCCCTCCCTCAAGACCCAATCAATTCGTTGCAAGCGATGAATATGCTCTTCGCTTGACGGCCGATATAGATAACACTTGAGGCGGAACTTGGAAGCCAATTTGTCGACCGCTTTCTCTGCTTTGGCAGCCTAATGACGTAACCATCTCAAAGCGTATCAGGTTCATGCATCGCAAGAAACTTGTCGGCCGCCAACGGCTGCGGTAGTGCTAGAATATAAACAACACGGTCTTTAACAACACCTTCAGCATGAAGTGTTCTTGCCGGTACGATTATTTTGTCACCAGCTGTCACCGGGGTTCTTTTGCCGGTGGTTTCGTCAAAGAAGTCCGTCTCGCCTTCCATTATATAGGCATGCACTTCGTCTGAATGCCAGTGCACCGGCAATCCTTCGGACGGCCCGGAGACAAATGTTGTTGGCCAGGTTTTATTGGATTTTACATCATCAAGGACTTCCGACGGCGACTTGAAAAAGCCGCTAAAGAACTGAAGTGACATTGAGTACTCCCCATCTAGAAATGTTGCGGCTTGACATTATGCCCGATTGTTAGTGTGGTAAACGCACAATTTATCACTACACTCATGGAGAATGATCACGAATGGATATGGGGTCACTGCGAATATTCGCTAATGCCGTAAAGCTTGGCAGTTTTGCAGCTGTTGCGCGGCAGATGGATATTGATCCATCGACTGTGTCCCGATCAATTACGAACCTTGAGACAGAGCTGGGGTTTCGCCTGCTTCAGCGCACGACCCGCAAGCTTGCTCCGACGGAAGCGGGCTCTGTTTCCTTTGAGCGTATTCATGGGCTCCTAGACGATTTTGACAGCGCAAGTCTTGAGGCCCAAGATCTGGTCAATGCGCCTCGAGGAACTATGCGTATCGCAGCCTGCACCTCATTTGGACCTCGAGTATTGGCGCCGCTTTTACCTCGACTGATGGAACTCTATCCTGATCTTTCCATTGAGCTTCTATTGGCAGATCACCAGATTGACATCATAAAGGAGGAGATTGATCTCGCCATACGGTTCGGCTTGAAGCCAAAGGGCGACTTTGTGTCCGTTCGGCTCAATCCCAGGAGATTTCATATTTGCGCCAGTCCGGGTTTCATTCAACAACATGGTCGACCATCACGACCTGAGACTCTCGCCGAGCTGGACTGTATCGTGTTTCGAATCCCCGGATACCCATCTGCATGGAAATTTCGAAGTGACGATGGGCGAGTAATCGTCGTTCCGATTTCCGGCAAACTTACAACGCTTCATGGGAGCACGATGACCGCCTCTGCAGTTGGAGGGGTTGGTGTGGCAATGCTACCTGACTGGTTATGTGGTCGAGAGATTGACGATGGCAGCTTGATCGATCTGTTTCCCGAGCACGAATGCACCGCGACTGAGTTTGATACCGCATCTTGGCTCACCTATCCAAATCGGCAGTACCTTCCCTTAAAGGTTCGCAAAGTTATTGATTTTTTGCAGATGGAAGTTGGTGGTCACCGCCAAGCGGCCCGTTTTTGAGGCGCACGACATCGAGATCATCGTAGTTTTTCTGCAACAAAGCACCGGTTTGGCCTGTGGCAAATAGTTTGAATTGTGAAATCATGGCGCGGTTTTCGCCGGCCCAGTTAATCAGGTCCTTTTTTTGTCGTCATGGGCGACCAACCTCAGCGTTATCGGCATCTGCTGCACACCAATTCTCCTGCCAGTCGCGAGTCATCTTGGCATGTCACCGCTACATTTCGGTATCATGCTGGTACTCAATCTTTCCACCGGGTTATGCATACCGCCAGTCGGCAGCGTTCTCTTTGTCGCCTGCTCCGTTGGGAAAACTGAGGTTTACGAGATCGTCAAACCGCTCATGCTGATGTTTATGGCTATGCTGCTTGTTCTGCTCGCCGTAACTTTCATCCCGGCGCTCAGTGAGTGGCTGCCGCGTACGGTAGGATTGATCGATTAAGGCACCCGCCGCCGCACTTTTTTCTGCATCTGTTAGACAGTCGGTTGCCGCAACAAAGGTAACCTGGCCCCCGATTCCTGGACCATTTGAAGTTGGAATTTTCCAATTTTTGCTAGTGTCCCAGGGATCGGCGGACGCATGCCAAAGGCCTGGTGAAGCCGGATGTGATTGTACTGCTTGATCGCGCTGAACCACCGAGCATTTCCATGCTGCATATTGTGCGGCTTTTCCGTTCGATACGGCACGCGTAAATTTTTGATGCAGATCTAATTATGAAAAGCATCATTAATTTAGATGTAGCGTTGAGATCTTACATTTTTGTCTTAGGCCCTGTCTGACTCTTGAAGGCCCTTTGCACATCAACAGTCTTACCGCGGGGGTGAGTAAGATCAAAATAACTTCTCAGCCTATTATGTCGGCATTAGCAATTTCGCATTTTCATCTTCCGAAAATGCCCCTGTCTCGGTAAGCATGGCCTGGGCTGTTTTCAGATCCGACCAGTCGATTTCGTGGGTATAGCGCTGAGCATATTCAAGCATGCGAATGATCGGCGCGGGGTTGCTGTTTCGCGAAAGCGCCTTCAACGCCCCAAGATAGTCCACCCGAAAGACGGTTGGTATGATGATGCGCTCCTGCCCCTCTGCAATCAGCTCTGCGTTCATCATGATACGGGCGGCGCGGCCATTTCCGTCCGTAAAGGGGTGGACTTCACTTACGACAAACATCATGAAAATGGCGCGGTGAAGCGGTTCACTCAATCCTTGAAGAAATTCGAACCCCTTCGCGAGCGTTCCATTTACCAGATCGGGTTCGACAAAGATCGTGTTACCCGCGCGATTTGATTGCGTTTTGAAGACACCTGGGTTTTTGTCAGGGCGTTCGGCCATGAACAGCGCATGCCTTCCTCTCAACAGTTCGAGAAAGGTTTCAAAAGTTTGCGGCACTTTTTTCATTTCGGCACTATCGGAGACAATGCGGAATGTTCCGAGCACATCATGAGCGTCGTCGGGCCGTTCCTGCGGAATGACGCCTTCGAAAACGATACCTTCGGCTTCTTCAACCGTGAATTCCGTGCCTTCAATGAAATTCGAGAAATAGGCTTCGAAAAATGAAAGAGTCGAACGGGCTTCTCGGGTGCGATCAGGATCAGGCCGGTCTTTGGGCATGTATTCCCTGAGAGCCGAAAAGAGCGTCTCAAACAGAACAAGGCGATCCGGGTCATAGGGAGCACCGGCAACACGCGCCCGGGCAACCGGACTTTGGATTTCCGCATCTCGCGTACCGAGGAGGGCGCCAATAAGTTTATCGAGCTCTTCAAATTCTGCCTGGAGCGCGAGAGGCTGCGCAATCGCCCGTGCTTCATCACGCAGCCGGTTAAGCGCTTCTTCGCCTTGCTGGCGGAGCATGAAGTCTAGGCGCTTTTCGATCTCCTCGCGCGGCAAGGTGCGGGCAAGCCGCTCGCCACGCGCTCTTGAGGCGCGCATGTTTTCGAGATAGGCGCGCGCGGTCGAAACGAACCGCGCGCCACCGATGAATGGTTTGTCGCTTTCAAGCGGCTCTGGTCCTTTGCGCGGACGGAAGATGATACCGGGAAGTTCGGTATCCCGCTTTTTCTTGGAGATCAGGCAAACCGATCCGTCCGCCGCCGGTTTGTTTTCCAGAGACGTCCGGTCAGTTATTAGGGCATCGGGGTAGTAGGCGGTTATAAGTTGATACCAGTTCCGTCTGACGAGCTTTTCAGGGTCTTCGTCGAGATTTCGTGTGTATAGACGCGACCCCAGCTTTCGGAGTTCTCCACGCGCCGCCGCTTCCGATACCGCTTTTGAGATGGCTGTATCGGAGACAAAGACTTCCGGCATATTGGCGACGGAAAATTTGGGCATTAAGACTCTCCTTCCTGGACCATTATACAGAATTTTTGGGTTTTAAGATAGAAAACATTGGAATAAACGGGTCTTAACGTTTGGATTTTGGTGTAGAAATTGACTTTAGGGACCATAATTTCCCCAAAATCCGAATTTTTGGGTTTTACCCCCTCATATTCAGGAAAAAACGGGGTTTACCTTTGAACGTATTACTGGCGAAGAAGAGCCTCCAAGGGCGCGCCGAGATGGCGCCCACGGCGGCTCAAGCATCACTGCCATGATCGCCATGGTCACCGAATGTAAAGTCTCCAGGCTATGTACCAGTTTTTGCTAGAGTCTCAGGGACCGGTGCGCGCATGCCCAGAGCCTGGTGAGGCCGGACGTAATTGTACTGTTTGAGCCATTTCTGGATGACGATGTCGGCCTGCTTGAGGGCGCTGAACCACTCGGCATAGTGGACCTCTCTGCGTAGAGTGCCGTTGAAGCGCTCATTGTAGCCATTCTTGTCATTTGGAAAAACGATGGCGCACCGGGGAAGATTCGAACTCCCGACCCCTTGATTCGTAGTTATGGATCACTCGGGCGGAAAACCTCGGAAAAGATTGGATTTCCGCGGATCTAGAAGGGCTTCCGAGGGTCGAATTGCGATGTAATGCGACGTATTCCGAAGGGCATCTGGCGGTCGGGCTGTTACCATTCTGTTACCAAAGCCATACCCGGACAGTTTTGACAGAAATGACAGATTTTTTTGGGGAGGGGGCGTGACACTCATGTTGTCGGAGAGGTAATGCCGCCGATATCGAGGACTGGCGCGGCATCGATTTCTTCTGCGTCGAGCAATGAAGCCGTGCGCTGGAGCGCGGCAATCAAGAATGACCGCTCCCACTCCGGCAAGGCCTCAAATCGCTTAACGAAATGTTCCTGCAATTGATCTGGTGCCGTCGCCATGGTGGCTTCGCCGTCGCCTGTAATTCGGATGATCACCCGACGTTTGTCAGCGTTGTCGCGCTGACGCTCGACGAGGCCCCGACCAGAGAGTTTGTCGATCATGGCTGTGACAGTGGCTTGACTGATCGACAAGCGTTTGGCGATCGCTCCAGGGGTCATGCCATCACTTCTGGATAGAACCTGAAGCAAGATCAATTGAGATGGCGATAGATTTGCCGCCTTTGCCAGGGCCCGGGAGTTCATTTCCGTGGCCCTGAGGATCTGACGGAGCGCAATCAGGGCGGTCTCTGAGTGAGTTTCCATGGCGGGCCTGTTCCAAGGGTTTCAGTCTTTTGGCCTTTTGACACTCGGTTCTGTCATTAAACCACGGAGCAAACTAATACAACTTGCGATCAGGACCAATGAGAAAGGCAGCCCGACTGCGATGGCCCCGGCTTGAAGCGAGGAAAGTGCCGTTGCGCCACCGCCCACGAGCAGAACAATCGCGACCATTCCCTCCATAGTCGCCCAAAAAATACGCTGCGGCACGGGCGCATGGAGCTTACCGCCAGCAGTAATACTATCAATCACGAGTGACCCGGAATCTGATGATGTCACAAAAAAGACAATGAGCAAAAGGATCGCCACCATTGAGGACACTTGGGCCAGTGGCAATTGCTCAAGCATTTGGAACAGCACAAGAGAGACATCTTTGATGCCGCTCGGCAGAGCGCCCACCCCATTTTGCACCTGATCAATTGCCGTTGTACCAAAAGATGAAAACCAAACAACCGCAACAATGGTTGGTAGGACCAAGACGGCCAAAAGAAACTCCCGAATGGTCCGCCCTTTTGAAACCCGTGCGATAAACATGCCTACAAATGGGGACCAGGAAATCCACCAGGCCCAATAAAAGATCGTCCACCCATGAAACCAGCTTTTGTCTTCCCGGCCCATCCAATTGCTCAGACGCGTTACGTCCTCAAAATAGGCAAGCAGATTTGTGCCATAACTCTTTAGAATGAGTAGTGTCGGACCGGCAAGAACGACAAAGATCAAAACGATGATCGCCAGCACAATATTAATATTGCTCAGGAGTTTCACACCACCGTCGAGTCCTCTGATAACGGAAAAGATCGCCAGGCTAGTAATTCCGATAATCAGAACTACTTGCGTCTGGAGGCCAGGATCGGCACCAAAAAGGAAGTGCAAGCCGCTGGCCGCCTGCTTGGCCCCCAGGCCAAGAGAAGTCGCCAGCCCAAAAAGTGTCGCGACAACGGCAAGCAGGTCTATTACATGTCCCGGCCATCCCCAGATGCGCTCACCAAACAAGGGGTAGAAAATCGACCGGATGGTCAAGGGCAGACCACGGTTAAAAGTGAAATAGGCGAGCGCCAGACCAATCACGGCATAAATTGCCCAAGGCGTAATCCCCCAATGGAATATGGTCGCGCTAAAGGCAAGCTGTCTTGCTTCAGGGGTGAGAGGTTCCGCATTGAGCGGTGTTCCCGACCAGCCCGTGTAATAGGCCATCGGTTCAGCTGCGCCGTAAAACACCATGCCAATTCCTACACCGGCCGAAAACAGCATGGAGATCCACGAAATCGTACTAAACTCCGGTTCTGCTTCCGCGCCGCCGATCCGAATACGGCCAAACCTCGAAAACCCGATCCCGATACAAAAAAGAAAAACGATGTTTGTAGTGATAACAAAGAGCCAATCAAAATTGTTGAGAGCCCCGGTTTTCGCCGCCTGAAACAACTCTCGCGCCGCATCCGGAAAGGCCAGCGAACTCACGACAAAACCGGCAATCAACAAAGCGCCAACAAAAAAAACCGGGTTGTGCAGGTCTAGCCCCCAAAACTGAATGTTGTCCTGCCCCGTGGTAAAATCAGTATCATAGGCCAGCTCCTCTGGCGCGTGATGTTCGGGCAGGTCGAATTCGTCTTCTTGTTTCATTGCCGATACTCCGATTGGGCGGGTCCCAGCGCGGCGCGCAGGGGGTCCAAATATTTTTCAAAATTCTTCCACTGCTCCAGGCCGGTGCTGCTCACCGGCTGACGCACTTGTTCGGAGCTTGCGGTACGCACGCTGCGATCGGTTTTGTGGAAATCAAGACAGGTTTGCTCAAAAGGCAGGTCGCAAAACTCAAGAAGGCGCCGCACCTGACCTTCAAGGTCCGCCACCACATCTTCGTGGATCACGCGCAATATTTTGCCTGGCAGCACGTCATCGAAATGCCGCATAAGTTCTATATATTCGCGGTAGTAGCTGCCGACTTCCTTCAGTCCGTATGTGAACTCCTGCCCTTCGGCAAAAAGTTGCTTAAAGCCGCTAAAGCAACAGGCCATCGGTTCACGGCGGGCATCGATAATCTTGGCGTTGGGCAAAATGAGATGAATAAGACCAATGTGGCGGAAATTGTTCGGCATCTTATCGGTAAAGCGCGGCGCGCCTTGCCGGTGGATCTGAGTCTCTTCTATATAGGCTTGTCCAAATGCCAGAAGCTCTTCCGCTCTTAGGTCGTGAAGGCTCTCAGGATAAAGGTGCTTGCCGGACGCCCGCTCCCGACCTCTCAATTTATGGGCCAACGACAAAATATTCGGCAGCTCCAGGGTTCCATCCACCTGGCTATGGGAGGCGAGAATTTGTTCCAGCAAAGTAGACCCTGCGCGCGGCAGGCCGACGATAAAAATCGGATCCCTGGCCTGACATCCATGGCCAGCTTGCTTTTCGAAAAGCCCTGGCGTGCAAGCGACCTTCTGCCTGGCAAACTCCTCGGCCATTTTATCTGAGCGATAATTGGACTGTTGTCGCTTCAGGTCGTTGCCCGCGCTGTAGGACATGAATGAGCGGTCGAAATCACCTCGATCCTCATAGGCTTTGCCAAGCGCGAAATCGATCGCGATCTCATCCTTTGGAGTTAAAGTGCCCGATGCCTTCAATCGCTCCATACGATCAATCTCAAGCTGCATAAATTCATAGGTCTTCAGGTTTGCGAGCGCGTGCCAGGCCTCACCAAGTTCCGGCGCCACCTCACAGGCCGTCTGATACGATCTAATGGCCTCGTCCTGTCTGCCCACCGTCTTTAACGCGTGACCCCGCGAGACAAGAGTTTGCGGATCATTTGGCCGTTTTGCCAGGATGGCGTCAAAGAGAGGAAAGGCCGCCTCGTAGTCGCCCGACTGCATCAGTTCAATGGCAAAAATTGACTGAAAGACGGGGTTGTCTTTGTCGGACGTATAAAGATCACGCGCTTGGCTGAGGGCCCTTGCGAAGTTCTGCCGTCGGCGAAGAACCTGAATATAGTCAATGCGCAACTGAACGTTCTTTGGTGACAGCCCCACTGCGCTCTCTAGAAGAAATTCCGCATCATCCAGAACGCCGAGCCGAACTCCAATGTCGGCCAGCAAGCGCATGCCTTCTGTGTCCTTCGGGTTGCGCTGCAAATAGGTGCGGCAGATCTGCTCAGCCTTTAAAACCTGATTTTCGTATATGAGATTTTCGACCGCGAAGAGCTCTTGAGGCAAGCTCTCTAAGCGTTCAGCTTGGGCATTGGCCATGGCCGCGGTTTCTTTATCGAACACCTGGTCGGAAAGCTTGGCGAGCCCCCGCCAACTTGCCTTAAGAGCGGGATTGATTTGGACCGCCGACCGATAGGCGTCGATGGCCTCCCGACTTCGTCCCTGATCCCGGTATAGGTGCCCTCTTTCCTGATGAATACGCCCACTAAAGGGCGTTATGCACTGTACCTCATCAAGAACATGCAATGCGGCACCAAAGCGTTTGAGATAACGCAATGTCACCGCTTGCATATACAAGATATCCGGATTTTGAGGTTCAATTTCCAGCAGTGCGTTGATCCGCGTCTCTGCTTGACTAAAATTCCGCTTCTTCATCTCAAGACGAATGCCTGCGAGATCTTCCGGCTTCAGTGCTTTTTGATCGCTCACGAACATACCCTCACGCAGAAGCGCCCAACGAGGGGCGCTTCTGTCTGTGGTGGGCTAATGTTGGTTTGCTTTTTCAAGGTACCCCTAATATTCAACCGAGAAACGCATACCTACCGTTAGCGGACGAATGACCGTAACGCGTTCGCGATCGAACACAAAATTGTTGTTAATCTCTGCGCGCTCATCAGTGAGATTGTCCACATAAAGCTCAGCCGACCAATTGTCAGCAACGACACCCGCACGGACGCCAACAGTTGTCCAGCTATCGATCTCCGCCTTGTTGATCTCAATGATGTCACTGTAAGAAGAGTCCGAATAAACAATCTGAGGCATGACATAAGCGCCATAACCATTTTCCAGCATCCATTCGTATCGCAGGCGAATATTGCCTTGGAATTCCGGTGCGAAGGCAAGCGGTTCACCCTTAATCACGTCACCTGTAGGCGTCAGAACTTTGGTGATTTCGGTGTCGAGGACCGAAAATGCGCCAGCCACTGTAAGTCCTGGAACAGAACTCGGCGCCCAGGTTACTTCCCCTTCCATGCCCCGAATTTCGGCATCGGCGGCATTGTCCGAGAAGAAAAGGTTGACAATTGAAGGATCGAAAATCGTGGTCTGCAACCGTTCGATCTCAACAAAGAAAACGTTTCCGTTGAAACGCAGGGTTTGATCGAAGAGATCCGTTTTCCACCCCAATTCGTAGTTTTTGATATCATCGGTATCGAGAACGAAGGGAACCGTGTATCCGCCAGGCCCGGCGGCACCCCCTGGTCGGTTCAACAACCCGGGGCGGAAGCCCTCCGAATAGGTAGCGTAAAAGAGCAGGTCCTCTGATGGCGTCCATGTGGCGGTTGCCTTATAGATCGTTCCATCGGCCTTGGCCTTGTCCGGCGCGCTCAACGCATTGTAAATCTGGGTGACCTGACTCGCGCTGAGAAGCGGATCCGCTAACAGGATGTCGGCTTCGCTCATGCCCTCTGTGTAAGTGATATGACGACCGGTGTCGCACGACCCATGGAAGGTATATTCGCCGTCCCCATTGTAAAGGTCACTGATGTCGGTGCCATAAGCGTTCGCATCAGGCTGGAAGCCATTGCAGAAGGACGAGTTAGCGCTTCCTTCAAAATCGACTTCAATATCGTAGTTGCGGGCTCCCAGCGTAATCGAGAAGACGTTCGGCACAACGTCGAATGTCACTTCTCCGAAGTATCCGATCTGTTCGTCGGTGCGTTTTACATCGTTTCGGAAGATAACACCTGGTGGGAAGGGCCCATCATCAGATGTATAGCCGGTCATGAAGGGGTAGTTGTCGGAAAAACCGATCTGGCCCCACAGATCAACGAAGATCGACCCCGGGTAGGCATAATCATTGCGTTCGCGCACTTCCGAGTCCGAATAGAAAACACCTACAGTGGCCTTCACGCGGTTTTCTTGCGGCGTATTGATACGGAATTCGTGGGTGAGAAATTCGCTTTCCGTGTGGGATTTCACATAAAGATTTGGCGCCTGGCACGTACCCGTCGGATCACCCGCGGGATAAGTTACTGTCCCGTCACAAATATAATAGGGCAGATATTGTCCGACGAACAAGTAGTCCGTGTAGTCAACGTTTTGATCCGTCTCACGATCCGTATAGGCCCCGGTGTAGAGAACCTCAAGCTGCCCTATTCGCCCATCCACCGTCCAGGCCGTGTTGCTGTATCCGTCCTCCATGGAATCATTTTCATAGCGCTGAACCTCAAGATCGCCGAGTTCGGGGTCTTCAAAAAAGACCCCATCGGCGTCGATGTCCTGTTCGCTATGCGCCACCAACACGGACCAATCTTCATAGACGTCAAAGAGACCGGAGAGGCGGAAACCTGAATAGGTCGTATCGTTGAAATCTTCTTCAACAAGCGCAGAATTGTCGGCCTCCAGGAACGTCACGCCTGCAAGATTGGCCGTTGACTGAAAACCTGCGCGCTGCGCTGAAACCGGGACACCGTTGGCACGTACTGTCCCTTCCGGACGGAACCGGGCTGATTGGGACGCATCAAGGGTCCCGTGCACGTTGTCAATGTAGCCGCCCTGGTTATCGACATAAACAACCGCGCGCATAGCAAATCGATCAGAGACAGGAATATTGATCATGCCTTCGACTTTGTTGCTCATCTCACCATCTTTGGTGAAAGCAGAACCAAAGCTCGCCTTGGCTGCAAATTCACCGATGACTGGTTTGTTGGTAATGAGGCGGATCGTGCCTGCCTGGGAGCTCGCGCCATAAAGTGTGCCCTGGGGACCTGCCAACACCTCAATCCGCTCCAGATCCGCGGCGTAAACATCCAAATTACGGCCCGGCTGCGATATGGGCTGCTCGTCAAGATAGAGCGCCACATTTGGCGCGAGACCGGCGACACCGGCCGTCGTCAAGTTGGGTGTTGTCGAGGCGAGACCACGTACATAGATCGTGTTTTGCCCAGGACCCGAACCGCCGGCCGTGACGCCCGGCATCTGCATTAAGTAGTCCGTAAAAACATCCACATCCAGCTCTTCGAGGGCTTGCTCATCGAAAGCCGAAACCGCGATTGGGATGCTTTGCGCGCTCGCAGCGCGTTTGGTGGATGTGACCACAATTTCATCAATTGCGGCAGAAGCAGGCACGGCCATCGCGCTTAGCATCGCAATGGACGAAACGCCCGTCATAAATTTGGACATTAGAAACTCTCCGTTTGGCTTTAGTCTTGTCAAACGAGGGTCTTGCCAAATTCCCATTCAGCGCTGCCACGAAACCAAATCAAGTCGCGGATACCCCCGGAAGGCCACGCTCACCGGACCCTCATGCCAGTCACAGGTGATAGAACATTATTTCGAAAATGGAAAGGTTACCCCTGCAAAACTAAAGAAAAGCGCTGCATTTTGTCTATTTTTGCGCAGTTTTTGGCAATTCTGCCACATATTTCTTTTAGTTATTCGAATCATTTACTTTGCAAGTCGTATGATTTTACTGGTCGAACCACGCGCTCCATAAATCACTTCAGTGTCTGCAAGCCGTGCTTGCCGCATCAATGGTTGTTCGCACTCCGATTGAGCTCAGGTTTCCATCGGCTCAGCCAAGACAACCTAGTCCAGCCCCTACTCAATGCGGTTCACGCTGAGGGCTGTCAAAAAATCATCGAAAAGAAAAGCTGGCGCACCGGGGAAGATTCGAACTCCCGACCCCTTGATTCGTAGTTAAGGGCACGGGCTCCGTATGGGGTTGGAGAGGTTTGGATAGTGCCGGACAAATTCAAACATGCCGTTGCTTTATATGGGTTTTCTACCGCCCGATCACCGATTTCATTTGGGCCTGTAAGGACCGATTTGGATTCACGCTGTTATAAAACTGTTATAATCGCGGAGCGAAAGACAATTTCGACTGCAAAGAAGAGATTTTTGTCGGGGGCGTGCCGAACCTAGTGCCCTCCTCCGCAACATACAGGACTATTGCTCCCAGAACCCAATAGAGATCCGCCACGCGTCTTTCAGATTGGCCGATGACCGTTCGGCAAGCTTCGGTCGCGCTCTTCAAAGATCTGGTCCAAAAACTTGTCAACCAGCGGCGCGACGTCCAGCGACCGCGAAGCTGCCAGCAATCCCGATGCGCCAAGCCCGACAAGCAACGCCCCTGTCGTGGCGACCGGCCACTGCAGCACTATGTAAAGTGCAATATGCTGGCACATAATTAGAACAACGATGAATTGCCAGATGCGCCAGCCAAGGCGCGCATTTTTGAGTTGGGTTGCCTTTTGTACATCCCATTGAGCTTCTTGCGCATCCCGGCCAACATTGCGGTTAAATCGTTCACCGATGCTCTGAGATTGGCAAAAGAGCGTCGCTAAGGAAAACAAAACCGGCACAAGGCCAAAGGCGACATAAAGCCAGAAAACAACCTGCTCGGCCTCACCTGCGCCAAATTTGTTAAACAGGATTTGATCCATCACAGTGTTTATCCTCCCCACGGCGTCAATCAGAAATTTCGGCAACAGATCAGATATAAGTGGACCTATCATCTCGCAGGTCCTCAAAGCGGCCGTTGCGATTTTTTCTGACAAGGCGAGCAGTGGCAGGGATCCAAGAACAGAAATACCAATTGTCCTCCGCCAAAAGCTTCTCTTGCCACCAAGCTCCGGAAGGCCGATCGTCAGCCATGGAGGGGCTATTAGCTCACTCGCCGTCACATCGCCTTCCACACTCAAATTCTGACTCACCGGGCTCTCCATTTGCTTCTTCTCTCTCGCTCGTCCATGACCTTGCTCCTTTTGAACAGATGATCGCCTCTCGGACTAGTTCACATATTGTACCCGCACCTCTTCGAACGAGCGCGTTTCGCACAACCAACACAGATCACATTTCGGTCTTCTAGCCCTTCACAGCGACCTGATTAGCGCCTATTTTCAATCATTATGACGGAAACCGAACATCCGATGTCGGACGATATTAAGTACGGACAATTCTGTCCGGTGGCGAAAGCTGCCGAGATTGTCTCAACCCGCTGGACCTTGCTTATCCTGCGAGAAATCATTTCCGGCAGCCATCATTTCAATGAGATTCACCGCGGCGTGCCACTCATGTCGCGCGCGCTGCTTTCAAAACGGCTGAAACAACTTGAAGACTGGAACGTTGTCGCAAAAGAGTCGGCAAATGAGGCACAAGGTTCTGCATACCACCTGACCGAAGCCGGCATGAGCCTGGGCCCCATCATCTATTCACTTGGGCAATGGGGTAAAGAGTGGGTCAAGGACGCGCTTGAAAAACACGAATGGGATGCCGGGGTTCTGATGTGGGACCTGCGGCGGCGCATTGATTCCGCCTATTTTACCAAGCCGAGAACCGTTTTGAATTTTGAGTTTGAAGATGCCCCGGCCGAAATGCGAGCCTGGTGGGTGGTGGTTGACGAATCCGGCGTAGACCTGTGTCAGAAGGACCCCGGGTTTGATGTCGACCTTTATGTGTCGTCTGAAGTTCAGCCCTTCGCTGAGGTATGGATTGGTCGACGCGATCTGAAATCAGCTATTGAAGACGACATTATCTACCTGAGCGGTACTCCTGATCTCATGAACACCATAGATAGATGGTTACTTCTGGCATTGGTTACTCAAGAAGAAAACCCCTTCGAGCTACCTGCTTGAGCAGCTAAAGCGATCCACTCATCAAAAATACCACGCCAATCTCGTCGTGATATTACTATCATCTTGGTAAACCGTGAGAGGATCAGCGTCAGAGACGTCGTCAAACCAACGTCCTTCGATCTCCAGTTTCCAACGCGACCCAATGCGGCGTTCAAACTCGAATGCACCGATCAAGGAGCTGTTTGACAGGTCCTTCATAAACCCAACAAGCAGTGCGGTGTCCTGGACATCGTTTACCGCAAAACGTGTTCCGAAAAACAGATCATTGTCCAGGGGCTCGATTGGAACATCAATGCCATCTTCACGCCGACCATCATAGAGATACTCGATAACAAGCCCGATATCAGTGGACCCGCCACCAATACCAAACAATGTATGCTCAAGACCTGTAACAAGAGCGACATTTTCCTGACCGTTTTCGTTTCGCCAAACGCCCTCAAGTTTTAACAACGTTTTGTCACCGGTATATTGAAGGTCTATGCCCATTTGCCTCAACTTCACGTAGGTTGGGGCAAGAGCCACCCCTTCTTCAATCGGGATCAGTCTGGGATCACGGCCCAAACCGTTGAAATAGTGAAGCCCAACATCCCAACTGCCAAAGTAGCCGGCATATCGAATAGCAAAGTCGTTTCTCCAATCGTTTTCATACTGTCCGTCGTAGACAGCTATTGAGGGACGAATGCTAATAGATGGACGCAATCTTTCTTGTTGAGTCGGAAATTTCCGATCTCTGAAGACAGGTAGATAGAGAAAGTCAAAATTACCAATGTTTGTCGCCCGTGAAATCACGAGGGCAGCTTGACCTATCTTATCTTCGCCATCGATGTCCGCGCTCATGTCCCATTGATTGATCACATCGACAAGATGCCGGCTTTCTGCCACACCCCAAAAAATCTTAATAATCCCTGCCTGAACATATGTCTGGTCGCCCGACCATTTGAAATAGAGCTCTGAAATCTCCACCTCAGATGTTGATTCAGGTTTGAGCTTCGATCGAACTGACGGCATCGCGAAAAAACGCCAATCAGACCTCTCCCAATTCATTTCGGGCTCGAAGATCAAGGTCGTAAAGGTTTTGTTGTCCTGGCCTTGCCATTGCGCACGATGCGGAAAGTGCCGATATTCCAAACTGATCGACCCTCCAAGCTCCAACTCGTTGCTAATAACCGGTTCTGTCATGAGCATGAGAAGAGTGGAGGCGGCGGCGAAAGGAATTGCAAACCTCCACCACCGCTCCTTGCCTATTTCAGCCTGCTGTCGGCCCTCTGGCGTGATCATGACTGCGCCAAACTGCTTTTGGTAAAGTCTTTCTCATCCAAACCGCGATCAAAATTGAATTGATCGAAAACTAACTCGGTCGACTTACCGGTTTGCAGGTTTTCCATCTTCATGGAATGAGGTCGCCAAAACTTTCCATGGTACAATTTGAAGTCCTCGTACCTGAGAACCTTAAGCGGGTCTCCCTTCCGGTCGAAATACTCCACCTTGCGTATCTGATAGTGCTCACTGTCGACCCAGGCAATCTGGCTGGAGTATGCTGAGCCTTCATATCGCGGTGTCCGCTCGAGTCGAAAGCACTGAAACTCTCCACAAGCGGCGCTTTCCAGTTGCTTGTAGTCATACTTGTTAAGCTCCTGTCCAGTCATATCTTCGAAGGAAAACTCACTGCCAACGAAGGGGCCGGACTTGTTGGCAGTCGAGATTCGTTTCACCCGCTTGACAGAGGGCAAAAACAACCACTGATGGTCGGGTTCCAGGATATGAGCAAAGGACAGCAATGCTGTGTCCCTGATGTCCTTCGGCTCTGTGAATTTGACGAGCGTCTTGTCACCAATCTCTTCGCTTGGGACTTCGTAAGTGGACAATAACAGTCGACGCTCGGTTTCCTTACCAGCCGCATTTTTGAGGATCATGCGAACTTCAACCTCACTGCTTCCGAAACCCCGATCACTTCGATCGGATTTTGCGGCAATCTCAAAGCCTGAGATTTGCGAAGTGTCAAATTCGCTTTCAGATCCAGCTTTTGCAGAGATGCTGAAGAGGATGACAGAAAGCGCTGCCGATGTTGTTAAAATTGACTTATGCCATTTGTGGTTTCGCATGGTTTGGTTCTCCTTCCTTGGAATTGATTTTACGGTTTGCGAAATAGAGCAGGATCGCAGGCAGCAGGATGAGGTCGACCACAAAGGCTACCCCAATTACCAGAGCCGTCAGCGACCCCATCTGGCCGGTCACACGGAATGTGGAAAGAGCTAAAACGCCAAATCCAGCAATCAAAATGATCGTATTGACAATCACCGCTTGACCCACATGTTTGAGCGCGTACTCAACCGCGCCAAATCCCTCCAGCCCGAAGCTTTTGCGGGCCTTCTGATATTTCAGAAGTAGGTGGACCGTGTTGTCGACAATAATGCCAAGCGACGTGGCGGAGACCGTTGCGGCGGCCATACCCACTTCACCGACAAGCGAGGCCCAGATGCCGAAGGTTGCAATTATCGGGATGACATTGGGGATCAAACTCATCATACCCAGTCTGAAGTTCCAAAGCGCCAGGGCAATGGTCAGGGCAATCAAGAGAACCGCGACCAGGTTTCCGGAAAACATATCGTTGATGTTCCGCTCAGAAATTCGGGCAAACAGTACCGGTGCGCCGGTTACAACTGTTGAGACCTGAACCTCTTCTCGGTCGAGCCAGACCTGAGATTGCGATACGAAATCGCGAACGCCCTGGGTCGAAATCTCTGGAAGAGTGACCGTCAGCCGTGAGGCGGTGCGATCTATGCTGATCCGATCGTTCATATCGAGGCCATAAGGCAACGACATTTCGTAGAGCAAGAGATACTGAGAGGCCTCGTCACTGCTATCGGGAATCCGGTAAAAACCATTGTCATCGCCGTGCATTGTGCGGTTGATCCGCTTCATAGTGTCTGAATAAGACTGCACATGGGAGACATCAGGTCTCGCCCGCAACCAGGTTGAAAAGCGGTCCAGCAGTTCCAGATACTCTGGGTGATTTACCCCGCCAACTTCCGCAGCATCGATTGAGAACTCCACCAGATAGAGTCCGGTAAGATTGTCCATGACGAATTCGGTATCGACACGGAACTCAACCTTTTCGTCAAAATAATCGACCCAAGGATCATTGAGTTCAATGTTGCGAATGTTAACGCCGAGGAACAGCAGAGCCACGCCTCCGATTACAATGATCGGTTTATAGAATCGACCAATGGCGACCAAGGACAGATCCAATTTCTTTGCCATCAATCGATCGAACAACCTCGTCTTAGGCGCGCCCATAGGCATAACGATCAACAAAACCGGGAAGAGCGTCAGCGAAAGCAGCCATGCGAGGAAGATTCCTGCAGCAACAATATTGCCCAAGTCATTGAAAGGTGGCGCATCGGAGAAATTGAGTGCCAGAAAACCGATTATGGTGGTCAGGCTTGTTATTGTCACCGGCAAGAAATTTTCTTGATAGGCGTGGCGAACCGCCGTGACTTTTCCTGACCCAGTACCGATGTGCGATTTGGCAGAGATGAAAATGTGCATACAGTCCGCCAAGGCAAGGGTCAAAATGACCACGGGCGCACTCCCCGAGAACGGAGAAATGGCAATGCCTGCGAATCCTGCAAACCCCATGGCCCCAAGCGTTGAGAGTGTGACGATCGTCAGAGAAGCGATCGTGCCCGCAACACTGCGAACCACGAACCATATAACAATCGTCAGGACGATAAACATGAGCGGGAACAAGGTCACCGCATCCTGAATCGTCGATTCCGCGAAGGCGTTGTTGAGAGCTGACACGCCCGTTAGCGCCACCCGAATGCCAGGGTATTTTTCTTCGATATTTTGTTTGATCTCGCGAGCAGCGGCGGTTGCTTCAGAGACCTCGCTCAAATCATCACCTGAATACTGCAATGTGATATTTGCACCAACGGTTGATGCATCACGGGAAATCAGTTTGTCGCGCAAAAGAGGTTCGTCGAGAGCCGTTTGAAGACCCCAGTCAATCTCATCAGACGTCATTGTCCTCGGATCGGCAAACAGATCCTGAACAACCAGATCATCTTCGATCGCGGTTGTGTTTTGAAAATTCGTGAGTGAATCAACCCGCAAGGCCGACGGGATATGCCATGCGGCCTGGGTGAGCTCATGAAGCGCCGTCAGTGTGCGCTTTGAGGCTACTGGCTCTCCCACCGCCTGCAATGCAAAGAGAAAATTGTCATTGCGTGAGTATGTAGCCTCAAATTCCTCAAAATCCGCCAAGTCTTGATTGCCGGGGCCAAAAAAGGCCCGATAGTTTGTCGAAATTTGAAGTGATCCCAATCCGATTACTGACACAACAACCATCGCAATTGTGAAAATTGCGATAAGAGCTTTACTGTTTGTCACGGCTCGAGAGAGCGGCTCAACGATGCGCCGTTCAAAGGCATTTTCTGTCTTAAACATGATTAGTCTCCGGAAAATTCTGGCCCGGAGGGCAGGATCAGCTTTTGCTGATCCGCTCCTCCAGTTCCTTAATGCGGCTTTCCATCGACGCTATTTTCTGTCGATTGCGATTGAGCTCTGCAAAGATGATATCGTCGGTTTGCAGATCGAGATTTTCCGCAAGAACCTTGAGTTTTTCGATGAATGACCGAAAGCCGTTCTTGCGATCCGTCATTTCAATTTGAATGTTTGAAGTCGTCATTTTTGTCTCCATTGGTTTTCAATGACCAAGGGAGATAGACGAAGTCGGCCTTACCGGAATAGTTCACAAAGTGTACCGACTCGGACCGGCACCGGCGACTCTGGCTCACAATCCCAATTGCCATGAAGATTGAAGCCTGATACGAATGCCGTATCGGAAGTCGAGATGGTTTATGGCGAGTAACAGATCTAAATCCTCAAGGGCAGGAAATTCGACCTCAATACCGAGACGGTCCGTGCACGGATCGGTATCCGGCCGGCCGATCATGGCAGCGCTCGGCCTTTTCTCCCGTCGCTGGATTCTTCGCATCATCTGGGAGTTGCGTGATCAGTGTGTTGGTTTCCGTGATCTGCAGTCCCGTTGCGATCAGATGTCACCGGATACGCTTTCCAAGCGTCTTAAAGAACTGAAAGAGGCAGAGATAGTGC
The DNA here is from genome assembly GCA_006226305.1 of Alphaproteobacteria bacterium. GTDB lineage: Bacteria > Pseudomonadota > Alphaproteobacteria > M2410 > M2410 > M2410. Next base: position 17,120 of record SBHG01000117.1, on the reverse strand, counting down.
ATCAAAACATGGAAGGCTGCTGGGAGCTGACTCCATTAGGCAAAGAACTGAAACCGGCCTTGCAAGCACTGTCCCGCTGGTCGGACGAATGGGTTGATCAGCTCAAAACCAGGTGAAATCTGCCCTTTTGCTATGCACATGAGAGGCCAATCATCCAATTCCCATTTTGCTACGAATTGCGTATCGACATAGACGAAACTATATGATACGATTTCCGTATCGACAATGGAACTCTTCAACTAAATAGGATATCATGATGGCCCGTATTTTGCCGATCGACCCACCCTATCATCCATCGGTTGAATACAGACTTAAAGCAATGATGGGTGGTGAGGGGGATGTAGAGCCCCTGAAACTCTTCCGAACATTTGTAACAAACATGCCATTTTCTGAGGCCATGGGGCCGTTGGGCGCATACTTTTTGCGGGCGTCAGACAGGGGTGGCCCCTCCTACGATGTTAGGACTCGCGAACTGGTAATCAACAGGGTTTGTGTTAGATGCCGATGCGAATATGAATGGGGCGTGCATGTAACTATTTTCAAGAAAGCTGCAAAACTCTCAGACGACCAGATCCATGCAATTGTTTATCTAGACCATACTGCACCCTGTTGGTCGCCGAAAGACGCAGACACTATCGAAATGGTGGATTGTTTGCATGACACCGGGCACCTGCCTGAAGCTCTTTTCGAGAGACTAACGACTCATTTCTCTGAAAAAGCCCTCATTGAACTTTTGATGCTTAACGGGTGGTACCACGCCATCTCTTACTTCGCCAATGGATCTGAAATCGGGCTGGAAGATTGGGCCATGCGGTTTCCAAAGAAAAGGTGTTCTGTTAGGCCACAATGAATAATGCATGGTCGAAACTTTGACTTATTGTACTATCTGTCAGTTGGAGCCATCACTTACGAGGTTGCAGCAACAACAAGATCAACTTTCTACGACCGATCAGTGTGGTTTTTAGAAGATTCCCTTGGCGCTAATCGAGACCAAGGTTTCACTTCACATATTGTGCGCTTGCAACTGGCTTCTTTCCGTTGCTAATCGGAACCAATCCTGTTTCGTCCTGATCCGTCCAAATGCAAACGGTGAGCAGTGCTGTTAATTTATCCAGGTTATTCAAGAACTGGCGCACCGGGGAAGATTCGAACTCCCGACCCCTTGATTCGTAGTCAAGTACTCTATCCAGCTGAGCTACCGGTGCTGATGCCGTTTCGGCAGAGGGCATCCCATTACCTTGGGGCCCTCACGAGGGTGGCGACAAGGGCTGCCGCCGCCCGAGAGGCGCTGTTTTAGGCGGGCTCCTTCCAAATTGCAAGGGAAAATCTTTGCCCTTTCTTGCGCCCGCCTCACCCCAGCTGATCACGAAAAGAGCGCAGATCCCCTTGGCTTTCAGCCGCCCAAATGGCCCGCCCGATCGCACGGGTGACACAGTCCGCAGCCAGGAGCCCCAGGCGCGCCAGAGCGAGCGCACCAGGGTCGCCGAGCGGCCGGGTGGCGGTTGATATCGCAAAGAGGGTGTCCCCATCCTGAGGCGCGTGAATAGGCCGGATCGCGCGGGCGAAGCCGTCCTGGCCCATGATCGCCAAACGTTTAGCCTGCGCCGGGGTCAGGCTGACATTTGTGGCGATGACCCCGATGGTGGTGTTACTGCCTGGAGGCGCGCCGGTTTTAGTGTCCCTTGGCCAGTCCTGCTCGATTGGAGATCCCGGCCAATTTTTCAGCGGCTGCGGCCCCATTTCGTCGCCGTGGGCAAAGGGCGCTGCCCAGAGCGCCTTGTGGCCGGGCACCACGGGCGAGCCAAATGCATTGACCGCGACCAGGGCGCCGACCTCTATGCCCTCATCTGTCACAATGGACGCACTGCCAAGGCCGCCTTTATAGGCCCCGGCCCGGGCGCCATAGCCCGCCCCCTGATTGCCCAGATCGAAGGGGGCATTGCTCGCCGCAGCCAGAGCTTTAAGGCCCAATCGGCGATAGGGCGGCTCCGTCCCCCAAGCTTTATCGCCGCCATTAGCCAGATCAAAGAGGATCGCAGAGGGGACCACTGGTGCTGTCAGCGGCGCGCCAGCGACCTCAAAGCCGCGTCCCTGGGCCCCGAGCCCGGCAACCACGCCGGAAGCCGCCTCCAGCCCATAAACCGAGCCACCGGCAAGAACCACCGCATCCATTTCATCGACCAGACAGGTGGGATCGAGCGCGTCGGTCTCACGGGTCCCCGGGCCGCCGCCGCGCACATCGACCCCCATGACAGCCCGCCTTTCGGGCAAGACCACGCTGACCCCGGTGCGCACAAGAGCGTCCACGGCATTTCCTACTGAAATGCCCGACACGTCAGTAATGAGGTTTTGAGGGCCTGGATGGGCGGGCATTACTGGACAAATCCCCTGCAAATCAGTCAAACTTCCCGGGTAACCCTTTGGGACCACACGGCTTTGAGGCAAGCTAGCCTTTGGCCGTCGCCCCCGTCAATCTCAGTCGGGGTCCCGGCGCCCCATTTTGAAGGAGAAAACCATGACAGGACCTTTGCGCCGTCTTGCGGTTTTCTCACTTTTGCTGCTAGCCGGTTGCTCGCTTACGGGGGACGAGCGGGCTGCGACCTTGCATCGTCTCTCCTTGGGGCTTTTCGGCCAGGGCCAACCCACGATGGTGGCCTCGGCCCACCCTTACGCCACGCGAGCGGGCCTTGATATCATGGCGCGCGGCGGTTCCGCGGTCGATGCGGCGATCGCCGTTGCTCTTGTCCTCACTGTGGTTGAGCCGGAAGCCTCAGGCATCGGGGGCGGCACTTTTCTTCTTTATTGGGATGAAGCGACCAAAAGCCTTGTCACTTACGATGGGCGGGAAACCGCGCCAGGGTCGGCGCCGGAAACCCTTTTCCTGGACGACACAGGAACTCCTAAAAAGTTTTTCGACAAGGTGTTGGGCGGCAAAAGCGTTGGCGTGCCGGGCGCCATCGCGCTTTATGCCAAGGCCCATGACGCACATGGGAAATTGCCCTGGGCCGAGCTCTTTGATCCCGCCATCGACCTGGCGGAAAACGGTTTCGAGGTCTCCCCCAAACTCAATCGCTGGCTGACCCGATTGCCCACAGTTGACCAAATGCCACAGATCCGCGCCTATTTTACCGACAATGGCCTGCCCTATCCGGTTGGCGCAACCTTGAAGAACCCGGATCTGGCGCATTCGCTCCGGCTGATTGCCGCCCAAGGGCCTGATGCCTTCTACAAGGGGACGATCACCGATGAGATCATTGAAAATGTCGCCCATGCGCCGCTCAATCCAGCGACTCTGACACGGGCGGACTTTGCCGCCTATGAGGCCAAGGTGCGCGGCAATCTTTGCGGGACCTATCGTCAGTATACGGTCTGTTCGATGCCAGCGCCTTCGTCTGGCGGGCTGACTGTACTGCAGATCCTGGGACTTTTGGAGGCTTCGGACTTCGATGACCAGGAGCCTGGTTCAACGCAGGCCTGGCACATGTTTGTCGAGGCCAGCCGGATCGCTTTTGCGGACCGCGACTTTTATATCGCTGATCCCGACTTCGTCGATGTGCCCAGCGCTGGCCTCATCGACAAAGCCTATCTGGCGGCGCGCGCCAAGCTGATCAACAAAAACCATTTTGGCGGCAAGGCGCCCCATGGCGCACCCCCCGGGGGAAATCCAGACGCTGGAGAGGACGCCTCACCGGAGCTTCCCTCCACTAGTCATTTCGCCATTGTTGATCCGCGCGGCAATGCGGTCACTGCTACGGCCACGGTTGAATTTGCTTTCGGTAGTCATCTCATGGCAGGCGGATTTATTCTAAACAATGAACTGACCGATTTTTCAGCCCGGCCGGAGGCAGGCGGTCTAAAAATCGCCAACCGAGTTGAACCAGGCAAACGCCCCCGCTCCTCCATGGCGCCCACTTTCGTCTTTGACGAAAATGGTAAGCTTTACATGGTCATCGGGTCGGCGGGCGGCGCCAATATCATCGGCTATGTGGCGAAAGTTATTGTCGGGGTGGTTGACTGGAACCTCGACCTGCAAAGCGCGATCAACCTGCCCAATGTGATCAACCAGAACGGAACGACGCTTGTTGAAGATCGACCGGACACCGTGGCGCTCGCCACCGCGCTGGAAGCCATGGGCCACGAGGTGAGCCGAGCCGAACTCATGAGCGGCCTTAATGGCATTCGCCTGACGCCACGCGGATTTGACGGCGGTGCCGACCCACGCCGCGATGGCACGGCAGAAGCGCGTTAGAGACTTTTCCCCACCACCATGAAGAGGCGCTTAAAAGGAAAGAGCGTTGTGCCGTCGTTTGACTTGGGATAGGCCGATCTCAATTCATCGCGATAGGCCGCCAAAAAAGCATCTCGCTCAGTACCTTGCAGGATCGTCGTAAAAGGGGTCAGCGCGGTGCCGCTTACCCAATTCAAAACCGGATCTTCCCCTTGCAGGATTTGTGCATATTCCGTCGACCAAATGTCGATGGTGCCCTTGCCCGCGAAGAGGTCGTAGTAAAAACGCTCCGTTCCCACCGGCGCGTCGCGAATGACATGGGCCACTTTGTCTGCCCAACTTCCCTCACGCGCCACCTTGCGTAACAGAACATGCGACGGCGCGTCAAAATTGGTGGGCATTTGGATCGCCAATACGCCGCCGGGCGCCACCGCGTCCAAAAGCTTTGGAAATAGCTTTTCGTGCTCGTTGATCCACTGATAGGTCGCATTGGAAAAAATGATGTCGGGTGCATCTTCTGGAACCCAAGTGGCCAGATCTTGGTTTTCCCAGCTCGCCTTTGCGGGTCCCTCTTTGCGCGCCCTTGCAAGCATTTCGTCCGAGTTATCAACCCCGGTGAGAGCGGCACCCGGAAAGAGGTCACTCAGAATTTGGGTGGAATTGCCCGGGCCACACCCCAAATCATAAATTTTAGTTGGGGAGCGCCCGTTCAGATGGCTTGTCAGTCGGGTCGCTAGCTCCATCGCGGGCCGCGTCCTCAGGTCCGCGTATTTCAGATAGACCTCGGGGTTCCACTTGCTTTTCTGGCTCATCAGACGCAGCTCCTTTGCTCGGGAGAATGACACGGAAGCAGGTGCCTTCCACGCCGGTTCGGCGCAAAAGGACCGTTCCGCCCTGGGCCTCGGCCAGCTCCCGGGCGATAGCAAGCCCCAGCCCCGCGCCGCCTGGCGTTGAGGTTTTGCCGAAGGGCTTGAAGAGATCTTCGCGCATGACATCGGGCACACCGGGCCCGGTATCGCAAACGTCAATGAAGATTTGGTCGTTATCTTTGTCGGCCATCAAACAGATGACCGGAGGGCGCGCCGGATTTTTGTAGACCGCAAGCGCCTGCTGGGCATTGCGCAAAAGATTGAGAAGGATGCGGTAAAGCTTGTCCGGGTCAGCCTCCAACGCGAAGCCCGCGGGGACCTCATTGACAAATTTGACATCCTTATCAAGGTCGAGACCCAATGAGGCCGCCACATCATCACCCAAACTTTTGAGCCTGACTTCAGAGTAGACCGGTTCCGGCTCATCCGCACGCCCATAGCGCAAGGTATTAACGCAGAGGTTCACAGCCCGGTCAATGGAGGCAAAGAGCTTGGGCGCCAGACGTTGCACTGTCGGATCATCGATGGTGCCGATGCGATCTGAGATCAATTGCGCTGAAGTGAGCATGTTTTTCAGATCATGATTGATCTTGCTGACGGCGGTTCCAAGGGCCGCCAGGCGTGCCTTTTGTTGAAGTGCGCTTTGTACTTCCTCCTGCATGGCGGCGAGCTGAACTTCCGCCTCGCCAATTTCGTCCCGCCGGTCTGAGGGCCGAATAACACTGACGCTGTTTTCCGGATCCATCCGGAAACGATCCATTGAATTAGTGATCCTGAGAATGGGGCGGACAAAAAACCACAGAAGGCTCAGATAAATAAGAGACGCTGTGAAGAGGGCTATGATGATCGACAACCCAAGAATGTTTCTCGAATAGGTGAACATAGCCTCACACAGGCCGGTTTCATCAATGACGATCTCGACGGAAGAACCCTCCCGATAGCGAGCATTGCCCATCACTTCGAGCACACGGCCCTCTCCATATCGCAAACTCCCGAAGGCCTGATTGATTTCCTGAAGCAGGTTTGTATTGCGCAGATCCACCTTGTGATCTGCCGGAGGGGGCATGTCGTGACCCAGAAAAAGATCGCTTTGACCATCCTTGGTCAGGGTGACCGAATAAACTTCGGCATTGCGCAACAGCTCATCAGCCAGTTCGCGGTCCACCATGCGGTCGGGACGCGCTTCCAAGGCCAAGACCGCAATCTGCGCCGCCTCCAGACGGTCCTCCAGCCAGGACACACGAAAACGGGCAATAGAGGGCACATAGATCAGAACCTCGGCCAGCATGACAATTGCAATCGTCAAGACCAGGAGTTGACCGGACACGCTTTGGAAAAACGAAACAGCTCTTCCAATCAATGACGCGTTCTTGTTGTCGTCCGATTTTGCCATGCAGGTTTCTCAAATCTCGCCGATGCGCCCTAAAGTATCTTTAAACTCAAACCTACCCGAATTTGGATAGGAGTTTTACAAGAAATCTTACCTTTCCGGAATAAAGAGAAGGCGTGAAATAGGCGCCCGCGGCACGCTTTGAAATTTCACCCCGTGTCGGGTAAGGCGAAATGTAAGACGCCATGGCGCTCATCTTGAGCCCGGCAGACATGGCCAAAGACCACATGTTGATTATCTCTTCAGCTCCTTTGCCGACAACAGAAGCGCCGAGGATTTCACCTTTGGATGTGGCAATGACTTTGAGGAAGCCTTCTGTTTCCTTTTCAGCGGTGGCCCGGTCATTTTCACAAAAGTCACTGCGCAGTATACGGATTTTATCTCCATGTCTTTGGCGAGCGATCTGTTCGGTCATACCGACCTGCCCCACCGGCGGGTCGGTATAGGTCACCCATGGCGCGGCCCTATAAGAGACTTTCGCAGGAAGCTTGAACAAGGCGTTGCGGATAACAATGCCCGCCTCATAATTGGCAACATGCGTAAATTGAAGTCCGCCAATGACATCGCCAATGGCAAAGATGTGTTTTTGCGAAGTGCGCAGACGTGCGTCCACCTTAACAGCCGCGCCTTCGAGCTCAACGCCCGCCACTTCAAGGCCCAGGTTCGAGGTGGCCGGTCTTCGCCCGGTCGCCACAAGAATATGAGACCCCTCAAGGGTTTCCTCTCCCCCATCGCGCGAAAAGGTAACCGTCACCGATCCGGCCTGGCCGCCGACCCGGCTAACCGAGGCGGCCTCCAGAAGGGTGACCCCTTCTTCCGCCAGAGCCACGCGCAGGATCGCGACCATTTCCGGATCGTCTTTAGGCAGGATCTTTTTGCCTTCTAGAACCGTCACCTCAGCGCCGAGGCGGCGATGGGCCTGCGCCATCTCAAGGCCGATGGGGCCACCGCCGATGACAATCAGGTGGCGAGGTGCTTCGCGGTTCTCGAAAATGGTTTCATTTGTCAGGTAAGGCGTGTCCGCGAGCCCCTCAATGGGTGGCACAAAAGGCTCAGATCCGGTAGCGATGACAAATTTCTTCGCGCGAACACGTGTGTCTTCTGTTTCAACCGTATGCGGATCTTTGAAAGTGGCAGCGCCTTTGATGACATTCACACCAAGCCCCTCGAACCGCTCAACAGAATCGTGAGGTTCAATTTTCTTGATGACACTGGCCACGTGTTCCATGGCTCCCGCGAAATCAGGCGCCGCTTTCAATTCAGGCTGATTGTAACGCGGCCCTTTTTTGGCGCCTTCGATATAGGACGCAGCCGCGAGCAGAGCTTTTGAGGGCACACATCCTGTGTTGAGGCAATCCCCACCCATGGCGCCCTTTTCGATCAGCACGCACGAAAGGCCCATTTGCGCCGCGCCGGAGGCGACGGTCAATCCGCCCGAGCCCGCGCCAATCACGCAGATATCGGCTTTGATTTCTTTCATGCTCGGGCTCCTTTGTTGCCAGTCACCTTCTTATAGATGACCGGAATGAGCGCCAGCACGATCAATCCGCCGATGAGGAACAAAACCTTGGGGTCGCTGAGGAGCCCTGTCAGCGTGAGGTCTTCGCCGCGCTCTATGGCCTTTGACCCGACGTCCCCGGCCGAGGCAAAAACATAGGTGGCCGGCATAATGCCGATGAAGGTCGCGATCACATAGTTGCGGGTGGAAACGCCCAAGAAGGCAGGCGCCAGATTAACAAGCCAGAAGGGAAAGAGTGGGACCAGGCGCAGGATCAACATGTACGAGAGCTCGCCTTGTTTGAAGCCCGCCTCGAACTTCTGAAGGGACGACCCCGCTTTTTCACGCAAGGACTGACCCAGGGCGGTGCGCGCAATCAGAAAAATGATCGTGGCGCCGAGGGTGGCGCCGATCACCACGGCGGTGCCACCGACCAAGGTGCCGAACATGAACCCGGCAAAGATGGTCAGGAGCGAGGCTCCAGGGAACGAGATCGATACCGCCGCTGCGTAGATCACAATGAACAGCGCCACAGCCAAAAGACCCCATCGGGCGGCAAAGGCCTTTAGCGCCGCATGGTTCTCCTGCAAGGCACTTTGGGAAAAATAATCATCGAGGCCGAGGGCAAAAAAAGCGGCCAGAGCCGCCACAATCACCAGGAGCGGCAAAAAGCGCTTCACTCGGGAGGCTTTCCCCTCAGGGTCGGCTGCAGGTAAGTTGGACATAGGACGCAGGCTCACTTCTTTTTAAGGACCGGAGCCTCAGAGAAACTCCCTGAAAACTGCCAAATCTTAAGTTCACGAGCTCTTCTTTACCACTCGGGGCGGCAAATGATAGACCCCCTCACCGAAGTGTGAGCCAATGTGATGGGGCTCGGGCAATTTTTTTGCCCCGATCCTCTCATTTTTGCCCTGAATCCGGGGCGCTTGGCGTTGACTTCCCGGAAGGGAGGCTCTATACACCGGCCTTCAAATTCAACCAGCCTGCTGAAACTTATTGGCGGCGCCCCTTGGCAGCCCCAAATTTTGGCAGAAAACCGCCGAAACCGGCGCGTTTAGGAGTTAGGCACATGAAACGCACTTTTCAGCCGAGCCGCCTCGTGCGCAAGCGTCGTCACGGTTTTCGCGCCCGCAAAGCCACTCTGGGTGGTCAAAAAGTGCTGGCCCGTCGCCGCGCCAAAGGCCGCAAGCGCCTGAGCGCCTAACTTTCCGCTGTCTGCTCTGTTAATTGGAGCGGGACGGGCGGGGTTAAACGCTAAAGGTCCCGCGCCCATGAGCCTTTCCAGGTCATTTCCACGCCTTAGAAAACGTGCTGACTTCCTGCGGGTTGCCCGTGGGCGCAAAGTGGCGCGCCCGGGGCTGGTTTTGCAGATGGCGCCCCAGGAAAGAGCGGATGGCCAACTCGAGCCGTCAAAGGCCCGGGTCGGTTTTACGGCCAGCCGAAAAGTTGGCAATGCAGTGGCCCGAACCCGTGCAAAACGGCGCCTGCGCGCCGCCGCGCAGGAGATCCTGATGACAAAGGCCCGTCCCGGCTACGACTATGTGCTGATTGCCCGACAGGCCACACTCACACGAAGTTTCCCTGAGTTGCTTGACGACCTTGAAAAGGCTCTCCAAATGATCTCTAACCCTCGTAGCCCAAATCGCCGGAGAGAGCCAACCCAATGAGAATAGTAAGCGCGTTCTGGCGCGCCCTGAGATCCGGACTTCAGTTTGCGCTGAAAGTGCTGGTGAGAGGATATCAGATCCTGATCTCACCTCTGCTGCCTCCGTCCTGCCGCTACGAACCCAGCTGCTCATCCTATGCGCTGGAGGCCCTCGAGGTACACGGACCCTTTCGTGGCAGCTGGCTCGCTCTCAAGCGTCTGGCTCGCTGTCACCCCAATGAATGGCTGGGAGGCGGGTCCGGTTATGACCCGGTGCCACCTTGCCGTCATCACATTCACCCGACATCAATGACCTCCCCGGCGCCAGATCAGCCGATGAAAGAAGCTTAAGAGACCCTGATCCCATGGAAGAAAACCGCAATCTCATTCTTGCCCTCGTCTTGTCCGGCGCCATTCTCCTGCTCTGGAGCTTTTTTGTAACCGGCCCGAAGATGAAAGAGGAGCAGGCCCGCCAGGCGCAGGAACAGGCGCTCCAACAAACCAGCGATGAGATTCCGGATGTGGTGGGCCAACCGATCGCCCAAACCGAGGCCGCCAGCGAAATCCCGTCTGAGGAGGCACCGACCGCGCCGATAACGTCTGCGCCGTCGCCGCGACTGGTCGTCGATTCGGACAAGCTATCAGGCTCGATTGCCCTGAAGGGCGCGCGAATTGATGATCTGACACTGAAGGCCTATCGTGAAACAGTTGACCCGGAGAGCCCCAATGTTTCGCTGCTTACCCCAATGGAGGCAGCGCATCCTTATTTTGCTGACTTTGGATGGGCGCCTGAAAGTGGGTCCGGCGTCAAGGTCCCGACGAAAGAGTCTCTTTGGCAACAGCGTGGCTCAGGGGCGCTCACGACCCAAAGCCCGGTCGAGATTTTCTGGGAAAATGGCCAGGGGCTGACCTTCCGCCGCTTTATCTCGATTGACGAGAATTACATGTTCACGGTGCGTCAGACCGTGGAAAATAATGGCGACAAGACCGTTCGCCTGTTTCCCTATGGGCGTATCTCCCGTTATGACGAGCCGGACAGTCGTCACTTTTATATTTTGCATGAGGGTTTTCTCGGCGTCATCGATGGCCGCCTGGAGGAGATCACTTATAAAGACTCGCGCGACGATGGCCCCTCTGATTTTGAGGCGACCGGTGGCTGGCTGGGCTTTACGGACAAATATTGGCTGACGGCGCTGATCCCCGATCAGGCAGCCTTAAGCACCTTCAGCTTTTCGGACCGTCAAAGCGGCGGCCGCGAGCGGTTCCGGTCTCAGTTTCTTTACAAGCAAGGCTATACGGTCGCTCCGGGGGGCCGCACGGAAGTCTCCAACCGGTTCTTTGCCGGCGCCAAAGAGAATGCGTTGCTTGTTAAATATCGTGACGAGTTGTCGATCCCGATGTTTGATTTTGCCATCGACTGGGGTCTGTTCAAGATTTTCACTCGGCCCCTTTTCCAGGTGCTGGACTATCTGGGCAAGTTGATCGGCAATTTTGGCATCGCCATTATTTTCACCACGGTGCTCTTGAAGCTTTTGTTCTTCCCGCTTGCCAATAAGCAATACAAATCCATGAGCCAAATGAAAAAGGTTCAACCGGAAATGATGCGTCTGCGCGAGCGTTATGCGGACGACAAGGTGAAGCAGCAGCAAGAGATCATGGAGCTTTATAAGCGCGAACAGATTAACCCCATGGCGGGCTGTCTGCCGATCGTTGTGCAGATCCCGGTCTTCTTTGCCTTCTACAAAGTTCTGTTTGTTACGATTGAAATGCGCCAGGCCCCCTTCTTTGGCTGGGTGCAGGACCTGTCGCTTGCTGACCCCACTTACCTCTGGAATCTGTTTGGCCTTTTGCCTTTTGACCCAAGCGGCTGGCCCTTGCTGGGCACGACACTTGCCCTTGGCGCCTGGCCGCTCATCATGGGGATTACCATGTTTATCCAGATGCGGATGAACCCGGCGCCGCAGGACCCGATACAAGAAAAAGTCTTCATGTTCATGCCGATCATGTTCACCGTCATGCTGTCGCAGTTCTCCGTTGGCCTCGTCATCTACTGGGCCTGGAACAACACGCTGTCGATCCTACAGCAGTATGTGATGATGCGGCGTAACGGGGTTGAGGTGGAGCTGACCAAAAACCTGGGTATCGACAAATTGCGCGCCCGCTTTGCCGGCGCCAAGGCTTCAGCGGAGCACGGGGACAAGGCGGAGTAATCCGCCCTGGCCCCGATCACGTTATTTTGGAACCGAACCCCTACAGTGCGGACGATTTGGAGCGGGGCCGCTGGCTCTTCGCGCAAGAGTGCACCTTTGTCAAAGGCGTGGTGGCGCTAAAGGGTCTGCCCCCCGCCGACCGGCCCGAGATTGCCTTTGCCGGGCGCTCCAATGTGGGCAAATCCAGCCTGGTCAATGCCTTGACTGGCCGCAACACACTGGCGCGCACCTCCAACACACCCGGCCGCACACGAGAGCTCAACTTCTTTGAGTTGACCGGAGGGCTCTATCTGGTCGACCTGCCCGGCTATGGTTATGCGCGCGTGGAGCGTGCGGTGGCGGAAAACTGGGTGCGACTTTTAAAGGCTTATCTGGCTGGGCGACCCACCTTGCAAAGGATCCTTATTCTTGTTGACAGCCGCCACGGGCTGAAAGACAGCGATCTTGAAATGATGGACATGCTGGACGTGGCGGCGGTGACCTATCAGGTGGTGCTGACAAAGGCCGATAAATTGAAAGCGGGTCAACTGGGCAAAATCACAGAAGCCACACAAAAGAAGATCGCCCGCCGACCGGCGGCCCATCCTGAGGTCATGATCACCTCCTCCGAAAAGAAAACCGGCATCGAAGAGCTCAGGGCTGAACTTGCGGCCTTGGCGGACTGGTCCCAGATCCCGTATAAAGCAACTTAAAACAACTCTTTGGACTGATCCCGAAAATGAATGACAGTTCTCAAACAGACAAAAAAGGTACACGGCGCTCGGCCAAGGAGTGGCTGACCACCGCCAAGGTTTTGACCGAGGCTTTGCCCTTTCTCCTGCGTTATGATCGGGAGACCATCGTTATCAAATACGGTGGGCATGCCATGGGCAATGAGCGGCTGGCGCATGACTTTGCCCGCGATATCGTGGTGCTCAAGCAGGTCGGGATCAATCCGGTGATCGTTCACGGCGGGGGCCCGCAGATTGGCGATATGTTGAAGCGGTTGTCGATCGAGAGTGATTTTGTCGACGGCCTGCGGGTGACCGACAAGGCAACCGTTGAGGTCGTCGAAATGGTTCTGGCGGGCAAGATCAACAAACAGATCGTAAGTGCCATTTCCGCCCAGGGCGGCAAGGCGGTGGGTCTGTCTGGCAAGGATGGCAATATGATTATTGCCCGCAAATTACACCGGACCCAGAAAGACCCGGACTCCAATATCGAACGTATTCTGGATCTCGGCTTTGTCGGCGAGCCGGAAACCGTCAATGGCGACGTGCTTGAGACCATTATCGATTCAGACCTGATTCCGGTGGTGGCGCCCATCGGCGTGAGTGCAACCGGCGAAACCTACAACATCAATGCGGATACGGTGGCCGGCGCGGTGGCCGGTGAGCTGGCCGCCAAACGGCTGTTCCTGCTGACCGATGTGCCGGGTGTGCTCGACAAGGACGGCAATCTGATTGCCCAGATCAATGCCGAGCGCGCTGAAATGCTGATTAAGGACGGCACCATTTCAGGCGGCATGATCCCGAAAATCCGAACCGCCGTGGCGGCCATTGAAAGCGGCGTCGAGGCAGTGGTCATCTTGGACGGCCGGGTGCCCCACGCGCTTTTGCTTGAGCTGTTTACAGACCAGGGGGCGGGCACCCTTATTACGGCAGAGACTTAAAGCCTTTCTTGAGGTTTTTGGGTTAGGGATGGCACTTGCGCGCGCCTTACAAATTTGACACTTTTCCTGGCGGGGCACAGAGGTTTATTTTTAGGGGATGTCAAACAGGCAAATGGGACGTTTCTGGCGGAAAGCTGGGCTTTTTAAGCTGGTGATCGGGATCGCGTTAAGCGCGATCGGGTCAGTTGCTGTCTCCCCGTCGGCTCAAGCCTCCCTGAAATTATGTAATGAAACCAGCTACATGCTGCAGGCGGCGATCGCCCAGAAAGCCAATAAGAAGTGGAAAGTCGAGGGCTGGTGGACGATTCAGCCTGGGACCTGCGCCACTGCGATCAAGGACAATCTGCGCGAAAAGGATTTTTACACTTTTGCCCGGTCGATCCCCGGACATGTGGGAGGTGTTAAGGCCTGGGGCGGACGCTATTTCTTCTGTACCGGTTCGGACACCTTCTCACTGGATAATCCGCCAAATTGCGAGCAGGAGGGCTTACAGCTTCTCGGCTTCGCCCGGGTTGAAACCGATGGCTCGAAGGATTGGACTGATACCTTTACCGAAACCGCTGAATATGACGACAAGAAAGCGCGCATCGCAGGCGTGCAACGGCTGTTGAAAGATATCGGCTACGACCGGGTGGGTATTGACGGCTATATGGGGCGTCAAACACGCCTGGCGATTACCAAGTTCAAAAAAGAAAATAAATTGCCGGACGGCGAAGCCCTGACCAACGAACTGTTCGACGCGCTGGCACGGGTTGCCAACGCGCAGGTTCAAAAGGCGGGTCTGGAGCTGTGCAACTCAACGGACTTTGACCTGTTTGCCGCTGTCGCTGACAACGTCGACTCACCTCCACAATTTGTCTCCCGGGGCTGGTATCAAATTGCCAAGGGGCAATGCAAAAGGGTGATCAAGGACCCACTGACCAAGTCCTCCTATTTCGCCTATGCGGAAGTGGATCTGCCTAACGGTGACTTCTATGCCTGGGGCGGGGCGCGCGGATTCTGCGTTAATGACATCCGCTTTTCCATCAACTCGGAAGGCTCCTGTATGGTCCGCGGGTATGCAGAGCGCCGTTTTGTGGAAGTGGCCACAGAAGGCAAAACCCACACACGCTATTATTTCACCATGGATAATTACAGCGAGCCGGAACTGCCGCCAGCCCTGCCCGAGGCAGAAGATGCTGCGGAAGTTCAGCCCCCGTCTTCGCCAGAATCCTCTGGAGACGTGAATGGCTGATCAAAAGAACGGCCATGGCCGCCGCCTTGATCAACATGCCCACGACTACTGGATTTTTGATCTCGACAACACGCTTTACCCATCGCACTGCAATCTTTTTGAACAGATGGACAAAAAGATGGGCGGGTTTATCGCCGAGCTTCTGGACCTTTCCTATGAAGAGGCCCGAAGAGTTCAAAAGAGTTATCTGCATGCCCATGGCACGACCCTTAACGGGTTGATGAAGGAGCATAATGTGGATCCAAATTATTTTCTGGACCATGTGCACGATATCGACTTGAGCGTGATTGCGCCCGACCCTCACCTGGCCGAGGCCCTGCAATCCCTGCCGGGACACAGGCTGATCTTCACCAATGGCTCCGAGCGGCATGTGGAAAACGTCATCGCACAACTTGGCATCAGCGATTGTTTCGATGGGATCTTTGACATTGCCTCTTCAGGCTATGTGCCCAAACCCAATCATGCCACCTACGAAATCTTCGTGAAGAAATTCGACGTCGAGCCAGCGCGCGCCGTTATGTTTGAGGATATGGCCCGAAATCTGGTTTCCCCGGAAAAAATGGGCATGTCGACAGTGTTGGTGGCCAGCCACAAGGACTGGCTGGGGGACCACCCGACGGAAGGTTCCATTCTCGATCACAACAATCACGATCATGTCCATCACTATGCCGATGACATTTCTGATTTTCTGCATGCGGTTCTTGCAGAAGAAGAGGATTATCAGGAGAGTTGACTTGGCAAAACCTGGCTGTATGGTCCCTGCCAGAAAAATGAAAAAAGAGGTTTAAAACCCCTATGACCAGCCAAACCGCCACTGAACTTGAACGCATCATCTCCCAGGCTTGGGAAGACCGCGACGCCATTTCCTTCGATACCCAGGGCGAGACCCGCGAGGCGGTCACAGCGGCTCTCAGCGGGCTTGACGCAGGCCAATACAGAGTTGCGGAGAAGGTCAACCATGAGTGGGTGGTCAATCAGTGGCTGAAGAAGGCTGTTCTCCTGTCTTTTCGCCTCAATGACATGGGCGCCATTCCCGGCGGGCCGGGGCGGGCTCAGTGGTGGGACAAAGTCCCCTCCAAGTTTGAAGGCTGGCAGGCGGATGATTTTCGCAAGGCGGGCTTTCGTGCCGTCCCAGGCGCCATTGTGCGCCACTCCGCCTTTATTGCGCCCGGCGCGGTATTGATGCCCTCTTTTGTCAACCTGGGCGCCTACGTGGGCGAAGGCACCATGATCGACACTTGGGCGACGGTGGGCTCGTGCGCCCAGGTGGGTAAGAATTGTCATATTTCTGGCGGCACGGGACTTGGCGGCGTTTTGGAACCTTTACAGGCCGGACCGGTGATCATTGAAGACAATTGTTTTATCGGCGCGCGTTCGGAAGTAGCCGAAGGCGTACGGGTTGGTGAAGGTTCCGTGATTTCCATGGGCGTCTTCATTGGCGCCTCAACGCGGATTATCAACCGGGAGACGGGAGAGGTTCATTACGGATCCGTCCCGCCCTATTCTGTTGTTGTGCCAGGCACCTTGCCTGGACCTGTCGGCACACCAAGCCTGGCTTGTGCCGTCATCGTCAAAACCGTTGATGAGCGTACGCGGTCCAAGACCAGCATCAACGATCTGCTTAGAGACTGAACCTCATGACAGCGGCCCTCGACCCCGCCTCACTGGCGCAGGAGCTGATCCGTTGTCCCAGCGTTACGCCCGCTGATGCCGGCGCGCTTGACTGTTTGCAGCAAACCCTGGAGGGTCTCGGGTTTAGCTGCGAGCGCATGCTCTTTTCCGAAGAGGGTCAGGACGATGTTGACAATCTCTTTGCATCTGTCGGACAGGGTTCGCCGCATTTTTGTTTTGCCGGCCACACAGACGTGGTGCCGGTCGGCAATCTCGCCAATTGGAGCGTCAATCCTTTCGACGCTGTCATTCAGGATGGTCAGTTGGTTGGCCGCGGCGCCTGCGATATGAAAGGCGCGATTGCCGCCTTTGTCTGTGCGACGGCGTCTTTTCTGGAGGGGCGCTCAAACCAATTCTCCGGCACGATCAGTTTTCTCATCACTGGTGATGAAGAAGGCCCCGCCGTCAATGGCACGGTGAAAATGCTGGAAGCCCTGGAAAAGCGCGGCATTCGATTTGATCATGTTCTCGTCGGGGAACCGTCCTGCCAGCGGGCCCTTGGCGACATGATCAAGATTGGTCGGCGCGGCAGTCTTAATGCGCGGTTGACCGCGCGGGGCGCGCAAGGCCATGTGGCCTATCCGCATCTCGCAGACAATCCCATTCCGCGCCTCATTGAGCTCCTCAGTCGGCTCAGCGCCCATGTGCTGGACGAGGGAAATGAACACTTCCAGCCTTCCAACCTTGAAATTGTCACCGTCGATACCGGCAATCACGCCACCAA
>SBHG01000079.1 GCA_006226305.1 Alphaproteobacteria bacterium | reverse complement strand
TTGGGATTGATCCCGACTTTCAGGCCCGCAAGAGACGCCTTGCCGTCATATTCAAAACACCAGTCCAGGGACCCCGCATCCCGGCCATCAAAACCATTGAGGACGGCGAGGACAAGCGCCGTATCTTCAGCGCGGCGGCAGATCGGCCCGAGTTTGTCAAAGGACCAACAAAGGGCCATAGCGCCATGACGCGATACACGGCCAAAGGTGGGGCGCAGGCCCGTTGTGCCGCAGCGGTCGGACGGCGAGACGATGGAGCCCAAAGTTTCCGAGCCGATGGAAAAGCCGCAAAGCCCAGCCGCAGTGGCCGAGGCGGAACCCGCGCTCGAACCGCTGGAGCCTTCTTGAAGGTTCCAGGGGTTGCGGGTCATGCCGCCAAACCAGATGTCACCATAGGCAATAGCGCCAAGGGTGGTTTTGCCAAGCAGGACGGCCCCCGCCTCACGCAAAGCCTCCGTGACGGCCGCATCTTCTGTGGCGACACGGGTCTTATAAGGCGTAGCGCCCCAGGTTGTGGGGATATCCTTGGTGTCGAGAAGATCCTTTAGCACATAAGGGATGCCGTGGAGTGGGCCGCGCACCTTGCCTTTTGCGCGTTCTTCATCGGCGCGCCGGGCCTCGGCTCGGGCAAGAGCTGCCGTAACGGTGACGAAACACTCAAGGCGCGGTCCGAATGCTTCAATGCGCTGCAAGTAAATTTCGGTGAGGCGCTCGCTCGTCAACGCGCCGCGTGTCATCCAGACCTGCTGGGCCTCCAAAGACGCGAAGGCAATGTCTTCCTCGTTTGTTGGGCAGGGGCCGATTTCTTTGGGGGTCAGATCGATGCGATTTTCCTGAGCACGATAACTTCTCGTTTTGAGGCGCGGATCGAAGGTAACCGCCGGTCCTTCAAAATTTTCAAGCGCTACCGCACGGCGCAGGCGCAGCCGGTCGAGATTTTGCTCGACACTTGCCAGAGCCTGCTCGCGCTCGGCGTCCGTATAAGAAAGATCAAATAGCTTTTCCGCTTTGACCAGATCAGATGCGTTCAGTTTAGTCTGTTCAGCCACGTCGTCCCTCCTTGATGGCGCTGCCGTTAAATATGAAGGGCGATGCCCTCCGCGTCGAGAACAGATTCGTGCATCATTTCCGACAGGGTGGGATGCGCAAAGACCGTCGCTTTAAGTTCCGCCTCTGTCGTCTCAAGGGTTCGGCCAATGACATAGCCTTGAATCATTTCAGTGACCTCCGCGCCGATCATGTGAGCGCCCAAAAGTTCACCGGTCTTATTATCAAAGATCGTTTTGACGAGACCCTCTGTCTCGCCCAATGCAATGGCTTTGCCAGAACCCACAAAGGGGAAGCGCCCGACGCGAATGTCATAGCCCGCCTCTTTTGCCTTGGCTTCGGTCAGGCCAACGCTGGCGACCTGCGGCATGGAATAGGTACAGCCGGGAATATTGGCCATGTCCATGGGATGGACGCCTTTGACACCCGCGATGCGCTCGGCAACCATGACACCTTCGTGACTGGCTTTGTGGGCCAGCCAGGGCGGCCCCGCCAAATCGCCAATGGCATAAACGCCCGGAACACCGGTCTCACACCATTCGTTAACGACAACATGGCTGCGGTCGACTTTGATGCCTGCTTCCTCCAGACCGATCCCTTCAACATTGCCGGTGATGCCGACAGCAGAAATGATGCGATCCACTTCCAGGGTTTCCGTCTTGCCGGACTTGAGTTTGAGGGTGGCTTTGGCGGTCGTCGCGCCGGGGATAATTTTTTCGACGCTGGCGCCGGTTTCGATGCGCATACCCTGTTTTTCGAACATCTTGCGGGCATGCGCGGAAATTTCCTTGTCCTCGACGGGCAGGATATCTTCCATGAGCTCAACGACGGTAACATCCGCGCCGAGGGTCTTGAAGAAGCTGGCAAACTCAATGCCAATAGCGCCAGAGCCCACCACAAGAAGCGACTTGGGCATGGTGTCGGGTAGAAGCGCCTCCTTGTAGGTCCAGACGAATTTGCCGTCCGGCTCAAGCCCTGGCAACACTCGCGCCCGGGCGCCGGTCGCGAGGATTATGTTTTTGGCTTTGACGGTAGAATTGCCTTTTTCACCGGTTACGGCAATGGTTCCCGGACCCGCCAGTTTGCCAGTGCCCATGACAACCTCGACCTTATTTTTCTTCATCAGGAAGCCGATACCCTTGGTGAGCTGTTCTGAGACCTTGCGGGAGCGCTTGACGATGGCTTGCAGGTCAAAGCCGATCTGATCTGCTTTCAGACCAAAGCCGCTTGCGTGCTGCATGAGGTGGTAAACTTCCGCTGAGCGTAGGAGTGCCTTGGCTGGAATACAGCCCCAGTTGAGGCAGATACCACCCAGGTGCTCGCGCTCGATCATCACGGTCTTTAGGCCCAATTGAGCGGCACGAATAGCGGCGACATAGCCACCAGGGCCAGCACCAAGAACAGCAACGTCAAATTCCTGAGACATTCGGGAAAATCTCCTCTAATCGGGCACCGTTTTGCGCGCTTTCCTTAGCCCGATTAGCCCGGCAAATCAATGCGGCTGCCATGCGGTGGGGTCAAGGCGGCCATGCGGACTAAATAATTTGGCAGAAAATTCTCGATTGTGGTCCAATCCCGGAAATCACAGGTGAGGACCGCATGACTGAAAAAGAATTTGACATTGTCGTCATCGGCGGCGGTATCGGCGGCAGCGCCTTTGCCACTGTTATGGCCCGGGCCGGACACAGCGTCTTGCTTCTGGAGAAGACCAGCGATCATGTCGACAAGGTGCGGGGCGAATGGATGGCGCCCTGGGGCGTAAAGGAGCTGCAAACCCTGGATCTTTATGAACCGATGATGGCCGCAGGGGGACACCACATATCGCGCGCGGTCGGGTTTGATGAAGATGTCGATGTGGAAAATGCACTCGCGGATTTCGCGCCGGTAGATGACATATTGCCCGGAGTTCTGGGACCGCTTTGCCTGGGCCATCCGACGATGTGCAATGTGCTCAACACAGAAGCAGAAAAAGCCGGTGTCCGAGTCTTGCGCGAGGTTAGCAAGATTGAGGTGGCGCCAGGCGCCCCGCCTCAGGTGAGCTACTCTCACGGCGGCACAAAACATACCCTGCAGCCGCGACTGATTATCGGTGCCGATGGCCGCGCCGGCATGGTCGCCAAGCAGATTGGCGTTAAATTGCACAGCGATCCTGTGAAGCATTTTTTCAGCGGCATGCTGGTGGAGGGGCTTGAAGGACTTCCCATCGACCAGCAATGGATCGGCACCGAGGGTGATGTCCATTATTTTTGCTTTCCACAGTCACCGACCCGGGCGCGCCTTTATTTGGGAATCTCGCCGGACACCCCCAGTCGGTTCTCGGGCACTGAGGGGCCGCGGAAGTTTCTCGACGCCTTTAATCTGAGAAGTATGCCCTATGGTGACAGCTTTGCGAATGCTGTGCCTGCAGGTCCGTGTCATGCCTATCCCAATTCAGATACCTGGGTAGCAGATCCCTACCGACAAGGCGTTGTTTTGATTGGCGATGCCGCAGGTCACAACGATCCCATCAATGGACAAGGCCTTTCCGTTACCTTGCGGGACGTGCGGGTATTACGGGACCTTCTTTTGGCATCGGACGAGTGGGGCATAGCTCTTTTTGCACAATACGGCGACGAGCGCATGGAACGTATGCGGAGACTACGTTTTATGGCGCGCGTGACAGTCGAACTTTTCTCTATTTTTTCCGATGACGGGCGCAGACGGCGAACTGAATATCGCGCCCGCGCCAAAGCCGACCCGCAAACGCGTTCAGTTTGGCTTGGCGGTACGTTGATGGCAGGACCAGAACTCATGCCGGAGGAAGCCTTTACACAAACTTCCTGGGAGTGGTTTGTCGGGCCAGAGGTACCTTTCCCGGCGGAAAGCCTCAGTCAGGTCACCCCCTAACGATAGCGCAGCATTTCAGGCTTCAGCTGCGACAGCCGGGTGATCCCCATAAGCTTCATGTCGCGTTCGATCTCGACTTTGAGGTTGGAGAGCGCTTTTTCAACGCCGGGCTGGCCCGCCGCCGCGAGGGCGTAGAGATACATACGCCCGCCGGAGCAGGCGGTGGCCCCCGCCGCCATGGCCTTCAGCACATGAGTGCCACGGCGAATGCCGCCATCACAAACAATGTCGATCTGGCCACCCACCGCATCGGCGATTTCGGCTATCTGATCAAAGGGCGACCGGGAGCCATCAAGCTGACGCCCGCCATGGTTAGAGACCATGATGGCATCCGCGCCCATGTCGACCGCGCGTTTGGCATCTTCAACACTCATGATGCCCTTTAGACAAAATGTGCCGCCCCATTTTTCTTTCAAATCCGCCGCATCATCCCAGTTCATGGATTGATCGAGCATGGTGGAGAAATATTCACCCACGGATACCGCAACATTCGATCCTTCCTTGATGTGACTTTTCAACTCAACAAGATCGTAAGCGGGATGCGTAAAATAATTCAGCGCCCACATCGGCTTTGTCGCAAAGCTCATGAGGCTTTTCAGGGTCAAGCGCGGCGGCGAGGTAAAGCCTGTGTGAAGATCGCGCTCGCGATTACCGCCGACAATGGTGTCGACGGTCAGCGTCAGGACATCAAACTTCGCGGCCTTGGCGCGTGCGGTCAGCGCATCATTGAGACCACGATCCTTGTGAAAATAATATTGAAACATCTTCGGCGTGGAATTCATGCTGCCAATCTCGGCAAGACTGACCGTTCCGAGCGAAGAGACCCCAAACATCGTGCCGAATTTTTCCGCCGCGCGCGCCACGGCCCGCTCGCCATCATGATGGAAGAGCCGCTGCAAGGCCGTTGGCGAACAGAAGATTGGCAGAGCCAGTTTCTGTCCCATGACCGTGACCGAGAGGTCCACATCCTCCACACCGGCCAAGACATTGGGCACAAGATCGCAGTTGTCGAAACTGTGTGTGTTGCGCCGATAGGTGACCTCATCATCGGCGGCGCCATCGATATAGTGGAATATGGGTGCTGGAAGGCGCTGTTTGGCAAGAAGACGCAGCTCTTCGACATTGTGGCAGTCTTTCAAACGGCGAAACATGGGGATTTCCTTTATCTGAGACCCTCTCTGTCTGCACCTGAATACCCCATTTATTCAAGCCTTTTGATTGGGGGGCAGAGCAGGTAAGCTTATTCCAAAAGACCCAGAAGGAGGATCCCCCCATGAACCCCAACGCAAAATATGACGTGGTTGTGTTCGGCGCCACCGGCTTTACAGGCCGCTTGGTTGCTGAATATCTCAATGAGACCTATGGCAATGGCAAAGATGTAACCTGGGCCATGGCGGGCCGAAGTGCCGACAAACTTGCCGATGTACGCGACCTCATTGGCGCGCCGAAGGACACGCCGCTGGTGGTCGCCGACATTTCCGATCCGGCATCAATTGAAGCCATGGCTCAGCAAGCCAAATGCGTCCTGACCACGGTGGGCCCTTACACATATTACGGCGAGCCGCTGGTCAAAGCCTGCGTGGAAAACGGGACGGACTATGTGGATCTTTGCGGCGAAGTCCTCTTCATGCGCGAGATGATCGGCAAATATGAAGAGGCAGCCAAGGCGAGCGGTGCTCGCATTGTCTTTTCCTGCGGCTTTGATTCCATTCCTTTTGATCTCGGCGTGCAGTTCCTGCAGGAAGAGGCGGTGAAAAAATTTGGCGCGCCCTGTCCCCGCGTGCGCAGCCGGATGCGGGCGATGCGTGGCACGCTTTCGGGCGGCACGGCGGCAAGCGGGGCAGCCACCATGGAAGCAGTGCAGAAAGACAAGTCTCTCTTCATGCCGCTGGTGGACCCCTTCTCTCTTGCTGGCGGATTTGTCGGCCCTGAACAGCCAGACGGCAACCAGGTTTTTCTCGATGACGTGCTTGATCTGTGGGTCGCGCCCTTCATGATGGCGGTCATCAACTCAAAGAACGTGCATCGCTCCAATGCGCTCATGGGACATGCCTATGGCGAAGACCTACTCTACGATGAAATGATGATCGGCGGTGCGGGCGCAGAGGGCAAAGCGGCCGCTGAGGCCGCCGCTTCGGCTCAATTCGGCACAACGGAAAACGGTGATGTGCCCAAGCCTGGCGAGGGCCCCTCGAAAGAAGAGCGCGAGGCCGGCTTCTATGATCTCATGGTGCACGGCACGACAGCCGACGGCGAGACACTTTCTGTCACAGTGACCGGCGACAAAGACCCCGGTTATGGGTCTACCTCTAAGATGATCTCAGAAGCCGCAATCTGCCTGATCAAGGACAGGGCGGATGTGCCTGGCGGCATCTACACAACGGCCCCGGCCATGGGGGCCGCTTTGCGCCAACGCCTCATTGACCACGCAGGGCTGACCTTTACCGTCGACGCTGCATAAACTATGTCGGCATCTCTAACTATGTCGGCATTTCTGAGAATTTGCCTTCGACCCATTGGTCGCGCAGGACGAATTTCTGGATTTTTCCCGACCCGGTAAGTGGGAAGTCGGCAACCTCGAACCAATGCTTCGGCGTCTTTTGCGGACTGAGGTGTTGGCGTAAATAGGCAAACAGCTCCTCACGATTGAGGGTTTTGCCTGGCGCCGGGCGCAAAAAGGCGCCGACCACCTCGCCAAACTTGTCATCCGGCAGGCCGACCACCGCGACATCGCCCACGGTGTCATGTTTGAACAGCAACTCCTCAATTTCGCGGGGATAAATATTTTCGCCGCCGCGAATGATCATGTCTTTCAGACGGCCTTCGATCTTGGTGTAGCCGCGCGCGTCCATTGAACAAAGGTCGCCGGTATGAAGCCAACCCTCCTCGTCGATGGTTTTGGCTGTGGCTTCCGGATTATCGTAATATTCGTGCATTACGCTGTAGCCCCGGGCGCAGTATTCGCCCTTCTCGCCAAGCGGCACGGTTTCGCCGGTTTCTGGATCGATGATCTTGATCTCCACATGGGGCATGGCGGGCCCAAGCGTATGGGCCTTATCGTCAATGTTATCGTCGGGCCGGGTCATGGACGACACCGGCGAGGTTTCGGTCTGTCCAAAGACAATGGCAAAGGAAACCCCGAGCTTATCCTCCAGCTCCCTGACCAGTGGGGCGGGCACCGTGGACCCGCCCGACATGGCGAATTGGAGCGAGGAAATATCTCGATTTTGAAAATCCGGGTGCTCTTTGATGGCGATGAGCATGGTAGGCACACCCAAAAGGGCGTCTGATTTATAGGTCTCGATCAGCTCAAGCACGAGACCGGGGTCAAACTGTTCGACCAGCACCTGGGTCGCCCGCACGGACAAGGCACCCAGAACGCCAAGGACGCATCCAGCCGTGTGAAAGAGCGGCATCATGGAGACCCAGGTTTCGCCGCCGGTCAGTCCCAACCGGTTAAGGGTATGAGCGCCATTATTGACGAGGCCGCGATGGTGCAGCAAGGCGCCCTTTGGAAAACCCGTCGTGCCCGATGTGTACTGGATCATGGTTGCATCCATGGGCGCGACCTCTGGCAGGGCCGCGTTGCTTGCTCGCCCCTCTTCCAAGAGCGCCTCCCAATCGTCAAACAAAATGACATGTTTCAGACGCGGGCAATCGTCCTTGACGCTGTTGAGGTGATCGAGCATGCGGTTGCCGCGAAACTCTCTCATGACAAAAATGCCCGCGCTTTTGGACTGATTGAGAACATATTCAACCTCGGACGGCTGATAGGAGGGATTGACCGTCACCAAAATGGTGCCAGCCAGCGCCGAGGCATATTCAAGGGTTATCCATTCAGGAATATTGGGCGCCCATACCGCGATACGGTCTCCGGGTTCAAATCGCGCCAGAATTGCCTGTGCTATGGCTTGGGCCTCCTCAAGGAGCTGGGCATAGGTCCAGGTGCGCCGATTGGCTGGATCCGGTGTCCCGGCGATTACCGCCAATCTGTCCGGACATTCCTGCGCTGCCTCCCGGAGCGCCTGGCCGATGGTCAGATCGCGTACCGGTGGTTCATCGGGGCCTCTGGTGTAAGATTGCGCCATATCCTCTTTGTCCTCCCTTGTTGATGACAAATCTTCACCCGATTGCCCGAAAAAGGTCAAGCAACCCTCTCCTGTGGTAGTGGGTCACTCTGAAATCTCATTGTGCTGCAAAGATTGGCCACTTTAAATAATGCCGGACAAATGCCATATTTGGCATATGACAGGAAAAACACCTAAGAGACCTAGGGATTCAAATCAACTCGCCAAACGCGTGGTGGATATTGCCACAGGCGAGGAATCCGAGGAATCGGTTAACTTGGCCCGAAGCAAGGCGGGGAAAAAGGGTGCAAAGTCTCGGACCAAGGCACTGACCCCCGAGCAGCGCGCGGATATAGCCAGAATAGCGGCAAATGCCCGTTGGTCAAAAAAAGAAGACTAGGCAGCACCCTCTTCGTCATCTTTGCCATTGCGCCGCCACTCTATGTCTAGGGTGAAGTCCATATCCATTTCTATAGGATCGTCACCTGAATTAATCCGATTCCAATGCTCCGCATCAAAAGTAAGTTGTAACCCATCTCCGATCATTTGTTCGCGACGGCAAACCAATGATTTCAACATAGGCCCGCGTGGCGCTTCATCAATATCGATCCAAAGATGGAGCTGCTCATCGCCTTGCTTGACGGGAAATGAGTGATTTACTCTGTATGGATCGCCGGAAATATTATCAACTTTGGTTTCTTGCCGAGCCGCTTGAGCGAATTTCTTTGCTAGCAAGTCAAGCGGGCTCTGCGGTTTTGGCAAAGGCCAACCCTTTCCCGCCGCCCATTTTGCAACTTTGTGCATATCGACAGTTGCAACTTTCTTCTCGTCCTTATAGGCGCGAATTAAGCGTTGCATTTCTTGTGTCTTTCCCATGCTATTATCCTTTCTCGACTGGATAGACATCACCCCAACCGTCTGTGACGGAGCTAGGCGTGACAATATCCCTGATGGGAACCAGGTGGTTTCTAAAGCGGCTATAGTCGCCTGTCTTATGGTGGAGTTGTCCTGCAATTAGCCCCGGATGAACTCGTGTCGATCTTGAAAATCCTCTCAGGTCACGCTCCGAAAAAAGTGGGGCTTTCTTACGGATGAACGCTGTTAGTAGCTTTTGGGGCACGCAAAATTCCGCTGCCGCAATATTTGCAACACGTTCTTCCTCAGCAATTGCCTCTGACTCACTCGCTCTATCACCTTCTAATTCTGCATCGAGCATCACTGAGCTAATGCCATGCCTGCGACGCACATGTTCCAATTCATGGCGCAACACAAACCAAAAATTATCGATCCGGTTGTGCCGCAAAGTCATCCCGATTACTGGCGAGCGTTCGTCAAGCCAGAAACAAACACCATCAATTTTTGCCGAAGGCAGTGTTTCACAGATCACGAACCGGACACCGCATTCAGCCAGTATGCGCGGAACGTTACGAGCCTCTTCTGCGGAAAAAAGAAGGTTACTAAGTTTTCCAATGGCAACATTTGCTGACGCCTCTGTAAATCTCGAAACGAGCATCTCTGAAGCGATTGACTTTACCCGATGAAGCCACGCCAACTGTGATGGAGACGCTGGCTCATTGACCTTCGTTTTCTTTGCCGCATGAGGCATAATTTCAATGTCGTCAATACTGTTGACCTTGAAAAACCGCATTAGGCCACTTTGGATATTTTGTGTGTCGCGGATGCTTTTGGCGTCGATCCATCCACGTTTGATCATGTCGGTAATAGGCAAGTCGCCAAATAATGTAGCTCGGGTCGCTCTATTGGGATCTGGCTTTATTGATAGGCGCGCAACGGCAAGGTCGTAGCTTCTTTGAAGCTCAAGAAACTTGTCGGCGGGAACCTTGAAAATTTCCTCCAAAACAAGTGCTGTTTCGACGGTGATGGCACCTTTGCCTGCGAGCCACTTATTTACCGTGCTTTCATCTCGGTCCATGACCACAGCCAGCGCTTTTTGCGTCCAGCCGCGCTCTTTCAAGAGGTCGCTTATAAGTTGTCCAGGGGTGGTGTAATTTGGCATATAGGCCCTTATAAAATAAGGATTTATGGCCGTCAAGCGCAAATTGCGCCAAAAATCAATCTGACCGATATGCTTGACAAAACTAGAAAAGTCACCATATTGAAGGCATGAGACAATTACCCCTTGAAAAGCGTATTACGATCCTCCGGTGCCTGCTTGACGGTATGTCAATACGCGGCACCGCGAGGGTTGCAGATGTCTCCAAAAACACTGTTTCCAAGCTATTGGTAGAAGCCGGAGCGGCCTGCGACGCCTTCCATGACGAGTACGCCCGGGGCGTAAAGGCAAAGCGCGTCCAGTGTGATGAAATCTGGTCATTTGTTGGGTGTAAACAAAAGAACGCCAAGCCGGATGATGGCGAGTGGCGGGGCGATGTGTGGACTTGGACCGCCATAGATGCAGATAGCAAACTGGCCGTTTCCTATCTGGTAGGTGGCCGGGACAGTGATTATGCCATCGCATTCATGGACGATTTGCGTAGCCGACTAGATGGCCGCGTTCAACTGACTACAGACGGACACAAAGCCTATCTGGAGGCTGTTGAGGGTGCCTTTGGCGGTGATGTGGACTATGCCCAACTAATCAAGATGTATGGTGAACCAATAGGCGGCGCAAAGAACAAATCCGAGCGCAAATACTCTCCGGCAGAATGCACGGGCATTCAAAAGCGCCGTATAGAGGGCAACCCTGATCGTAACCACGTCAGCACATCCTATGTTGAGCGCCAGAACCTCACCATGCGGATGGCAATGCGCCGGTTCACACGGCTAACCAATGCCTTCTCAAAGAAGATCGAAAACCACGCTCACGCTGTTGCGCTGCACTTCATGAACTACAATTTCTGCCGCATTCATAAGAGCCTGAAAGTTACCCCTGCGATGGCGGCAGGTCTGACGGATCGGCTTTGGGATGTTGAGGACATAATCAAACTGGTAGACGATATGCATCACCAGCCCAAGAAACGCGGGCCTTATAAAAAGGCTGCAGGAAATTCAAAGTGACCCACTACCTCTCCTGTTGTTCT
The DNA here is from genome assembly GCA_006226305.1 of Alphaproteobacteria bacterium. Classification (GTDB taxonomy): domain Bacteria; phylum Pseudomonadota; class Alphaproteobacteria; order M2410; family M2410; genus M2410. Next base: position 1,775 of record SBHG01000079.1, on the reverse strand, counting down.
CAACGCTTTCAATCTTTATGATCCAAATGGGGTCAAACAAGGGAAAGCAAAATATGACGATCATTTCCAAACTCAGCTGCGTCGCGCTGGCCGCGGCTATATCCATGTCATTTGTCTCTGGCGCTATGGCCGGTGACTGGGTCAAACTTGGCGCCCGCGATGTTTCGGACCGCACAGAAACAGACACGCTTCATTTGAGTGGTCACCGCGACTACACAAAACTAAAATTCTGTGTAAAGAGGAATCCCGTCAATTTTAAGGACGTCGATGTCTATTTTGAAAACGGCGGGCATCAGGACATCAGTCTGCGCAGCCGAATCAATGCAGGCGATTGCACCCGGGTCATCGATTTGCAAGGCGGCGACCGCGACATCACCCGCATCGTCATGCGCTATGAAGAAACCAGCCTGAAACGCGCCCACGCGACAGTCGTGGTCTGGGGTAAGAAATAAAAATTACCGCTCCTCTTCGGATTGCCGATTATGTTAGCCTGCGACTCAGATCCGCAGGTGCGCATGAAGGAGGATCGGATGAAGGTGACAGGCAGCTGCTTTTGCGGCGATATTCGCTTTGAGGGAGAGGTGAACGAGAACGCCATCGGCGTCTGTCACTGCCGCGACTGCCAGATCTTTTCTGGATCGGCTTTTCGCCTGTCCTGCGGCGCTGATCCCACTTTGTTTAAGTTCACACAGGGCACGCCCTCTTATTTTGATAAATCGACCGACAGTGGCCGGGTAAGGCGCATGGCCTTTTGCGGACGCTGCGGCACGCATCTGGCCTCCCTGCCCGCCAGCGAACGCGACTATGGCTATGTATCCATCCGCATTGCCTGCACGGATCAGTTCGACCAGATTACACCACGCGTAGAGGTTTTCTGTAAATCGAGGGTCAAATGGATGGAGCCGCTTCAAGGCTCTGAAGAATTTGATGAAATGCCTGATATGGCTATCTTAGGAGAGGACCAATGAATTCGCTGACAAGCGCCTTGACCATGAGCAATCCAGTCTTTGTGACCTATATGATTGCCGCCGCTTTGGGGGTCATCAAGATCATGGGGCAAGGCTGGATGACGGTTTACCGTATGATGAAAACCGATTCCGGCATGGTGAGTCCGGAGGATGTTCGCAAGGGCTGGACCAATAAAAACCCACGCCCGGAGCAGCTCGACGTCAATGACTATGTGGATCGTTCGCGGCGGATGCACCGCAATGACCTTGAAAACATTCCGGCGTTTCTTGCTGTCGGCCTCTTGTTTGTGATCACGGGACCGAGCCTGTTGATGACCCAGATCGTAATGTATGGCTTTGTTGCCGCCCGCACGGCCCATGCCATTGCCTATGGCACAAAGCAGTCTCACGAGATCCGCGCAACGTTTTACACTATCGGCTCACTTTTGGTGATCTTTATGGGCGTCTGGGTGCTTATCAAAGCTTTTGGCGCGCTGTAACGTGAGGGCCACCCTCCAACCCAGGCGCAAAGATGAGAGCTTGCGATGTCTGACTATGACCTGATGTATCTCGCCTGGCACCCTGTTAAAGATACCCCTGATTTCTTTTTGACGGCGATGCCCTCGATTATGGGATTTGCGATCTTTCTGGCCTATGCGGGATCGGTCTATTTCTTCTTTTCGCAAAGAAGGCTCGACACACAGACTGTGACCATCAAGGGCTAACGGGAAAAAGATGGTACCGCCTCCCTGAATTGAACAGGGGACCTCTAGATCCACAATCTAGCGCTCTAACCAACTGAGCTAAGGCGGCACTGAAATCCATATA
>SBHG01000123.1 GCA_006226305.1 Alphaproteobacteria bacterium | reverse complement strand
CGTTCGGGGAAGAGTCCTTGAGTTGTCATGGGGGCTGTCCTTCTGGCCTGAATGTGAGACCAGTCCTATCAGAGCCTTGAGACCCTTGCAATTGGCCCAAAACCCGCCTATTTCACGAAGCATATGGCAAACGCACCTGAACCCATCAGCGAACTCTATTCCCGCCGCATCTTGCAATTGGCGGGCTCGATTTCCCATACCGAACGGCTAAAGGACCCGGAGGCCACGGTCACCGTCTCCAGCCCCTTGTGCGGTTCGCGCGTGACGGTCGATCTCAAAATGGACGGCGATGTGATCACTGACTTTGCCCATGAGGTCAAAGCCTGCGCTTTGGGTCAGACCTCTTCAGCCGTTATGGCCGAGCATGTGGTGGGGGCCACCCGCGACGAGATCCATGAGGTGGCGGCGCAAATGCGGGCCATGCTGAAAGAGGGGGGCGAGCCCCCGACAGGCAAATGGGCCGATCTGGAAGTACTCCAGCCAGTCAGGGACTATAAGTCCCGCCATGCTTCGGTCATGCTCACCTTTGACGCGGTGGAAAAGGCCATGGCCGAAATTAACGAAAAGAAAAAAGAGACCTCGAAAGAATGACGTTAAAGAAAACCGGACGATCTTATCTGCGCGACACCCAGCCCGAGGTTTGGAAGATTGCTTACGACATGTCGAGCATCCTGGCGGCGGAACTGGCGGACAAAAAATGGCGCGAGCGGGCCTTTGTGGTGGATGGTTTCGTGGCGGATCTCATGACGGAGATGCTGGGTCCCGATGGTCTCATGGAACTGGCGTGCCGCCCGATCGCCGAGCTCTTGCCGGAAGGAGACGAAAGTTCAGAAGAAGTGGCGCAAATCGTTGCCAGCGTGCGGGCGATCCTGACGGCGGCATTGTTGGATCTGCCGGAAAAAGACCCGGCACTTGGCGAAGAGATCACATCGCCCGAGCACGCTTTGCTTTTGCTCTTGTCCGAATTGACGGATTTTCAAAATGCCGGACGCAATTGGGCCGCCATGAACGGCGTCGAAACCGTGGTTGATGCCCTCAAGCCCTTGGCGGCACTTGCGACTTTGCTCATCGCCGACCGCTCTGCAGGCAATACCATCGAGGCGATTGCGCCCACCGAGCGCCTCAAGGCTATGGTGCAGGATTTTCTGGGCGACCAGGCGACCATTCACTAATTTGGCTGAATTTTTGACTTCTCAAACCGCGACAAAAACCGTGCCAGGAAAGCGCTGATCGCGAGCACGCCCACCAGCACAGCGCCGATGATGAGAAGCCCCTCGACACTTGGCTCCTTCAGGAATTTGCCGAGGTTGACGCCAAGGAAGATGAGGGCCGCTGCTTTAGGGATAATGCCAACGCCGGTGCCGATCAGAAAATGATGGCCACGCATGCCCGAGGCGCCGCAGACCAGATTGACGAAGATGAAAGGTCCCGCCGGCATGTTACGCAGAACGGCTGAGGCCACGATCCCGTTCTGAGAGATGATTTGCTTCATGCGCCGGAGCCGCTTGCCCGAGGCGGAGCGAATCCAGCCGCTGAACTGGCGACCCAGAAGAAAATGCCCGGTCGAGGAGACCATGGTGGCGACCCAGCCATAGAGGAAGGCTTGAGTCGGCGGCAACACGGCGCCGGTAAGGGCAAAGAGCAAGAACTGCGGCGTGCCGAGAAAGCTCAAGGCAAAATAGATACCAATGACCACCAGCAACGACATGGGATTGTCGGCGGCCCAAGCCATCCAGTTTTGCAGCTGCGCGCTTTCTATATCCAACAGGCTGCCGACCGCGAAGAAACTGACCAGCGACAACAAGATCATGCCAGGCACGAAGATACGGCCCCAGAGGCTGCGTTCGGCCGCGGCCTCAAGGTCGCTGTCGCCCTTGGCCCATCTGTTCAGTCTGTCGCGTAGCGGCATCGGAAATGATCAGCTCCAATTTCGTCGAAACTCGCAGGTACCACAGCTCCGCGAAAAACGCCATTGGGGAATGCGGTAACCTTAAAAATCGTCCTTAAAACAGCGACTTAATTGCCGCACCCAGTTCGTCAAAATGATCGATGACGACATCCGCGCCAAGCTCTCGGGCGGGCACTTCTGTGTAGCCGAAGGACACCAGGACAAGGGGCACATTTGCCGCATGGGCGGTTTTCAGGTCCGTAATACTGTCGCCGACGAAAATCGCGTGATCTGGCGCGCCGCCCACGGCCTCAATGGCATGGAACAGAGGCGTCGGGTCAGGCTTTTGCGCGGTCGTCGTGTCGCGTCCGACAATGGCATCGAAAAAGCCGTCCATCTGGAGAGCTGACAGGAGTTTGCGCGAGGGCGCCTCCAGCTTGTTGGTGCAGACCGCCAGCGGATGTCCTTCCGCCCGCCAGCGGGGCAAGAGCTCCATCAGCCCGTCGAAGGGCTTTGAATGGACACAGACATTTTCGAAATAATAGGGGAGGAAAACCTCCATAAGGCCGTCGATTTCAGACTCCGATTTCTCGAGGTTGAAATGATCAAGGCCCTCACAAATGAGTGCTCGTGCGCCCTGTCCGACCATTTGCCGGATCTGGGAGAGGTTGAGCTCATAGTCCCCTAAACTGGAAAATACATGGTTCAGGGCGGCCAGAAGGTCCGGCGCGGTATCGACCAACGTGCCGTCCAGATCGAAGATCAGGGCTGGCAGGGCCCCATTTTGCCGCGGATTTGTCATCTCTTGGGTCTAATTCCTTGATAAGCTGCTCTTAGTTCAAGTATCCCATTAAGGAGCTGATTCCAAGGGAGCCTTCATGTCCGACACATCGAATTCGCACCCCTTCACGGCGGTCATCCTTGCCGCCGGTGAGGGCACCCGTATGAAGTCCAAAAAATCCAAGGTTCTGCACGAGGTGGGCGGCCTGTCCATGCTCGGTCACGTCATGCGTCTGGCCCATGAGGCAGGGGCGGAAGAGATCGTGGTGGTCCGGTCCGCAGGCGAAAAAGGGGACGCGGTGGAGGCAGAGGCCCGGCGGATTGATCCGGGTGTCCGGATTGCCCTGCAAGACCCTCCCCAGGGCACGGGCCATGCGGTCCAATGTGCGGTGCCGGTCATGACCCAATCTAACCGCGACATGGTGGTGCTCTATGCGGATACCCCACTTCTAAGGTTGGAAAATATCGCCGGCCTCTTGGACTGCCTGAAAGATAATCAGGCCGTCACGGTTCTAGGATTTCATCCCGAGGACCCGGCTCAATATGGGCGGCTTGTGATGGGTCTTGGCGATGACCTTGAAGCCATAGTTGAGTTTAATGAAGCCAGCGAGGTCCAGCACGCCATCACCTATTGCAACTCCGGGGTCATGGCAATTCGCGGCGCTTTGCAGGAAGACCTCCTGAAACGCCTGACCAATGACAATGCCAAAGGGGAGTATTACCTGACCGACCTGGTGGCACATGCGCGTGATCTGGGGCATCCCTGCAAAGCCGTGGAAGCCCTTGAAGAGGACGTGCTTGGCGTCAATTCCCGGTCTGAACTCGCCCGCGCCGAGGGCATTTTTCAACGGCGCCTCCGCGCAGAAATGATGAGGCAGGGTGTAACCCTCATTAGCCCGGAGAGTGTTTTCTTCGCATTCGATACGACGATCGGCCGGGACTGTGTCATTGAGCCAAACGTCTTTTTCGGACCCGGCGTGACGATCGGCGAGGGCGTGTCGATCCACGCGAATTCTCACCTCGTGGGTGCCAGAGTAGCCGATGGCGCCGACATTGGTCCTTTCGCAAGACTACGGCCCGACGCCGATATTGGCGAAGGCGCCCGCATCGGTAACTTTGTTGAGGTCAAAAAGGCGACGGTAGAAAAAGGCGCGAAAGTAAATCATCTCAGCTACATTGGTGATGCACGCATTGGTGAGAAAACCAACATCGGCGCCGGCACCATCACCTGCAACTACGATGGCTACAACAAATATGTGACGGATATCGGTGCCAATGTCTTTATTGGCTCCAACACGGCATTGGTGGCGCCGGTTACTGTTGAGGACGGTGCCAATGTGGCTGCGGGATCAACCATTACCGATCACGTGCCGGGCGATGCCTTTGCCATCGCCCGTGGTCGGCAGGTGATTAAGGAAGGCCGGGCAAAGGTCTACCGCGCGGAAAAGGCCAAAGAAAAAGAAGCGCGCAAAAAGGAAACATCATGACGGCGATGAGAAGCATCCCGCCCGAACTCGTCAGAACGCAGGCCTATGTAGGTGGAAATTGGATCGCGGCCGCGGGAGATAAAACCTATGCGGTGACAAATCCCGCGACTGGCGATGTGATTGCCGAAGTGGCGGACCTGGGGGCGCAGGAAACTTGCCAGGCCATTGAGGTGGCGCGGATTGCCCAGAAGGAATGGGCCGCCCGCACAGCCAAGGCGCGCGCAAGCGTCCTGCGCAAATGGTATGAACTCATCATGGCCCATCAGGAGCCCCTCGCGCGCCTGATCACCCTGGAGCAGGGCAAGCCCCTTGCTGAGGCCATGGGCGAAATCGCTTATGGCGCCAGTTTCATCGAGTGGTTCGCCGAAGAGGGCAAGCGTATCTATGGCGAAACAATCCCAACACACGACCCATCAAAGCGCATTGTTGTCATCAAACAGCCCGTCGGTGCCGTGGCCGCCATCACCCCTTGGAATTTCCCAAATGCCATGATCACCCGCAAGGCAGGCCCCGCATTGGCAGCGGGCTGTGCGATGGTTTTGAAACCTGCGGAGCAAACCCCGCTGTCGGCTCTGGCCATCGCCGAGCTGGCGCATCAGGCGGGCATCCCCGCTGGGGTCCTCAATGTGGTGACCACTAATCAGCCGGTCGAGGTCGGCCAGGAGCTTTGCGCCAATCCCACCATTCGCAAGATCACCTTCACTGGTTCCACACAGGTCGGCAAGATCCTCATGCGCCAATCCGCCGACACAGTGAAGAAAGTGTCGATGGAGCTGGGTGGCAATGCGCCTTTCCTTGTCTTTGATGATGCGGATTTGGACGCCGCCGTCGAGGGAACCCTTGCCTGCAAGTTTCGCAACGCGGGCCAGACCTGCGTCTGCTCTAACCGGATTTATGTGCAGGCAGGGGTCTATGAGGAATATTTGGCCAAGCTGAAGGAAAAGGTGGCGGCACTCAAAGTGGGTTCCGGCTTTGAGGCGGAAACCTCTTATGGCCCTCTGATCGATGAGGATGCCCTTGCCAAGGTTGAGGCGCATGTGAAAGATGCCCTCGACAAAGGCGGCCGCCTCGTCACCGGCGGTCAGCGCCATGCGCTTGGTGGCACTTTCTATGAGCCGACGATCGTCGCGGACTGCGGAGCTGATATGCTCTTCGCAAGGGAAGAAACTTTCGGTCCCTTCGCGCCGATCACCAAATTCGAAACGGAAGAAGAGGCGCTCGCGCTTGCGAATGACACGCCCTTTGGCTTGGCCGCTTACTTCTATGCCCGCGATATTGCCAGGGTCTGGCGCGTGGCCGAAGGGCTCGAAACCGGCATGGTCGGCATTAACAACGGCTTGCTTTCAACAGAAGTGGCACCCTTTGGCGGTGTGAAGGAAAGCGGTGTTGGCCGTGAAGGTTCGCGTCACGGCATTGAAGAATATGTTGAGATGAAATATCTCAATTTTGGGGAGATCAATTGATGACAGCGGACGACCAAAAGAAGGCAGCTGGCCGCGCAGCCCTTGAATATGTGGCCAATGGCATGACCATCGGCCTTGGCACCGGGTCGACCGCCAAACATTTTGTCGATGCCCTGGGCGAAAAGGTTGCCGATGGCTGGATCGTCAAAGGGGTGCCGACATCAGAGCAAACCGCGCGTCAGGCCGAAAGCCTTGGCATTCCGCTGGTTTCCGTCGATGAAGTCACCCACATTGATGTGACGGTCGACGGCGCCGATGAGCTTGACGCCAAACTGAGGCTCATTAAGGGCGGCGGCGGCGCCTTGCTGCGCGAGAAAATTGTCGCGGCGGCCTCCAACAAGATCGTCACCATTGCCGATGCGAGCAAATTTGTTGACGTCCTCGGCGCCTTTCCCTTGCCGGTTGAAGTTGTGAATTTTGGGTGCGGCACGACCCTGCGCCGCTTGATCGATATTGGCCGTGCTCACAATCTCGACACCCATGACCTTGATTTCCGCATGGCCGGCGAAATCGCCTTCAAGACCGATGGCGGTAATCTCATCGCGGACTGTGCCTTTAAGGCGATCCAGGACCCGGAAGCCTTGGCGCGCGACTTAAGCGATTGCCCGGGTGTGGTCGATCATGGGATCTTTTTGGGGCTTTCCTCACTGGCCATTCTCGGGACCGGTGAGGGGGTCCGTGTCATTAAACCGGAGTAGGTGCGCCAGGGTTGGGTTGATGCTGCCGGTCGGCGGCGTGCCCGACTGGCGCCATTGCCGCCAATTGACCCGCCAGAACCCGGCAAAACCGATACCGGAGCGGCGATAGATCCTCGAATGATTGAACCAAACAATCAAAAGGGCGCCGCCAAAGATCACCTTGGCCGCTTGCCCGCGCCACCAATAGCCGAAGGAGGGTCGCCGCCCGCGCACTTCTTCAATCAGTTGATTGAGCAAATGAATTTGCGCCGCTTCTTCCTCGCGCAAGATAACGCACATGCGCTTGAGCATGGGAGAGCGTGACGCAGGTCCGAGAGAGCGGTAATATTGGCTGGCGATGGTGAGCGCGATGAGCAGGGTCGTGAGCATCAGATCGAGCCCGCCGAAACGGCGAATATAGCGGAAGCACGAATCCACCCAATGATGCTCAAGCAAGGGGAGGCTATGATGCTCCATGAATTGGGCCAGCATTGCCGCATGGCGATATTCTTCGTCGATCAGTAGGACGGCCAGGCGGGTGAGGGCGGGCTCTCCCACTTCATGAGAATAGGCGGTGATGCGGCCTATCAGATTGTGCCCTTCCGAGCGCTCCCCCAGCTGGAATTGGGCAAGAGACCGGCCAATCAGCTGTCGCTCGCGCTCAGAAAGGGGGCGTTCGTCGAAAGCCAGGGTCTCCTTGGCCCGCGCCTTGGCATTGGCCTCAAAATAGGCCAGCCAATCTTCATAGGGCGTCTTTGTGAGCTCTCTCACGTTTTGCCGAACTCTCCTGTTGTAGGGCGAACAAAATCGCTGACGATTTCGTGATGCAAACTTGCCGAAACGCCGCCGATGTCCTAGATCAGGAGCCATCCTACTGCAATTCGCATGCTTCGCGGCGAAAGATTTTAAATCCAATTTAGGGCAAGTTTCCCCATGACCGACTTCGATTATGACCTTTTTACCATTGGTGCCGGATCTGGCGGGGTCCGGGCAAGCCGCATGGCCGCAAATTTTGGCGCCAGGGTGGCCGTAGCGGAAGAATATCGGGTCGGCGGCACCTGTGTCATTCGTGGCTGCGTGCCGAAAAAACTTTTCGTCTATGCCAGCCATTATTCCGGTCACTTCAAGGAAGCGTCTGGTTATGGATGGGACGTCGGCGAGCGCCGTTTCAACTGGCAGACCCTGATGCGAAACAAGGACCAGGAAATCGATCGCCTGAACGGCATCTATATCCGGAACTTGAAAAATGCCGGTGTTGAAATCATCGACAGCCGCGCGGTGGTCAAGGGCCCACACACGGTGGAACTTGTTCAGGAAGGCCGCGAAGTCACCGCCAAAAACATTCTCATCGCCACGGGCGGCTGGCCGTTTCGCGACCATTCGGTGCCCGGATGTGAACACGCGGTGACGTCGAACGAAGTGTTTGAAATGCCCGATCTGCCAGACCGGATCATGGTCGTTGGCGGCGGGTATATTGCGGTCGAGTTTGCCAGCATCTTCCACGGGCTCGGCGTGGAAACCTGTCTGGTCTATCGCGGCGAACAGATCCTGCGCGGCTTTGACGATGACCTGCGCAATGGCTTGCATGAAGCCATGACCCGCAAAGGTATCGATGTGGAAACGCAAGCAAACCTGAAAGAGATCGTTAAAACCGATGGCGGCTTTGACGTCACCCTGACGAACGGCAAAGTGATATCCACCGGCCTTGTCATGACCGCGATTGGCCGCAATCCTAATTCTCGCGGCCTGGGGTTGGAGGCCGTGGGTGTGGAATGCGCCGCCAACGGCGCGATCTGCGTGGATGAATATTCCCAAACCTCAGTGCCGTCGATCTATGCGGTGGGGGATGTGACGGACCGGGTGAACCTGACGCCGGTTGCCATCAAAGAAGGGGCGGCCTTTGCTCAGACGGTGTTCAACAACAATCCGATCAGGCCGGAATATGATCTGATCCCGACAGCGGTCTTTTCTCAGCCGGAGATCGGCACCATCGGTATGACCGAAGCTGAGGCCCGCGCCCAATTCGGCGAGGTGGATATTTATCGCTCCACCTTCAACCCCATGAAGAACATCCTGTCGGAAAAACACGAGCCCATGATGATGAAACTCATCGTTGAGCCCAAGTCCGACAAGATCTTAGGGGTTCACATCATGGGCCCGGACTCAGGCGAGATGATCCAATGCCTGGGGATTGCTGTGAAAATGGGGGCCACCAAGGCTGATTTCGACGCCACCATGCCGGTGCACCCCACTGCGGCGGAAGAGCTCGTCACCCTGTCGCAAAAAGTGAGCTAAAAGGCCCGTAACCGGCCTTTTTGGGGTTAACCATGAGAATCTTCAAAAACTGGCCTTTGCGGAATGATTCCTCTATATAAGGCCTCTTGAAAGTAATTTTGCCTAAAAGGACTAAGGTTCGTGAGTAACAAATGGTCGCCGGAAAGCTGGCGTAGCAAGGACATTATCCAGGTCCCGCAATATCGGGATCAAGATGCGTTGAATTCTGTTGAGGCTCGCCTCAAGAGCTATCCGCCGCTTGTCTTTGCCGGTGAGGCCCGCGAGCTGCGCCACCAACTGGCCGAGGTGGCCGAAGGGCGCGCTTTCCTCTTGCAGGGCGGTGACTGTGCCGAAAGTTTTGCTGAATTCCACCCGGACAATATTCGCGACACTTTCCGCGTTCTCTTGCAGATGTCGGTCGTGCTGACCTACGGCGGTTCGCTGCCCGTCGTCAAAGTTGGCCGCATCGCTGGGCAATTTGCCAAGCCGCGTTCCGCCGACACGGAAACACAAGAAGGTGTGGAGCTGCCCAGTTATCGCGGCGATATCATTAACGCCATCGACTTTAATGCTGAGGCCCGCGAGCCTGATCCTGAACGGCTCATCCAGGCCTATGGCCAGTCGGCTGCGACGCTCAACCTTTTGCGCGCTTTCGCGCAAGGCGGCTTTGCGGACCTCACCAATGTGCACAAATGGACATTGGGTTTCTTGGCGAACTCGCCACAAAACGATCGCTATCAGGAACTTGCGGATCGGATCACCGATGCCATGAATTTCATGATGGCTTGCGGCATCACGTCTGAGACCGCGCCGCAATTGCACCAGACGGATTTCTACACCAGTCACGAGGCGCTCTTGCTAGGCTACGAACAGGCCATGACGCGCATCGATTCAACCTCGGGCGACTGGTACGACACCTCCGCCCATATGGTCTGGATCGGCGATCGGACCCGCCAGCCGGATGGCGCCCATGTGGAATTCTTCCGCGGGATCAAAAACCCCATTGGCATGAAATGCGGACCGAGCCTCGATCCGGATGAACTCATTCACCTCTGCGATATTCTGAACCCGGAAAATATTCCCGGTCGCATGACACTGATTGCGCGCTTTGGCTCAGACAAGGTCGCCGAAGGCCTGCCCAGGCTCATTCGGAAGGTAAAGGCCGAGGGCCGCAAGGTAGTCTGGTCCTGCGATCCCATGCACGGTAACACCATCAAGGCCGGCAACACCGGCTATAAGACCCGGCCCTTCGACCGCATTCTGTCTGAAGTGCAGCAGTTCTTCGCCATCCATCAGGCCGAAGGCACGCACGCTGGCGGCGTTCATTTCGAGATGACCGGTCAGGATGTCACCGAATGTCTGGGCGGCGCGCAGGCGATCTCCGAAGAAGATCTTTCCTCGCGCTATCACACCCACTGCGACCCGCGCCTCAACGCCAGCCAGGCTCTGGAACTTGCTTTCCTTCTGGCCGATGGCATCAAAAAAGAACGCGGCCTTTTTTCAGAAGGCGCCGCCGCCGCGGGATTTTAAGGGTCGAGCCTGGACCTCTCCTTCGGGGAGAGGTCGAAAGGCATAGCCTTTCGGGTGAGGGGTGTGCGGCTCTACGCGCGCTCACAAAAAATAAAAAAACTTCTTACCCAACCTCCAGACTGTGGTAGGCGGACCAAAAAAACTTAACGCATTGAGTTGATTGAAAAAATCAGTTGAGAAAAGGTAGCGCCACCACGGCGCTATTGCTTCGCCGCTGACTTATTACCATCGCCTGGCGTTGTAACACGGTCTCCTTCATTGGCCACTTAATGCCAAAGGAGGAAACAATGTGGAACCAATTTCGATGCGGACGAAATTGAAAATCAAATCCGACTTGCAAATGCTCAAACCAGAAAAACAGGCAATGACCAGAACGAAGCTTCAAGGTGCAGCATGACCGATCAAGGGTGTGATGACACCGGGAAGGAGGCAATCGTTTCTTATAGAGATTGGCGACTGGAGCCACAGAAGGTGGGAGGAACTCAAAAGCTATTTGGATAGTTGGGGCTGTGATTACAAAGATACAGACTTTAAAACGTTTGGGGATCCCTTCTCATATGATGATTTTGGGCGGCCAATAAATTAACTAGACCTACTACAACTGTGGGAGGTAAGGTCGTATACACCTATAGATCGTATCGAGTACACGTTTCTATGAAAAGACTATCGGCATGAATCAAATGAGACACTTTGCGCGGATAATGACGGGCCTTGCGGCGGCATGTGTCGCGCTCGTGATGGTTACTTCTTGCGAGGAAAAAGAAGACCTCACGGCGCGGACTGTAGAGAAAACAGAGCCCGCCACGTCGGAGTGGGTCATTGTGCTCGGGGCATCAACGAAAGCATTTCATGTTCAAAGCGCTGATCTTTCTCTCTACGTCAAGGACGAAATCGTCATAGGCAAGTTTCCCTACGAGTCGAGGGAAGGTGGGGAAAATGATGTTCAAGTCATCATCGCTGCAAAGCAGGGGCTCCTGGGAAGCGCTTCAAAGGACTTGTGGTCCGTAAATGATGAGCGCTTTCTTTCTGCTTGGCGGGAGGAGCTGCTGGGCAAATGGGGTGTGTCAGAAAATGCAAACGGGCTGATCCGGATTGGTATACCGGCAAAAGAAGTCGGTGGCGCTGTTCCCGGATTTCACCCGCAGTGGTTTATCGGAAGGGCTGGTGAGATCTATTTTGTGGATAGGGCAGATACTGAAGACGCTGAATTTATCCTCTGCGAGTCCGTGGAATCGGGTGGCCACCTGTGCGGGCTGACGGTTGTCAGGAATGGCCTCTATTTTACAACCCGTTTTCCACGTGCAGCGCTTTTGCGGTGGCGCGGCATATATCAGGATATGGCAAGTGTTGCTGAACATTTGCGTTTTACAGATGTTGACGCACAGCCTTACAAACTCGCTCTCAACGGGGAAGATTATGAAATACCTGCGGCCTGCTTTGCGGGAATTGGTTTCGGTAGCAAGGCAGCGATCGAGTTTCTTGAGTTACTTGTGACAGACAAAGCCCTGCTCATGCCAGATGGCGCGCACCTCGCCTGCGGAGGCAGAGATGTGGAGGCCACGCAAGTGCGCGTGAAGATGTATCCGAAGACAAGTATTTCTTATCGTCCGTATTCGGAAAAGGGCACAGACTTGAAATGCCAGGAGTACCGCTCAGGTAAATGCAGGATCGTAGGCATTCATGAGGCCAAATCGGCCGTGATTATTGACTTCCCGGATGTTCCGGAACAATCGCCGGAAGAAATCTGGGTAAATTTTGAAATGTTTTTAGAGGGTCTTGAAGCGCGGTAGAAGAGCATCAAAGCGTCTGGATTTAAAGAAGGGGAAATATTTTGAGATCTTTCAAAACGATTTTGATCTTTCTCTTGGGGTTTCTAGCGAGCTGCGGTGAGAGTGGTAACCGCCAGAATTCCGCCGCCACGGGAACAGATGACGTTTGGCAGATAGATGTCGGTGGTATTCATTCGGATATGGCGTTGAAGAGGAAATCGATCTCTTATTACGACAAAGGGAACATTGTTTACGCGAAGTTTCCATTGTCGCAATCAGGCAATCAGTATGAGGAAGTGAGTGCCTTTGTGGCCTCTGAACAAGGAATGTTATCAAATGCCGAAGCGAGAGACGTTTTTCTTACTGCCCGAGTGTTCGGCCAGGAATGGAAAGACCGCCTTGATAGAAAATGGGGAATCTCAAATTCAGATTATGGATTGAAAAAAGTTGATGCGCCCGCCGGTGAACTCAGGAGCGAAGGTTGGAAATTCCACCCGCAATTGCTCGTCGGCCCCCTAACGGAGATTTATTTCCTTCCTGAAGAAATGGGTCGCGGTTACGACTTCATTTTGTGCGTCGGTGATGATCAGTTGGCAGGCCCATGTATCATCATGCTTCACAGCCATGATTATTACATCGCCAAACGTCTCCCCGCAGAGGGGCTGCAGAGTTGGAGAGAGGACTATTCTTCGTTGGAGAAGGTCGCGGAAAATCTTCCCTTTTCGGATTTGAAAACGAAGAATTACCGTGTGGCGGTCGGAACTGGACATTACGCCATTCCAGCGCCGTGCTTCCAATCATACAGTGGCGGCAATTCTGTAAGCGACTCTAATTTCGGGTTGAAAGTGAATGTCGCGTATGGAAACGGTGAAGCGAAGTTCTCCTGTGACACGAAACACCGAGCAGCAGATGCAATTGAGGCGTCAGTACTGCCTTCAAATGACATGATGGCGAAATTGCTTCTCGGAGATGGCGAATTAAGGTGCCGCCCTGAAAATAGCAATAGCTGCCGCCTCGCGGGAAGGATCGCAAGTGACAGAGTTGGCGTATTATATCTGCCT
>SBHG01000151.1 GCA_006226305.1 Alphaproteobacteria bacterium | reverse complement strand
CGCTTTGGCATTGGCATGAACACGGATCATACGTTGGAAGAAGTGGGTCAACAGTTCTCAGTGACCCGCGAGCGGATCCGTCAGATCGAAGCGAAGGCGCTGCGCAAGCTCAAGCATCCGAGCCGGTCGCGCAAGCTTCGCAGCTTCCTGGATAATTAATTGGTTCTGGCTTAGGTCAAGCTGAAACGTCCAGCTCTTCAATGTCGCCGGGTTCTTCTGGCAGTGCTGTTTGTGCCGCCTGCTCCGGCAGGCGAATGAAGTTCACATGCACGGCGATGCGCCAGAGGTGATCTGAAACCCGTTCCATCCAGCGGATGGCGTCCAGCCGTTTAAGAGCTTCTTCAAGATCGAATTTTTCAGGCTCCGGTGCGCTCAGCAGGGCCTGGCGAAAGCGGTTGAGCTCGACGTCCAGTTGATTGTGAACACTTTCAAATTCATGGAGGCCGGTTTCATCGGCGCCCAGCCAAACTCTGCCTTCAAGCAGGGGGGTCAGGGTCTGGGCAAAGGACATTAATGCGTCATTGCCTTTAATGGTGCGGATGCGGTCTGTGCGCCGCATGCGCCGTGACAGGCGAGCGAGATGGTCGATCAGGTGGTAAAGAGACGCGCGGCGTTGGCTGGCCAGAGGCGCGCCTGTGGTGGCTGGTATCTGGCCGGCAAAGTCGCGTACTTCCTGCAAGGCCTGATCAATGGTTTCAAGAGTGTATTTCGGGCGACCAGGTGCCTGGCCAAGGGCCATCAAAAGATCGTCGGCGAGGGCATAGGCAATGCGGATGAGGGCGCCGGTGGTGTTGTCGATGGCGCTCTGACTGTCTGTGAGGACCGCAGGATTAAGGTCCGTTGTCAGGCTTTCTTCGCGATCCGGCACAAGGTGGATGACCACTTGAGCAAACCGATCAGTGATCGGCGTGAAGAGCATGACCCCGACAATATTAAAGGCGGTGTGAAAGGTCACAAGCGCTAAAAGAGGGTCATTGAGGAGCGCAAGGGTGCCGCTGCCCACAAGGCGTCCCAAAGGCGTTAGGAGCGCAAAGGCGATCACGCCTGTTACGAGATTGAAGAGCACATGGGCATATCCGGTACGGCGCGACGCGGTGGAGCCGCCAATGGTCGCCAGCATGGCGGTGATGGTGGTGCCCACATTCATGCCGATGACCATGGCCGCAGCTTGTGGGAAGGATATGGCGCCAACGCCGAGGGCGGCGAGTGCCGTGACGACGCCCGCGCTTGAGCTTTGGGTGATAACGGTAATCAGGGTGCCGAGCAGAACGAGGCCCAGGCGGCCTGCCATACTGTCACCTGGCAGCGTGGAGGGGTTGAGAACGGTCTCCAGACCGCTCATGCCGGATTGCATGCCCTCAATGCCGAAGAAAAGAAGGCTGAAGCCAGCCAGCGCCAGGCCGATGGGCTGCGCCTTGCCGCGCCCGGCCAGGCGCATGAATCCACCCAAAAGAACCATTGGCATGGCCACAATACCAAGGTCGAGCTTGAAGCCGAGGAGCGTTACGATCCAGCCGGTAAAAGTGGTGCCGATGTTGGCGCCAAAAATGATGCCGAGAGACTGTTGGAACGTTATGAGCCCGGCGCCGACAAAGCCGATTGTGGTCACTGTCGTGGCGCTGGAGGATTGCAAAATGGCGGTGCTGACGAGGCCTGTGAGAACGCCATTAAACCGATTGCGGGTTGCGCGTTTTAGGCCGCGCCGCAGCGCGCCGCCGGTTAGGGTCCTCAGGCCATCCGTTAAAAGGCTCATGCCGAGAATAAAAAGGCCGACGCCGCCGATGGTGGTGAGAAAAGCAATGATCATGTGGTTGAGGGTTCCCTCGTTGGTGCGGTGATCAATGCGGCGGCGATGGCGGCATACATGGGTTTGGGCTTTAGGTCGACGTCATAAGGGGCTGTGCGCTGCAGCTGACCGTCTTCCCTCGGTTCGCTTTGGCGGAACCAGGACCAGCGATCCGACAGTCCCCAGCATATAAATTGCTTGAGTTCGGGATAGGACAATGTGATGTCGAGAAATCCCTTGGTAAGCGCCGCCACATTGGCATCACGAGCGCTGATGTCGGCCGTTGGCGCAAAGTCGCGCACATCAAACTCCGTAATCAGGAGGTCGTAGCCCATGGCTGTCACTTCATCCAGAAACTGGCGCCAGTGCCTATCGTTTTCCGTGCCGTAATATTTGCCGATGTGGCCCTGAATGCCGAGGGCATCGATGGGGACCTCTTTCTTCCGAAGATTTTCGAGAAGCTTTAAAACCCCTTTGTGGTGGTTGGGGTATTTGTCCGACCAGCGCATGTAATCATTATAGACAAGCTGGGCATGAGGGGCCGCCTCACGGGCCTTGCGGAACGCGTGCTCGATATAGTCCGGGCCGATGCGATCCATAAAAAAGCCTGGCGCGAGGTCGCCGGAATAGGGCTCAAAAGCCTCATTGACCACGTCCCAGGAGGTAATGCGATCTCCATAATGGGCGCAAACCTGCTCAATGTGGGTTTCCATCAGTTGGATGGCTTGCGAGCGTCCCGCCGAGCCGGAGGGGATGTCGGACGCCCAGTCGGGCATATTTTCAACCGGGTTCCAGACCAGAACATGACCGCGCATCTTTTGGTTGTTGGCGGCGGCATAGCGGGCGATGGCATCGCCCTCAGTAAAGTTCCAGTCACTGCGGTCCCAGCGCAGGGTTCGCCATTTCAGGGCGTTGCGCGGTGTAATGACGCCGCACTCCCTCGATACGAGCTCATGGGCCGCCGTGTCCGCCAGCTCCTCGGGCCCGATTGCGCCGCCAAAGAGAATGCCTTTTCGCTTGGCCAGATCTTTAAGATGGCCAGGCGGTTGGCCGCAGCCTGAAGGCAGAAGCGCGGCCGCGGCAAGGGCGGCACTTCCCATCAGAACATGTCGGCGTGACAGACTCATCATGCCCCCATCCTAGGGGAGGAAGATCGTAGTCGAAAAGTCAAAAAAAATGACGGGGTGGGTCGGGTTTCCCGATTTTTGTTCGAGAAAAGGTGACACCGGCGGCTTGCCCGATGGTCACAATTGGCTTAAGGGGCATTGGTGAGGCGTCCCTGAGAAAAAGGGGGCTCCGGGAAGGAGCGTTTTTTCTCCATGAAAGCATTGATTTTGGTGGCACACGGCAGCCGCCGGGAAGCGGCAAATGATGAATTTGGCGCTCTGGTGGAGGCGGTCGGTCAGCTTACCGCGAAAGACTTTGACGTGGTCTTGCATGGGTTTTTGGAGATCGCGCAGCCAGATTTGCCCGCGGTGATTGGCCAAGCGGTTCAGCGCGGTGCCACGTCGATCAAGATTTTGCCCTTTTTTCTTGGATCCGGGCGGCATGTGTCGCGGGATATCCCTGGTGTCATAGGCGCGGTTGAGGAAATGTATCCAAAGGTCAATTTTACGGTGACGCCGCATTTGGGCGCCTCTGAGGAAATATTAGAGGCACTTGCCGCGCTCGCCGCGCATTAAAGGGATCGTTGTTTCGCCTTTTTTGAAGGAGGTTGTCATGCGAATTGAACCCCTGCAAAGGCAGGAGAAGAATGCCTTTGTGGCGATGGCACTTGCTTCCTGGCGCTCAGCCTATGTGGGGCTTTTGCCCGAGGCTGAGGTTGAGCGTGCACCGCAAATGTTGGCTGAGGCGGTGGACAAGCGCTGCGAGGCGTTTCAAGTGCTCAGAGACAAGGACGGGACGTTTCTTGGGTTTTATTCCCTTGGAGAGGGAAATTTCCTTTGGCATCTTTATGTGCATCCGGATCATTTTCGCAAGGGGTGCGGTACCGTGCTGCTTGAGGCGGCGGAAGCACAGATCCGGCTTCGGGGCCATGATAAGGTGACGTTGGATGTGATGGCCGGGAACGACCGCGCTCTTGGTTTTTATGCGGCGACCGGATTTGTTGTGACCGGCCACAGTGATGACAATTACATCCTGATGGAAAAGACCTTGGGATAAATCAGGTGCGACTTCAGACCATGCAACCAAACTTGCCGGGATGACCGTATTAGCTGAGGTGTTGCTGAATATAGGTCTTGAGATCGGGCTCCGACAAATTGGTCAGATCCTTGTCGACAGTGGTGCAAAGTCCGTCAAAGAGCTTTGAGTTTAAGTGCTTGCGAAGAACGCCCAGAGCTGTGGGCGGGGCTATCAAGACCAGATGCGTGAACTCTTTGCCCCTAAAGGCCTCGTTTAACATGTGGGCTTGATCAATCAAAAAGTCTTCAGCCGCGCGTTCGTGCAAGGAGCCCGATTCGACAGCGTAAGGGGCGCTGGTCCCGATTGTGCGCCCACGGGAGGGGCGTTCAACGCCCAAATCCGAGGACTTTTTGCGGGCATCGGGCGCAGACCAGCTGTTCTTTAGAGTTAGATTGGATGTTGAGCCCGGAGTTTCAAAGAGCCGGGCCTTTGCGCCATCTGCAATATAAAACCATTTGGATTGTTTGGGCATATGCCTTTCCTAACGCGTTTGGTTTTATCGGATATCTGAAATGATACTGCCCGGGTGATCATCTTGTACAGGGCCACTTTGACGCGGGACCAATCGGCGCAAGATTTTCAAAAGTTCACCGGACAGGATGAGCGTAAGAGCAAGGGCCAGCATCGCGAGCCATTCGCGCCATGAAACCGGTGCGGCGCCGAGAACCGCGTTGAGGCCAGGGATGTGCATGGCGGCAATATGGAGGGTCTGGGCACCGATAACCGTCACCAGGAGGAAGGGGTTGCGGGCGAGGGGAATATAGAAGACGGAGCGGTATTCGGAACGGCAGTTAAAGACCTGGACATTTTCAAACAGGACCATCAAAAGCAGCAAAAGGTTGCTGATCGCAGCCTGAGTGTAATTGCCGGAAGACAGAAGCATCCAATAGACGACGAAGGCCAGCGATCCCATATGCAGCCCGCCCACGAGGCATTGGGTGATCATGGGTCTGTCAAGAACGCCTTCGTGAGGCGGTCGTGGTCGACGTTTCATGATACCGTGTCCAACGCCCTCGAAGGCCATGGCAACGTCCTGCAGGCCCTGGGTGACAAGATTGAGCCAGAGCAGCTGTATTGCCGTAAGAGGCATGGGGAGCCCTGTGACAAATGACAAGGCGATCAGAATAATTTCGGCAACGCCTGTGCTTAGGAGCAGCCAGATCACTTTTCGAATGTTGGCATAGGCCGCGCGCCCTTCCTCTATACCGTTTACGATGGACGCGAAGTTGTCGTCGGTGACGATGAGATCAGCCGCCGCGCGCGCCACGTCGGTGCCATTTTGGCCCATGGCAACGCCGATGTCGGCGGACTGGAGTGCGGGTGCGTCGTTGACCCCGTCACCGGTGACGGCCACAAAATGTCCGGCCTTCTGAAGGTTTTCAACAATGAGTGTCTTTTGCAGCGGCTCAACACGGGCAAAAACGCGGGCCTTTGCGATAAGGGCGGTGCGCGCCTCGGGGTCAAGCTGGGCTAGTTTGTCGCCGGTTACAATGCTGGCCCGGTCCTGGGTAATGTCGAGATCGCGAGCAATTGCAAAAGCGGTTTCCGGGTGGTCGCCGGTGATCATACAGACGCGAACACCCGCCTCGCGGCATCTGCGGATGGCTTCAGGCACCTCGGGACGCACCGGGTCGATAATGGCGGCAAAGCCTAACAGCTCCAGCGCCTCAAAACCGTTATTTACGCCCTCCTTCAGTTCGGCAAGGTCAACAGCGCCCGCGGCGACCGCCAGCACCCGATAACCTTCCCGGGCTAACTCTTCAACCTGCTGACAGGCCTTGGCTTCGTCAATATTCCGGCATCGGGGCAGGATGACCTCCGGGGCGCCTTTTAAATAGGCGACATGTTCTTCTCCGTGCTCGTGAACGGAGGCTGCGTAGCGACGCTCGGATTCGTAAGGAACGGCATGCACCATGGGGCGGGTTTCAAGGACCGCGGGGCGCGTCAGGTTCAATTTCCGGGCAAGCACGAGAAAGGCGATATCGACTGTGTCCCCAATCGCGCGCGGCTCGGCCTCTTCGTGGGAGAGGCGCGCCTCATTGGCGAGGGCGCCAGCGATGGCAAAGTTTTCGATCTCTGCGTGGTCCTCATCGGTCGGGATTTGTCCTTCGGGCGAGCGAAATTCTCCGGTTGGTTCAAGGCCTTCCCCGCTTACACGCCAAATGCGACCCGACGGCAACACCAGTCGTTGGATCGTCAAGCGGTTGATGGTGAGGGTTCCTGTTTTGTCACTGGCGATGACGGTGCAGGCGCCAAGACCTTCAACGGCGGCCAGTTGACGGACAATCACGTTACGCCGAGACAGCCGATTTGAAGCAACCGTCAAAGCAACCGTAATCGCGACCGGCAGGCCTTCAGGAATAGTGGCGACCGCGATGGCCATGGAGAGCAACAGAACATCTGCGAATGGCGCGCCTTGAACGATCAGGCCAATCGACAATAGAACAACCAGAGCGACGATGAGGGCGGCGAGCGCTCGCGCGAATTTTTTCAGCCGGGCGACGAGCGGCGGTTCGGCGCCCGCTTTTTTGAGAACCTGCGCGATCCGCCCGACCTCTGTTTCTTTACCGGTCCGGGTTACGAGCGCCAGGCCGCGCCCGCTCAGAACGAGCGTGCCGGCAAAGGCCATATTTGAGCGCGCGGAAATGGCGAGCGTTTGGGGAGGAAGGGCTTCTGAATGCTTGTTAACGGGGATGGATTCACCGGTTATCAGAGATTCATCAAGTCGCAGATCACGGGTCTCCAGAAGGCGTAGATCGGCCGCGACCCCCATGCCCGGTTCCAGGAGAAGAATGTCTCCTGGTACCAATTCCTCGGCATCAATGTCTTGTCGGGTGCCGTCTCGCAAGGCGGCGGCCGTTCGCTGAATTAGGTTTTGCAAGGCGGCGGCACTTTTTTCCGCACGCCACTCCTGGCCGGCGCCAACCAGGGCATTGATCACCAGAACGCCGAATATGAAGGCAAAATCTCTGTAGTGCTCCAACAACAGCGACAGGGCGGCGGCGGCAAGGAGAACATAGATGAGCGGGCTCAGGAATTGCCGCATAAATACGACGAGCAATCCTGTTCGTGCTTGTGTTGGAACGCGGTTCGCTCCAAAGGTCTGCAAACGATCTGCTGCATCCGGTCCGGTGAGCCCGCCGCGCCTGGCCGCCAAATATTCCAGAGCTTCTTCCGGGCTCAAGTGGTGAAAGTCAGTACGCTCCGCCGATTGCTTTAATCTTGTGAGTTCCGTGAGGTCTGTCTCATTTGTTTCAACTGGCAGCGGCACTCTATCCGGTCCTGATCAAGAAGGCATAAGGGCTCTGTATCCATACCATTTTCCGGGTCTCTTGGGTATTTCCCTTGTTTGACTTTGCGTAGCGCTAGTGCTGGGTTTGAGTTTCCCTATGGCTCTGCGCAGCATTAAAATCACGAAGAGTTTCGATGACGTCGGTATCGGTAAGTTGAGGGAAGCTTTGGTATTGACCGCCCACCGACCAGAATGGGTCAGGCGTTTCCAGGCAGACAAGGCGATCGGCCAAAGCCTGGAAACGGAGCGCTGTTTCGGCGGGGGCGGTGGGAACGGCAACGACAATCCTTCCTGCTCCTGCCTGCCGCATGGCTTTTACAGCAACTTCCATTGTGGCGCCGGTGGCGATACCGTCGTCGACCAGTACGACGGTGCGCCCTTTTGGAGAAAGCGGACTGCGGTTGCCTGTGTAAAGATTTCTGCGACGGTCAATTTCTTCAAGCGCTTTGGTTTTAGCGGCCTGCAAATAGTCATCGGGAACCTGAAGCTCTGTGACAATGTCCCGATGGATCACAAGGATTGGAGCTGAGCCGTCGACGATGGCACCGATGGCCAGCTCTTCGTTTCCCGGCGCGCCGATCTTGCGAACAAGAATGATATCAAGAGGGGCGTGCAAAGCCTTGGCAACGGCTGCGGCGACGGGCAGGCCGCCTCGGGGCAAGGCAAAGACAATCGGATCTTCGGCCGCCAAGTCGCCGAGCGCCTTACCCAAAAGGATGCCGGCCTGTGATCGGTTTTCAAACATAGGCGTCCAGGGTCAGACGGGGCGAACGTGGGAGGCCTGAGGTTCAGCGCTGCCATTGCTTGCGACAAAGGCGACACGCTGCCCGACCTTCAAATCACCGAATGTAGCGCCCGTAACGGTGCGATGGTCGAAATATATCTCGCGGCCGTCGGAAGCTCTTATGAACCCATATTCCTTTTCAGCAACCAGCGATGTGATTTCACCGGTTTCGCCCGCGTCGTGCTGCTTGATGTTGCCGCGCATCTTTCGTGCTTCGTCCTGCAACTTCCGGCGGGCGGCGCGAAAGGCGTCGCGAATGGCGACATAGACGTCCTCATGGGCATGGTCAAGGGAGGGGTTGTGGTTGATGTGGATGTCCCGGCCATCCGGCATGGACAAATGTACGGTCACATCAAACAGGTTGCCATGGGTCTTGCGTTTATTGGATTCACAAATGACGACGCGGCACCCATGAATGCGCTCAAAAAATTGATCGAGTTTTTCGGCCTCTTGCTGAACACGGGCACGTACCGCATCGGATGGCGGGAAGCCTTCAAAAACAATCTGTAGGTTGTTGTTCATCTTGAGACCCTCTGAATAAAGAACAAGGCTCAATGAGTTGGTAGACAGGTGCGCTGGACCAGCCAGGGACTTGATCAAAGGACGCTGGGTAAGTCGCCTGATCCTTTGTTGTTACCTATAACCAACACCCTAATGATAACCTGCGCCAGCGGGAAATCCAGTCCTATCGGTCCATTTGGTCACGGGTGCGACGAGACGTCCCGCTTCCGTGGGGTATCTAAATGACGCGGTGCTGTTTTGGTGTGTCGGTTTGTTAGGTCAGAAAAGACGTCGAAGAGACAGGCCAAATTCCTTACCGCGCTGAGGGATGACACCGAAGCCGCGCCATCTTCCGTTGGGACCGGAAGGGCTTACAAAGTCCACATAGCGAATGATGGTTACAGGGGTGTCATCGTCAAAGATATTTTTGCCATACACCTCAAGGCTGAGCGTGTCGTTGAGGAGACCCAATTTGAAGTCTACCTTCAAACGATCGCCGGTATGGGCAAGATTGTGCACCTGCGCATATTTTTTCGATTCATAGCTGGTGCTCAACCGGGCAAAACCTTGCCAGCCGGATTTCAGGTCCCGGTCATATTGAATGAAAGCGTTTGCAGAATGGCGCGGCGCGTTGGGTAGCTCCCGCCCACGCAGGTTTCCACCTTTGAGGAAATCCGGATCGTCAAACCCGGAAAGCGCTGCTTCGTCGACCGGATCATTGCCCTTGACGATCTCGGTCACGGCCAGTCCATAGGCAAAACCAAATTGCCAATTTGGATTTGGCTGATATCCCGCTTCGATCTCCAGCCCTTTAATGGTGCTTTCGCCCAGGTTGACGATAATGGGAACGGATTTGACTGTCAGATTGGACTGCAGGATCTCGGCAATGGAGGTGAGCTGCTGATCGGACCAGTCAATGTAATAAATGTCCGCTGTCAGGGAAATTCCCTGTTGGGGCAGTCGCGCCTTGTATCCGATTTCATAATTCCAGGCCTTTTCCTCGTCGATGGTCGCGCGCCCGGTCTGATAGGCTTCGGCAAGAGCGTCCGGATGTGTCGAGGATTTGAAGTAATCGGCGTTAAAGCCACCGGGCTTGGTGCCCTTGGCAATATTGCCGTAAATCATCGTGTAGGTGTCGACCTCATAGGTGGCGGAGAGGCGCGGCGTGAAGCTTTCAAAGCTTGTCTCGACAGAGGCTGAGCGCAAAATGCGCTCGCGGGCGTAGCGGGCTTCAAGGCTCAGCGTCAGCGCCGTCGTCGCATCATATTCCACATGACCGAAAATGGCGGAATTTTTGATCCTCTGCGGGTCACCCGCCGGCGCAAAACCGGCATAGTGGGTGCGTCGCTGGTCAGTGTGCCTCTGATCATAATAGTAAAGACCAAGGCCGCCCCGCAGAGCCGCTTCCTGGGGGCTGGAAAGG
Organism: Alphaproteobacteria bacterium; assembly: GCA_006226305.1. Lineage (GTDB taxonomy): Bacteria > Pseudomonadota > Alphaproteobacteria > M2410 > M2410 > M2410. The sequence goes on along the minus strand of SBHG01000151.1, from coordinate 3,153 downwards.
CGCAGCTCCGCCGATTTGTCCTCAGTCTCTTTCAGGATGACGGTTCCGTTGAAAAAGAACAAAGAGGGACGCGCGCCCGTATGGTCGCTGTCTTCTGCCAGCTGATGGGTGTCCTTGCTCCAGGACAGGTTTGATGTCACGGTCCAGTCATTGACGTCATAGTCATAACGCGCGGCAAGGCGTGTGGTTTCGCGCTCATTGCCAGGGCTGGCGCCAGGACCCGTGGAGGCGCCAAAGGTAAGTCCCTGCTGGATATCGGGAATGTTCAACGACATGGTGCGGCCTGCAACCTCGACCTCACCGCAGTAATAGCCGCGTGATAATTCGGTCTCGGTTCCGGCAACCGGCAATTTGCAGTTAAGTTCATCGGCTCCGATGGCATAAATCGCGTAATGACTGTCGTCCATTTGGGCGTGGTTCGCTGTGAGGCTGAGGTGGTGGCTGCCCAGGTCGAAGACGAGTTTACCGAGAAAATTAGTTGTATATTGCTCGCCGATTTTTGAGCGGTCGGCTTGGGTGGGGGCGCCAGGGAAGATGGGCGAGGGCGCCTGGACCGGCAAATGATTGCGCCACTTGGACCCGACAAAGGCCTCTCCCGCATAGATCAGAAAACTCACGTTATCGCCGAACAGCGGGCCGCTGGCCAAAGCGGAAAGTTTGTGGGAGCCATAACTGCCGATGCTGGCGGTCACTTGACCGCTTAGGTCTTCGCTTGGGCTGCGGGTGACATAATTGACTGCCCCCGCGAGTGTCGAGCGGCCATAGAGTGAAACCTGTGGTCCTCGCAGAACTTCAACGCGTTCGATGGCGCCGATAAGTTGACCGGCAATGGCGCTCTCGGCATTGACGTAGTTGCCATCGATAAAAAATGCGGCATTGGGCGCGCCAAGAATATTGGATTGCCCGCGAATCGTCGGCCGCTCTGATTGTCGTCCATTAGAGGGGTTCATGTTGAAATTGACAATGATGTCGGCCATGTCATGCACGTCAACGACTTCATTCGCGGTCAGATCATCGCTTTGTATTGCCGCTAAACTCATGGGGATTTTGAGGGCAATTTCTTCTTTTTTGCGGGCGGTGACGACGATTTCATCGATCAGGAACCGAGTGCTGTGTGCGCCAACCTCAGCATGTGCGGGGCGAGGATTAGCGACATTGACCGTGAGTGCTACAGCAAGAGCACCGAACGCAATGGACGGATGTTTCACTTTTAATCTCCGTTTACTCTTAGTTACCTTTTAGGGAGGAGCGGATGGCGGGAATATTTGAAATGGTCACCTTGTTGCCGCGCGATTGCAGGCCAAGCTTGCGCAGCTTGGCGAAGGAGCGAGACAAGGTTTCCGGCTGCATGCCCAGTCGGCCAGCGAGCAGGGACTTCTCGATCGGGAGGTAAATGGTGGCTTCCTTGGCGCCCTTTGGACACTGGCTTAACAGAAAATTTGCCAGTCGTTCCGTCGAAGACTGAACAGAAAGCTGCTCAATCTGTTTGACCAGGTTGTGCATATGCCGGGCCATGGACGCCACAATATTGAGCGCATATTCGGAGTTTTCCTTAATGGCACGAAAGGTCGACGAGGCCGGAACGACCAGCAGGCGGCACTGAGAAACTGTGATGGCGTTGACGGGGTAGCCTTGCCTGGAAAAAACCGCGGCCTCGGCAAATGTCTCGCCTTTTGCGAATACGGAGATAATGCTTTCCTGTCCCTCCAGGGATTCACGGGTCAGTTTGACCCAGCCTTCCAGGACCAGATAAAAACGGTCGGCCTGCTCGCCCTTCACAAAAAGGGTCGTTTTGCGATCAAAGGTTTTGATGTGGCCATCTGAAATCAACGAGATGATGGCTTCGTCCGTCAGGGCTTTGAACAGGGGGGAGGCTTTGAGCAGCTGGAAATCATCTTCTCGCAGGCCCCCGGTTCGTTTAGTCGGGTCTATTCTGGATAATTCAATCATGTGGCGTCCCTTCCCTGATCGTTCACATTGATAAATCAGCCGATGACACCATATTGATCCCAGTCAAGTCCGGGAGCAAGAAATTGATCCTGTACATCCTAATTTGTCGCACTGCCAAATCGATGAAAAGCAGCGTCGAACGTCCGGAAATGATTGGAAAACCACGAGGTCAGGCGCTCTTCCAGGCGCCGTAAAAGCGTTGAATCTTCAGGTGTTGTCTCATCCATTATGTCCAGAAGCGAGTCAAGCAGTGCTTCGTGGTCGGTTTTGTGGGGGGCAAACTCCGGATATTTGATCTGCGCCATTTCCTGCTCCTCAAGGGCAAAGTGTGCCGAAGTTACCGCGTGAATTTCGCCAAGGTGGTTCAGGATTTCTTCTTTGTTTTGCCCGGTCTGGTTTTCAGCTTCAATCAGGGACAAGGTCTTATTGATTAAATCAATCAATTGCCTGTGTTCATGATCTATTGCGTCAATCCCGATCCTGAATTCTTCTTTCCATTCCAGCATGATTGGTTTTGCCTCTTCTTGCTTCTAACGGATCCAGAGGCCGTATTGGTCGTTGAAGTCAACGACGAGATGTTGCCGCGGTTTGAGTACCACATTTACAGTATCGGAGACATCAAAGCCCTGTTGCTGTTTTGTGTGTCGCAGACGAACCGTCAATTGGTGGGGCCCGATTGGGACCGGAAAAGACCTGTAAAGCACGGAAGGGCCGTCATCCCTGAATCCACTGGGGGGAACTTCTTCGTCAAATAGAATTTCATCACCATCCAGAAGCTGCACATAAATGGGCGCACGTTCGCGCTCGCAGATCTCCTTGCGCTTCATGTTCTGGGGAAGTTTGGCGATTTCTTCCGGGGTCAGTTGTCGGCAGGCCTGCGTACGATTGCCATAAAGGGCAAAGGTCAGCTTGATCATTGCCTGATCCTCCGGCATGCGAGAATAGGTCGGAAACTGTGAAAAGAGCCCGAGGCACCCTGCCAGAAAGATATAGACGATAAAGGCTCTAAGAGAGATCATTTGGTGACCTCCTCGGTTGACCTAGCGGGCTCCAGGTCCTCTGTCCAGGAGTGGTCGGGATGACCACTCGGGCCGGCATTGATGATGCGCCATTTTGTGTCATCGACCCGATTTCTCAGACGAGGATCGCGAACGCGGGCGAGGCGCTCCTTGGTCCAGGTTAAACCGGTTCGATTGAAGCATT
>SBHG01000063.1 GCA_006226305.1 Alphaproteobacteria bacterium | reverse complement strand
AAAGATCTGACGGCGACCAATGCCATGCGTATTGTCACCCGCGAGGTACTCGTCGGCGGCTTGAATGGTGTTCTGTTCGCCTTGCTAATGGGCGCGATTGGTGGGGTTTGGTTCTCCAGCGTGACCATCGGGGCTGTTCTGGCGGTTGCCATGGTGATTAATCTTCTGTTTGCCGGATTGGCAGGTATTCTTGTGCCGCTTGGTCTGGACCGGGCAGGGGTGGATCCGGCGGTTGCTTCAACAGTGCTGGTCACGACCGTGACCGATATTGTTGGGTTTTTTGTCTTCCTCGGACTTGCTACAGTGGTTTTCACCTAGTCATCTTTTCGGACCCCTCACATGAAGAAAATTCCCGGCTTTTTAGCGGTTCTTACCCTGATATTTGGCGCGTCGCTTGCTGCCAAGGCCGATGGTCGCTGGACAGAAAACGCCCCTATGGAGACAGGACGGGCCCATCTTGGGGCGGCTGGGATCGGCGAATATATCTATGTCGCCGGCGGTGCCGGGATATCGGGTCCCTCGACCAGTTTTGATGCCTATGACGTTGTCGGCGACTTTTGGCGTCCTTTGCCGTCCATGCCGGTCGGGCGCGAACAGTTTGGCATGACGGCGGCGGGAGCCTTTGTTTATGTGAGCGGGGGCCTTGCCGGATCAGATCGCTCCGCGCGACTGAGCCGCGATTTATGGGTGTACGATACCGGGCGCCGGGCCTGGGTGGAAAAAGCGCCCATGCCGCTTGCCCGCCGCGGCCACGCTTTGCAGTCGGTTGGTGAAAAGGTTTATGCGCTCGGGGGTGGTGGCGAAGACCCCGGCAAGGTCATGGTCTATAATATCGCCCAAGATAGTTGGGCTGTGACGGGGGATGCGCTAGGGGTTCCGCGCTCTGCCTTTGCGGCTGTGTCAGTTGGTCGGGACATTTATGTTTTTGGTGGTCTTGACCTGAATGGCAATCCAAGCGCCCGGGTGGACAAGTTCAATACCGAAACGGGTAGATGGAGCCGTTTATCCGATATGCCGATTGCGCGCTCAGGCCTTAAGGCGGCCTATCTGGACGGCCGTCTTCATGTGGCCGGGGGTACAACACTTTCGCCGTCTCATACCTATATCGAACATCACTCTTTTGATCTTCAGTCGAACAAATGGCTGGAGGAACCCCGGCTGCTGACGCCGCGCCACTCGATGGCCTCGGCGGTCGCTGGGGGGCGTTGGTATCTAATCGGCGGCGGGTCTGGCAGCGGCTTTTTCACCCTCTTTACGGTGGCCGATTCCGTTGAGGCGTTTAAACCAACCAAATAAGGACAACGAACTTCATGAGTACATCAGATCCAATCGTCATCGTTGGTGCTGCGCGCACGCCAATGGGCGGATTTCAAGGGGTGCTGGCGGGTAAGACAGGACCCGAGCTTGGGGCGGATGCGATACGCGCAGCCGTAGCGCGGGCGGGACTGTCTGGTAGCGACATTGATGAGGTTGTGATGGGCTGCGTCCTGTCAGCAGGCCTTGGCCAGGCACCGGCGCGGCAGGCGGCCATCTTTGGCGGCCTGCCAGAAAGCACACCTTGCACCACGGTCAACAAGATGTGCGGTTCAGGAATGCGGGCGACCATGACGGTCGCCGATACCCTCGCCCTGGGGCATGCGGACATCATGGTTGCCGGTGGTCTCGAAAGCATGACAAATGCGCCCTATATTCTGCCCAAGGTGCGCGAGGGGTTGCGGCTGGGCCATGGAGAAGTGAAGGATCACATGTTCCTGGATGGTCTCGAGGACGCCTATGAGCACCGCTTGATGGGCACATTTGCCGAGGAAACCGCACAGCACTTTCAATTCACGCGTGAGGCGCAGGATGCCTATGCGATTGAATCTTTGCGGCGGGCTAAACAGGCCACGGAGGATGGCTCCTTTGCTGGTGAAATAGAGGCGGTGAGCATCAAAACTCGAAAAGGTGAGGTTCTTGTCGCCCAGGACGAACAACCGCTCAGCGCGGATCCTGCAAAAATTCCGACCCTTCGGCCCGCCTTTGCAAAGGACGGCAGCGTAACCGCCGCGAATTCAAGCTCTATTTCCGACGGAGCGGCTGCGCTCGTGATGACCCGAGCCTCAGTGGCGGAGGCCAGAGGACTAACACCGCTTGCGCGGGTGGTCGGACAGGCGAGCCATGCAAGGGCGCCGCGCTGGTTTACCACAGCGCCAGTTGGTGCCATGGAGAGCTTGTTTGAGAAGACGGGCTGGTCGAAAAACGATGTCGATCTTTTTGAGGTCAATGAAGCTTTTGCGGTTGTCACCATGGCGGCGATGCAAGAACTTGATTTGCCGCACGACAAAGTGAATGTGCATGGCGGGGCTTGTGCACTTGGCCATCCTATTGGCGCCTCTGGCGCAAGAATTCTCGTAACACTGTTGGCGGCGCTTGAAAAATATGATCAAAAGCGGGGTGTCGCGTCGCTCTGCATTGGCGGTGGTGAGGCGACAGCTGTTGCGATTGAACGCATGTCCTAGCGACCGACGGGAAGGGGTACGCCATGGCAGTTTTGAAATCATCCATCAGCGCTCGGGATGGGGCCTATCAGGCAAATGCCAGGGCTATGGGTGCGTTGGTGGAAGAGCTGGAAGCAAGGGTCGCAGCGGCCTCCCTGGGCGGGAATGAACGCAGTCGAGAGAGGCATCTTTCTCGCGGCAAACTTTTGCCGCGGGATCGCGTTAGCCGATTGCTTGACCCAGGATCGCCGTTTCTGGAGCTTAGCCAGCTGGCTGCCTACAACATGTATGACGATGCTATCAATGGAGCAGGAATCATTACCGGGCTGGGCCAGGTTGCCGGGCGGACCTGTGTGATTGTCTGTAACGACGCGACCATTAAAGGCGGCACCTATTACCCCATGACCGTGAAAAAGCATCTGCGGGCGCAGGAAATTGCGCAGCAGAACAAGCTGCCGTGCATCTATTTGGTGGATTCCGGTGGGGCGAACCTGCCGAACCAAGCGGAGATTTTTCCTGATCGCGAGCACTTTGGCAGGATCTTTTTTAACCAGGCCAATATGTCCGCAGAGGGGATACCCCAGATTGCTTCGGTGATGGGATCGTGCACCGCAGGCGGTGCCTATGTGCCGGCGATGTCTGATGAAACGATCATTGTGAAAAACCAGGGGACCATCTTTCTGGGTGGTCCGCCTTTGGTCAAAGCTGCGACCGGTGAAGTCGTCACGGCCGAAGATCTGGGTGGGGCGGATGTCCATGCGCGGCGGTCCGGAGTCGCAGATCATTATGCCAATGACGACACCCATGCTCTGGCGTTGGTGCGGCAGATTGCGGGCACCTTGCCAGGCGACCGTTCGGTAATTGAGACCTATCAGCCACGGGCGCCGCTTTATGACATTGAGGAACTCGATGGTATCGTTCCGGAAGCGTTGACGACGCAATATGACGTGCGGGAGATTATCGCGCGGATCGTCGATGGCAGCGAATTTGATGAGTTTAAAAAACTTTATGGCGTCACACTGGTGACCGGATTTGCCAAAATCGAGGGCGTGCCGGTCGGCATTATTGCCAATAACGGCATTTTGTTTTCAGAGTCGGCCTTGAAAGCGGCTCATTTCATTGAGCTGTGTTGTCAGCGCCGAATACCTCTTTTGTTTCTGCAAAATATCACCGGGTTTATGGTGGGCAGCAGATATGAAGCGGGCGGGATTGCCAAGGATGGCGCCAAAATGGTGACGGCGGTCGCCTGCGCTAATGTTCCGAAGATAACGCTGGTGATTGGCGGCTCTTATGGGGCGGGTAATTACGGCATGTGTGGGCGGGCCTATAGCCCTCGCTTCCTCTTTACCTGGCCGAATGCACGCATTTCTGTGATGGGCGGCGAACAGGCGGCTTCGGTGCTGGCGACCGTGCGACGGGAAGGGCTTGAGGCGCGCGGCGAAAGCTGGAGCATGGAGGACGAGGAGGCCTTTAAAGATCCGGTGCGGGCTTCTTATGAAAAAGAAGGCAATCCCTACTTTGCAACTGCGCGGCTGTGGGACGATGGCATTATTGCGCCGCGTGACACACGCCGTGTTCTGGGGCTTGCTTTCCGAGCTGCGCTGAATGCCCCGATTGCTGATCCGCGATACGGCGTGTTCCGAATGTAATCCTTCAACCAGTGGAGTTTGCTTCCATGGCGGACGAAAAAACAGTTTTACTATCCGAGACCGAAGAGGGAATTGGCTTTTTGCGGTTTAACCGGCCGGAGATTCACAATGCCTTCAATGCGCAGATGACGGTTGATCTGATTGATGCGCTGGAAGACTTAAAAGGGGCGGATCATCTGCGCTGCCTTTTCATTGAGGGTGCGGGTAAAAGCTTTTCCGCGGGCGCCGATCTTAATTCCATGAAACGGGCCGGGGGCATGTCGCACTCGGAAAATATGGATGACGCCAAGCGTTTTACCCATATGTTGATTGCGCTGCGCAACCTGCCAATGCCGACCGTGGCTTTGGTCAATGGCGCGGCTATGGGAGGCGGTTTGGGCATTGTGGCGGCCTGCGATATTGCTGTGGCGGTTAAAGATGCGATCTTTTCGTTTTCCGAAGTTCGGCTCGGCTTGATCCCGGCGATGATCTCGCCCTTTGTTGTGGAGGCGATCGGACCCCGCCAGGCACGGCGCTATTTTGCTACAGGCGAAAGGTTCTACGCCCATGAAGCTCAGCGCATTGGCCTAATCCATGAAGTGGTGGACGATATGCAGGCGCTGTCAAAGTTTTCTGAGCGGCTGGCGGATGATTTTATGCACTGCGCGCCTGGAGCGGTGCGCGCCTCTCGCGAGCTTATTGACAGTGTCATCTGGCGGGAAATGGACCGTCATATGATTGCCAATGTTGCCAAGCGTATCGCGGATCGCCGCGCGAGCGCCGAGGGCCAGGAGGGCATGGCGGCTTTTCTTGAAAAGCGCAAACCAAGTTGGACCAAACCCGAATGACCAATCCACACGTGAATTCGGTTCTTATCGCCAATCGTGGCGAGATCGCCTGCCGTGTGATCCGCACGGCCAAGGCATTGGGACTGCGAACGATCGCAGTCTATTCGGAGGCTGATGCGGGGGCGCTGCATGTGGCGCTTGCCGATGACGCGTATCTGATTGGGCCTGCCGCGGCGGCGGAGAGTTATCTGAAGGGCGACAAGATTATTGAGGTTGCCAAGGCCTCGGGCGCGGATGCTATTCACCCGGGCTACGGGTTTTTGTCCGAGAACGCGGGTTTTGCTGAGGCTGTTGTTGGGGCAGGTCTGATCTGGATCGGCCCACCACCAGATGCCATTCGGGCCATGGGGCTGAAAGATGCGGCAAAGGCGCTGATGGAAAATGCCGGTGTGCCGGTTGTGCCAGGATATCATGGGGCTGATCAGTCGGAGGAGCTGCTGGCCGCAGAGGCGGACCGGATCGGATATCCTGTGCTCATCAAAGCTGTGGCGGGCGGCGGCGGCAAAGGTATGCGCAAGGTGGAAGAGCCGGCCCGATTTGCCAAGGAGCTTGCCTCGGCTCAGCGGGAGGCTAAGTCTGCCTTTGGCGATGACCGGGTGCTCATTGAAAAATTTGTCTTAAGCCCACGCCATGTTGAGGTTCAGGTTTTCGCGGACGGACATGGAAACGCCGTGCATCTGTTTGAAAGAGACTGTTCTTTGCAGCGCCGCCACCAGAAGGTTGTTGAGGAAGCGCCGGCGCCCGGCATGACGGACGCTGTGCGCGCCGCCATGGGGGCGGCGGCTGTGGATGCGGCCAAGGCGATTGGCTATCAGGGGGCGGGAACGGTTGAGTTTATCGTCGATGGCAGTGATGGGCTCAAGGTCGACCGGTTCTATTTCATGGAAATGAATACGCGCCTTCAGGTCGAGCACCCGGTGACGGAAATGATCACAGGTGAAGACCTGGTTGCCTGGCAGTTGGCGGTTGCGGCGGGCGGCAAACTGCCAAAGACCCAGGATCAACTATCGATCAAGGGCCATGCGGTTGAGGTGCGCCTTTATGCAGAGGACCCGCAAAAGAATTTCTTTCCTTCTCCAGGAACTCTACACCATTTGACTTTCCCTGCACCTTCCGGCGCCGTGCGGGTGGATACGGGCGTTCGTTCGGGTGACGAGGTCACCATGTACTATGACCCCATGATCGCAAAACTGATCACCTGGGGAGAAACGCGCGGGGAGGCGATCAAGCAACTGGGGCGGGCGCTTGGCGCCGTCGAGGTAATGGGCGTGCGCACTAATGCGGCCTTTCTTGCCCGGGTCATGGGTCACGAGGCTTTTATTCGGGGCGACCTGGATACTGGGTTTATTGATCAACACCTCGGTGACCTGGTTCCGGACACCGGGACGCCGGATCTTGGCCTTCTGGCTTTAGCGGTTCGCTACCTTCTCGAAAAAGAATGGGTGCGCTCAGGCAAGAAAACGGCCGATGGCTGGCGGCTTAACACATCTGAAACGGCACTCAGCTGGGGTGTGGAACTGGATGTTGGCGACGGCATTGTTGCGCTTCATGTGGGATTTGCTGCCGATCATCTCGTGGTGAGTGATGGGACGGCACAGGTTACCCTTGCCGGACAATTTGACCCCCTCGGGCGTATAGACGCGTTGGTGGATGGCAAGCGGATAAGCGCTGTGGTCAAAGAAATCGCGGGCGACCTTCAGGTTTTGTGTGGTGAGCATTTATATGCGCTACGCCAGATTGATCCGCTTGAACATGGCGCGGAAGAGGACGGGGGCGCTGATCAGCTGGTGGCACCCATGACCGGTAAGATTATAGCTGTTAACGCCGAGGCTGGGGCCAGAGCGGACAAGGGAGACGTCCTACTGGTTCTTGAGGCCATGAAGATGGAGCACAGCCTGGCGGCGCCCGGAGAGGCCGTTGTGGCTGATGTTCTGGTGAGTGTCGGTGATCAGGTCGAGGAGGGGCAGGTCGTGTTGCGGTTTGAAACCGCCAAGTCATGAGCCTCCACCTGATTAAGCTTTGTGTTGGCGTGGACCGTCTGGAACAATTGCAGGATTGGCAAAGGCGCCGGGCGGCGGCTGCGGCCAGGGATCCGGCGCATCCGCCACTTTCCCATGTGACACGCATGACGCCACGCCGCCGCGAGGAAGTCCTGGCGGGCGGATCTCTCTTTTGGGTGATCAAGGGCGTCATTCAAGTGCGGCAACGAATTCTCGACCTCAATTCATTTGATGACGAAGATGGCATTTCCCGGTGCCGCATTGTGCTCGATGACGCGCTGGTTCCAACCGTGCACCAGCCCAAGCGACCTTTTCAGGGGTGGCGTTATCTCAAACCCGAAGATGCACCGAAAGACCTGAAGGATGGCGGGATGGGCGGCGAGGATTTGCCGTCTGAAATGCGGGCAGAGCTGAGCGAACTCGGTCTGCTTTAAAAATTATCAAACCTCGATGTTGTCGATGAGCCGGGTCTTGCCAAGCCGGGCGGCGACCAGAAGTCGAGCCGGCGCTTGAAAGCTGTGTAGGCGCGTCAGATCTTCGGCGCTGCGAAGCTCCAGATAATCGACGGGATCAAAACCCGCATCTTTTAACTTTTGGATAGCGCTCACCAAAACGCCTTCGACCGGCTCGCCTGCTCGAAGACGGGCGGCGGTGTCCTGAAGCGTTGCGTGAAGGAGGGGTGCCACCTTTCGTTCGTCACTGGTCAAATAGGCGTTGCGTGACGAGGTTGCGAGGCCGTCGGCATCACGCTGTGTGGGCCCCGACAGGATGTCGACCGGAATATTGAGGTCGCGAACCATGCGTTTGATGACCAGGAGCTGTTGATAATCCTTTTCACCAAAGACCGCGACATCGGGCAGGCATTGCAGAAGAAGTTTGGCGACCACCAATGCAACGCCGCCGAAAAAATGCGGGCGGGTTGTCGCGCAGAGACCTTCAGAGATACCTTCCACGGTAATTTGGGTGGAGTGGTTGTCGGCATACATTTCACGAGGCTTCGGGGCATAGATCAAACTGGCGGGCGTGCCGGTCAGGGCCTTGGCATCCGATGCCTCGGTGCGCGGGTAGGCGTCGAAGTCCTCATGGGGGGCGAACTGGGTCGGGTTGACGAAGATGGACACAACGACCTTGTCGGCGTGTTTGGCGGCGGTTTGTACCAGAGATAGATGGCCCTGATGGAGTGCGCCCATGGTGGGAACAAAGCCGATCTTAAGACCCTCTCGGCGCCAGTCAGCGACGATTTGGCGCAACTCTGCGATGGTACGGACAATCGGGATGTCGCGGGGCGTATCGTTTAAGGTCATGATTTTCAAAGCCTTTTGAAACGTCAAACTGGAGCTGTTGCTCCAGCGGCTGATTTATGCCCTTTGTACCGGATAAAGGAAAGTCCCTTGGATTTTGATGTTTGCCGCGAATTTGCGGGTTTCAAGGGGGGCGGGGATTCTCTAAAATGAAACTTTGCGATTCTGACCATAAGATTGGCAGGGTCTCGTTAGTTTTCAGGCACACTGCGTTGGGTCAATATTGGTGTTTTAAGGGGCGTTATTTCCGTGGCCATAACTTTCGGTCGTCAAACTACCAGCTCAAATCTTTCTTCCAAGCTTTCGCTTGGCGGCGATGCAACGGTCGACGCACGATTGGGGCCGCATGTCATTGTGCTGGGCAACGAAAAAGGAGGTTCAGGCAAATCCACCACGGCGATGCATGTGGTGGTGTCCTTGTTGCAAATGGGCAAATCGGTTGGTGCCATTGATCTGGATTCGCGCCAACGCAGTCTGACACGCTATCTGGAAAACCGGTCCGATTGGTGTGAGCGCAAGGGTGCCGATCTTTTGTTTCCCAAGTCCTATGTTATTGAGCGCAGCCGCAAGGATGCGGTGGCTGACGCGGAAGCGGAAGAGCGCGATATTTTCGGGACGGTTATGGACGAGCTCAAAGATCACGATTTTGTCGTGATCGACAGCCCCGGTTCGGACACTTATCTTTCGCGTCTTGGCCATTCGGTCGCGGACACGCTCATCACGCCTTTGAATGACAGCTTTGTCGATTTTGATCTTTTGGCCGAGGTCAATCCGGAAACCCTTGAAGTAATTGGCCCGTCACTTTATGCAGAGCTCGTGTGGGAGAGCCGCAAAAATCGCGCGCTGAAACAGCGGGCCTCCATTGACTGGGTGGTTATGCGCAATCGGGTCTCCAGTCTTGATGCGCGCAACAAGCGCCGCGTTGGCGAAGTTCTGGAAACCCTGTCGCCACGTATCGGCTTTCGGATTGCGCCAGGATTTGGCGAGCGCGTTATCTTCCGCGAACTTTTCCCGACCGGACAAACGCTGCTTGATATCACCGAGCAAGGATCAGACTTTAAACTTTCGATGAGCCACGTGGCCGCGCGGCAGGAAGTACGCGATCTTATCCTCACCTTGCAGCTACCTGGGCTGACCCGATCCGATATTGAACGTGCGGGTACCACACAATCGCGCACCGAGTGACCTAGCCCGACGTCGTTCGGATTTCTTCGCTAAAGGCAAAACAGGAGAACCCTTTGTCGATGAGGGTGACACAGGCTTGAGCCGCATCCATCTCGCTGATGGGGCTGAAACGAGCCCGATAGACCGTGCCAGCATTTGTCTCAACGGGCAAAATGATGGTGTCCTTGGCGCTTAAAAGCTTGGGGGTGGCGGCCTGCGCTTTGTTGAGGTATTCCCGAGCGGTCTCCGCGCTTTTAAACGCGCCGATCTGGATACCCCAGTCGCGCGGGGGAGACTGGTCGCCCTGTTCAATGATGGGTAGGCCGGTTTCTATATCATTGCCAAGCTCGTCGGCCGCACTGTTGCTGGCAAGTTCAACGGCAGTTCCGGAGGTGTCCTTGACGAGAAAGAGAGGCTCGGTTCCCGGCTTCAGGCGCGGGGTCGGGACGTTGACCAGGCGCGGGATGAGCTCTGGGTTCTTTTTCAATTTGGAAAACGACTGATCCAGGATCAGTTTCATATGAGCATCGCGCGTTTTGGAGGAGCGCCCGCCCAGGACAACACCGATAAGACGCTCATCGTCATGGACGGCCGAGGTTGTCAGATTGAACCCTGAGGCGCGCGTATAGCCGGTCTTGATGCCGTCGGTGCCTGTGTAGCTTTTTAGGAGCGAATTGTGGGAGGTGTAGGTTTTGTCCTTCCAGGTGAAGCTTTTGGTCGCGAAGTAGGAATAATACTGCGGGAAATGGTCATAAAGCGCCCGGGCCAGTGTGGCGAGGTCGGAGGCGGTTGTCTTCTGCCGCCTGTTCGGCAATCCGGAGGCATTGCGGAAGGTGGTTTTGTACATGCCGAGTTGCCGGGCCTGTTGGGTCATGTTGAGGGCGAATTGGTATTCCGTGCCGCCCATCGCCTCTGCCAGAACTGTGGCCACATCATTGGCGGATTTGGTGATCAGGGCCTTGATGGCCTGTTCGACGGTGATGGTTTCGCCTGGTTCCAGATAGAGCTTGGAGGGAGCCTGTCCCGAGGCACGCTTTGAGACTTTCAATTTCTGATCCAGCTTGAGCGTCCCTTTGTCGAGAGCGTCAAAGGTCATGTAGAGGGTCATCATTTTGGTCAGGGATGCGGGATAGCGCAGCGAATCCGCATTGCGAGAAAAGAGAACGGTGCCAGTGTCTGCATCAATCACAATGGCTGCATATTTTGGGTTGGAGGCGGCGCGGGCGGTCTGCGGCGCGATGAATGACAATGCGAGCGCGCAAAACAGGGCGGCGGCAGAGAGCGTCATTCGATGTGTCCGCTGCCGAAAACCCCTGTGATCTGTAACCTTAATATCCCCCATTCCTCGCATTCTACTCTTACCGCGTGGTCAATATCGATAAAGAGGAGACTACCATAATTACCAGAACCGCATAAGGGCTGACCCCGGCGCCGGACCGAACGACCAGATCGAGGACGTGGATGACATCGAGGAAGGAGATCAGGTCCATAGAGGTGGTTCCGTGACTTGTGGGTCTTTAAGGGTGGAAACAGGATAGGGGGTCAGTCTTGCCAAGGTGTTAACTGATAAAAGGGCAGAAAACTGCGAAAATTTCGGTATTTGTTGCAGTGCACAATTATTCTTGACAGGAGGCCAGGGACTTCCTATGTTTTGGACATGTTGCGGTGCAGCATTATGTAATGATCTCCGGAGAGCATGCGGTTTCTTGATGGCTCCCCAAAAGAGGACACCCCCATGACTGCCAAGAAGACAACAAAGAAAAAGACAACTAAGAAGGCGACCCCAAAGGTTGAAAAGACAGTGACAGCTTCGACAAAAGACGTTCAGGATTTCTGGACAGAAGGATTTGAAAAGGCCAAGGACGCCTGGGCCAAGGCGCTGGACGGCGCACCGGAAATCACAGATTTCCACAAGGAAAACGTAAATGCGGTCATCGCCAGCGCAACTGCTGCGGGCGACAGCATCGAGAAAATCGCCAATGAATCAATTGCCTTCCATCAGAAGTCATTTGAAGACGGTGTTGCGGTGGCTAACCAGACTTTGGGCGCTTCCAGCTTGCAGGATGCCTTTGAAATTCAAAGCACCTTTGCCAAGTCAGCCTTTGAAGCTTATTCGTCTCATCTCAACAAGATCGGCGAGATCTGGGGCGCCGGCGCCAAAGCAAGCTTTGAGCCGCTCAGTGGCCGTTTCGGCGACGTTTTTGAGGATCTTCGCTCCTAATTCCTCCCCTTTGAGTAGCTAAGATCTTTTGCGAGCCCGGGTCCCCGTGATCCGGGCTTTCTTTTTGCCTTGAAAACTGGCGAGGCGGTGAGCATCTGCCTATTGGTGCTAAAATTAACCAAGTCCCCCTTGATAGACTGGTCAAAATCAAATCCGTAAGACAGAATGAGGCATATGAGTAATCTGACTCGATTGACGATGCATGTTCCTGCGTTTCTGCCACCAGCTATGGGGCCTGACAAAAAGGATGATGAGGGAGGCGGCGGGCCCAATACCGGGCTCATTACAAAAACACGCCCCAAGACCAAGAAACCCTCGCTTTATCGGGTGCTCCTGCTGAACGACGACTACACGCCGATGGAGTTTGTGGTCTGGATTCTTCAACGTTTCTTCAACAAAAACCAGGATGATGCACTGCAGATCATGTTGCATGTGCACCAAAATGGTGTGGGCGTGTGCGGGGTCTATAGCTACGAAGTGGCTGAATCGAAAGTAACGGAGGTGCTGGACGCGGCGCGCCAAAACCAGCATCCTTTACAGTGCACCATGGAAAAGGAGTAGAGGATCACATGCCGTCATTCTCAAAATCACTCGAAGAGGCCCTGCATCAGGCACTGACCTATGCGAGCGAGCGCTCTCATGAGTATGCGACCCTGGAGCACCTACTGTTGGCGCTGGTTGATGATAACGACGCGGCGGCCGTGATGCGCGCTTGCGATGTGAATCTTTCCGAGCTTAAGGAAAAACTCCTGGCTTATGTGAATGATGATCTGGCGACCTTGAAGGTGGACAATGGTGAAGAAGCCAAACCAACCGCAGGGTTTCAGCGGGTTATTCAACGCGCTGTCATTCACGTCCAAAGCTCCGGGCGGGAAGAGGTGACCGGCGCCAATGTGCTGGTGGCGCTTTTTGCCGAACGAGAGAGCCACGCGGTCTACTTCCTGCAGGAGCAGGATATGACCCGCTATGATGCGGTGAACTACATTTCACACGGCGTCGCCAAGCGCCCAGGTATGTCCGAAGACCGGCATGTCAGTGGGGTCGATGACGGATCCGACGATGAAGAGGGCGCTGTCAAACAGGGCTCGGAGGCGCTTGAAGCCTATTGTGTGGATCTCAATCGCAAGGCGGCGGAAGGCAAGATCGACCCGTTGATCGGCCGGGAGGCGGAGGTGGAACGCACGATCCAAATTCTTTGCCGCCGGTCCAAGAATAACCCGCTCTTTGTGGGCGATAGCGGCGTTGGCAAAACGGCCATCGCAGAAGGTCTGGCGCGGAAGATCGTTAAAGGCGAGGTGCCTGAGGTTCTTTCCAATGCCACGATTTTCAGCCTCGATATGGGAACGCTTTTGGCGGGAACACGTTATCGCGGTGATTTTGAAGAACGCATCAAGGCGGTTTTAAAAGAACTTGAAGAGCATGACGGCGCGATCCTCTTTATTGACGAGATCCACACGGTGATTGGCGCTGGGGCGACAAGCGGCGGGGCGATGGATGCCTCCAATCTTTTGAAACCGGCCCTGTCGAATGGGTCGCT
>SBHG01000157.1 GCA_006226305.1 Alphaproteobacteria bacterium | reverse complement strand
GTGCCGCTTGCGGCGTCGCGGGTCCAGGTGATCATGGGATGACGCCCGCAAACCTTGGAGGCGAGGATCACTTTGTCGCGGTTGCCGCGCGCCTTGAACCAGGTGCCGATGATGGTCTCGGTTTTACCGGAGGTTTCCGGGCTCGGCGGAATGGCGTACATCTCAGCCGTGTCAAAGAAATTAACGCCGTGATCCAGGGCGTAGTCCATCTGGGCGTGGCCCTCTTCTTCCGTGTTTTGGTTGCCCCAGGTCATGGTGCCGAGGCAGATCTCAGGAACTTTGAGATCTGTGCGTCCAAGTTTGACGTAGTTCATGTTATGTCTCCGAAGATTTTTCGATTAGCGCGACAAGGTGGGCCGCAAGCCCTTTGGCGATGATGCCGGCGCCTTGGGCGTTGGGGTGGATGCCGTCTTCCTGATTAAGGGTCGGGTCTGCGGCGACCCCGTCCAGAATGAAGGGATAAAAGGCGGTTTCTTCGGCAGCGGCTACTTCGCCGAAGATGGGCTCAAAGTCATGGGCGTATTCAGGGCCGAGGTTGGGGGGGGCGCGCATGCCGGTGAGGAGAACTTTGATCTGTCGGGCCTTGGCGGCTTTTACCAATGCGGTCAGGTTGGCGCGGGTTTCCTCCGGCGGAATGGCCCGCAAAGCATCATTACCGCCCAGGATGACGATCATGATGTCCACGTGTTGGCCGGCAATGGCCCAGTCGAGACGGGCGAGGCCCGCGGCCGTGGTGTCTCCGGAGTTTCCAGCGGGCAGAACGGTTGCCGCAAGGCCTTCGACGTCCAGGGCAGTTTGCAGCTGGGCGGCGAGCCCTTCTTCGATGGGCAGGCCGTAGCCGGCAGCAATCGAGTCGCCAAAAAGCAGGATCTGGGTTGTTGGTTTGATCCTTTCTTCCGCGCGCGCCGTATCAAAGTCAGCCATAATGCTGACAAATGTGACGGCAAGTATTGCCAGCCAGATGCGCGTCAGTCCAAAGTCTGCGAAATTTTTTGAAAATATCCTCACGGAAGCTACCCAAGCATGAACCCCAGCCCCCGTAAAGAGCCTGTTATACGCCTCAGTGACCTTCATCTCACTTTGCCCTCTTCAGCGGGGCCTGTGTCGATTTTACGTGGCCTCACCCTTGACGTTGACACGGGCAGCACGCTCGGCGTGGTCGGACCGTCTGGGTCGGGCAAGTCGACGCTGCTCATGGTGCTTGCAGGGCTTGAGCGTCCAACGAAAGGGTCGGTTGCCATTAGCGGGCAGGATTTGTCCCGGTTGGAGGAGGATGCGCTTGCCCGGTTCCGGCGGGAGCATGTGGGTATTGTCTTTCAGTCCTTTCATTTGATCCCGACCATGACGGCTCTGGAAAATGTGGCTGTGCCGCTTGAGCTCGCGCGTGTGCCCAATGCGCAGGCGCGTGCCGCAGAAGGGCTTGAGGCGGTGGGGTTGTCCCATCGGCTCACCCACTACCCGGCGCAGCTTTCTGGCGGAGAGCAGCAACGGGTGGCGCTGGCGCGGGCGATTGCGGTGCGGCCGAAAGTGCTGCTCGCCGATGAGCCCACAGGAAATTTGGATGGACGCACAGGGGAGCAGATTATCGATCTCTTGTTCGATGTGCATGGGTCAACGGACACAACGCTTTTTCTGATTACGCACGATGAAGCCTTGGCGCAAAAATGTGATCGGATCGTGCGCATGCGCGATGGCCGCATCGCCGCCGACGAAGGGCAAGGGGTGTGAGCTTGGACCTCTCCTTTATCGCCAAACAGGTGCGGCGTGAATTGCGCGGCGGGCTCAAAGGCTTTCGCGTCTTCTTGATGTGCCTTTTTCTCGGCGTGGCGGCAATCGCCTCTGTTGGCACGGTGACGCAGAGTTTTGTTTCCGGCATGGCGCGAGAAAGCCAGGCGCTTCTGGGCGGTGATCTTGATGTGTCGCTGTTGCACCGGCCCGCCAGCGAGGAAGAGCGCATGTGGCTCAAGTCCAAAGGGCTTGTCAGTGAAGTCATCACATATGACACCATGGGGTTTGATCCCAAAAGCGGCAAGCGCATGCTGGTGGAGATGAAGGGGATTGATGCGCTCTACCCGCTTTATGGTGTGGTCAAACTTGAGGGTGACGGTACACTGGCGGGCGGTATTGCCGAGCTTGAGGGCCAACATGGCGCGCTGGTCGAGGACACCCTTCTCAAGCGCCTTGATCTTGAGGTCGGGGATCTGCTTCGGGTGGGTACCGTGGCTTTCGAAATTCGCGGTCTGATCAAGGATGAGCCAGACCGGGTGGCAGGGGGCTTGCGCTATGGGCCCCGTGTGTTGGTGACCAATGAAGCGCTCAAGGCAACCGGGCTTATCCAGACCGGATCGCTTGTGCGTTATCGCTACCGGATTGCCTTGCCCGCCGAGGCCAACGGGGAAGAAGATATCAATCAGTTTAAGGCTGAGGCGGAAACGGATTTTCCAACAGCAGGGTGGCGCATTCGCGACCGCAGCAATTCGGCGCCCGGCACGCGGTTTTTTATCGACCGGGTTTCCATGTTTTTGACGCTCGTTGGACTTGCTGCCCTCATCGTTGGCGGCGTGGGGGTCGGCAATGCGGTCAAAAGCTATCTTGATCGCAAACAGGAAGTGATCGCGACCTTGAAGTGCCTCGGCGCAGAAGGGCAAACGATCTTTTTGATCTATCTTGGGCAGGTTATGGCTCTGGCGGCGGTGGCCATTCTTGCGGGCGTGACGGTCGGGGCCTTTGTGCCCTATCTTCTGGCGCTTGGGCTGGGCGACAGATTACCGATACCGGTTGCGCTCGGGGTTTTCCCTTTGGCTATGGGGCAGGCGGCGCTTTTCGGATTTCTCGTAACGCTCGGCTTTGCCACCTGGCCCCTTGCCCGGGCGCGGCAGGAAAGTCCGGCGGCGCTTTTTCGCGAGCTGGTGGGCGGGCATCAGGGCCGCATCGGCTGGGGCGCTTGGACGCTTATTTTGGGGTCATTGGTGCTGCTGGGCGCGAGCGCCATATTCCTGTCGTCCTATCCGCCGTTTTCAGCGGTTTTTCTGGGCGGTGTCCTGGCGGCCTTTGTGCTTCTCATTGGGATCGCGCGGGGGCTGACCTGGGGGCTTATCCGCCTGCGCGGCAAGGGCTCAGCGCTCATGCGCATGGCTCTCGGGAATTTGTCTCGCCCCGGCGCGCCCACCACCAGCGTGGTGCTGTCCATGGGGCTTGGGCTCACCCTCGTGGTGACCGTGTCGCTGATCGAGGGCAATCTCAATCACCAGATCAATGGGCAAATTCCGGACGAGGCACCGAGCTTTTTCTTCATTGATATTCAGAAGGATGAAATCGATAACTTCACAAAGGTTGTTGAGGGCGTTGACGAAAGTGTCGACTTCGTCAGTATACCGAATTTACGTGGCTCGATATTGTCAGTGAAAGGCGTGCCGGCGGGGGAGATTGAGGTGGGGCCGGATGTGCGCTGGGCGCTGCGCGGGGATCGGGGCCTGACCTATTCCGCCGAGGTGCCCAAGGGGTCCAAGGTGGTGGAAGGGGAGTGGTGGCCGACGGATTATGCCGGGCCGCCGCTCATTTCCATGGAAGCAGATATCGCCCTGGGACTGGGGCTGGTGCCGGGGGACACGCTTACTTTGAGCGTTTTGGGCCGTCCGATAGAGGTCACGGTGACCAATTTCAGATCCCTTGAGTGGGAAACTCCGGATTTTAATTACGTCATCGTCTTTGCGCCGGGCACGCTGGAAGCCGCGCCTCATACCTATATCGGCAATGTGCGGGTGCGTCCGGAAAGGGAGGCGGAGCTGTTTAATGTCATCACCGATGCCTTCCCGGGGGTGACCACGATCCGGGTCAAGGAGGCCCTCAAGTCCATTAACGATGTGCTGAGCGACCTTGTGATGGGGGTTCGTGTCACCTCTATGGTGACCGTCCTTGCTGGGCTCTTTGTGCTGGCGGGCGCTCTGGCGGCAGGCCATCGGCGGCGCCTTTATGATGCGGTGATTTTGAAAACGCTCGGCGCGACGCGGGGCTGGATTGCCCGGGTCTATGTGGTGGAATTTGCGCTCCTTGGGGTGCTGACAGCGCTTGTGGCAGCGGGTCTTGGCACCTTGGCAGCCTGGGCAGTGGTCTCCTTTGCCATGGAGACAGACTGGATCTTCCTGCCGGCCCGGCTTGGCTTCACCGTGGTTGTGGCCAGCGCGGTAAGTGTGATTTTGGGGCTTCTAGGCACCTGGACGACGCTTTCAGCCAAGGTCGCACCGGTCCTGCGCACTGTATGAGGTAGGAGGAAACCGCTAAAAACTGCGGATTTTGCTTGAAATTTACATTCCGATAACTTGAACTGCGCTCAATAGTTGCCCATATTGTGGGTCAACACTCTTTTAAGTCAGGAAAGGGCTTTAAACCTATGTCCAACAACTATGACCGCGACGTCTATACCCGTTCCGGCGCGCAAACCGCTGAGTTTGACGCAGGCCTGCGGGCGCATATGAGCCGTGTCTACAATATGATGGCGATGGGCGTCGGCCTTACCGGCGTTGTGGCTTATTTCGTCGCTCAGTCCCCGGCCTTGATAAACGCCATTTATGGGACCCCCCTGCAGTGGGTGGTCATGCTGGCACCCCTGGGGCTGGTGATCTATCTGAGTGCGCGCATTCACAAGATGTCCGCCGCCTCGGCGCAGATGTTCTTCTGGATCTATGCGGGATCCCTGGGGCTCATGCTCTCAACGATCTTTATCATTTATCCGATGGTCAATGTGGCGCGGATCTTTTTCATCACGACCATCATGTTCGGAAGCCTTAGCCTATACGGTTATGTGACCAAACGCTCTTTGAGCGCCATGGGCTCTTTTCTGTTCATGGGGCTGATCGGTCTTTTGGTGGCTATGGTGGTCAATGTCTTCCTGCAGTCGCCGGCGCTTTATTTCGCGACCTCGGCGATTGGTGTTTTGATCTTTGCAGGCCTCACCGCCTGGGACACACAAAAGATCAAGGAAACCTATTTCCTTGTGTCGCATGACGGTGAGACCGCGTCGAAGGCCGCGACCATGGGCGCGCTCGCGCTTTATCTCGACTTCATCAATATGTTCTTGTTTCTTCTGCGCCTCTTCGGCAACCGGAACTAAGACATAACGCAATTGTGAATGAGAGCCCCCGGATGGTGATCCACCGGGGGCTTTTCTTTTGGCCGCGAAAAGTTCAGTCTCTGTCCCCATGAAAGATGCTTACACTCTCGATATGACCGCCATGGACGCAGAAGCGGTTCGCGCCTATGACGCCTATGTACAAAACTTGCTTTCCTATGGTGTCGACTATTCGCCGATCTTCAAGGCGGCGGCGCTCTCACCCGACAATGCCTTTCTGAATGCTCATGCGGCGGCGGTGCATATGTCGCTGGAGGCGACCTCTGGCTATGAAGCCGCCATTCCTTTTGTCGAGGCGTTGAAGGAGAATGTGAGCGCGGCAAACGCGCGCGAGCGGCTCTTCTGCGAGGCGGTTTTATTTCAGGCGGCGCAGCGGCCGCGCCGGGCTCTTGAAAAATTTCTTGAGCTTGCGGTGTCCTATCCCGACGACATCGCCGCGATCAAATGGGGACAGACCCAAGCCTTTAACCTGGGACATGCGGAAGCCTTGCTCGCCCTTGGCACGGCGTTGACACGAGCCTTGCCAGAGGCGCCTTATGCGCAAGGCATGCTGGCCTTTGGTCTTGAACAGATGAACGACCTTGCTGGCGCCGAAGCGGCGGCGCGGCGGGCTGTTGCAATCCAAAGCGATGATGCCTGGGCGCATCACGCGCTCGCCCATGTCTTTGAAACCGATGGGCGGATTGAAGACGGCCTTGCTTTTTTAAAGAGCCAGTCGACAAGCTGGGACGACAAGGGTGTTTTTATCCGTGAGCACAATTGGTGGCACATGGGCCTTTATCTCCTCGATCTTGACCGCAAGGATGAAGCGCTTGCGAATTATGATGCCCATCTTTGGGGCGAATGGCCGGAGTTTGGGCAGGAACAGATCGGCGCCGTCTCCATGCTCTGGCGCATGGAGCTTCGGGGTGTAGATGTGGGCGGGCGCTGGCAATCGGTGGCTGAAAAAGTTCTTGAGCGCGGCGCTGAGCACTTGCAGCCATTTCACGATATTCATTTCGCTTTTGCCCTGTCGCGGCTGGAGGACGAACAGCCCGTTCACGAGTTTCTGACGTCCCTTGAAGCGCACAGCAAAACGGTCAATGCAGGCATGGAAGAGGTGTGGCAGAAGGTCTGTCTGCCTGCCGCCAAGGGGGTTGCAGCCTATGGCCGCGGCGAAATGGGCGCCGCCTATAACCACATGACTCCGATCATGTCCGAGCTTTGCAAGATCGGTGGCAGTCACGCGCAGCGCGATCTCTTTGAACAGTGCTGGCTCGATGCGGGAATGAAGTGCGGTGAAAAAGGTGCCGTGCGTCATCGCTTAGAAGAGAGAGTGCGGGCGAGACCCAATGATCTTTTTGCCAAGATGCGGGTTTAGTCCACCACGCGGAGTTTTTTCGGCTCCAAAACCTTCAAGACGGTCTTCAAGTCGTGGCCGCGTTTCAAAATCAAACCGGTGGCGGTGATGACCGAGTAGGCGCCCTGGCGACGGGCAAGCTTGGGACGTTTTTCGATCCGGTAGATGGGCACTTCCGCCGCGCGGCGATAAATAGAAAAAACCGCAACCTCTTTTAAAAAGTCCATGGCGTAGTCGCGCCAATCGCCGCCAGCCACCCGGCGCCCATAGAGCGACAGAATGAGATCGAGTTCTTTGCGATTGAACGAGGTTGTGTCCTGCTTCGGCTTGCGGGCCGTTGCGGATGAGGCTTGAAAGCTGGCCCCGATGGCCGGGGCCTCACGTATGGGCTTTGGATCCTCCATGTGAGAGATATCTTGTGGGGTTTTTGCGGTCTTGGCAAGTGTTCTGGCCCGAAATGGCTGAAATCTGGGAGTTTCGGTGAAATATTGAGCCTTAATCTTGCCTTAGTTCACCCCCTTTGCTGCCCCAATAGAGGGTGATTATTGCACCGTTGGCAGGCTCAGCCGAGTACCAGAGCCTCGGATTTGAACTCAGCCCCCCCAGCCCCCCGATGTTTTGGTGGCTTGAGCCTGTCAACAGATCTTCCTCCCGATTATTCTCCTTATTCTCTTTATATGTCTGACCGCTTTGCCACGAGCGGGCGAGCTGCTCTGTGCTGGCGCATGCTGGCGGCGGCGTGTACCATGCGGGCAAAATCATAAAATGGGAGGTCAAGGTGATGAGTGACCCTGCGGCAGGACGGCTTGCCGGGCGCTGTGCCATTGTGACAGGTGCCGCTTCCGGCATCGGCGAGGCGACGGCGCGGCTCTTTGCTGACGAAGGCGCGCGGGTGCTGGCGGTGGATTTGCCGGGCACCAATTTGCATGAACGGCACTCGGGCCATTCCCATATTTATGTTCACGAAAAAGACATTCGGGACGCGGATGCCGCGACCCAGATTGTTGATCTGGCGCTGGCTGATCTCGGCGGGCTCGACATTCTCATGAACAATGCGGGCGTAGGGCGTAATGCATTGGCCGAAGAAACGTCCGATGCGGATTGGGATCTGCAACAGGAGATTAATCTGAGAGCGCCGTTTCGCCTGGCGCGGGCGGCGATCCCGGCACTGAAAACCTCCGTGGCGGGGCGCATCATCAATGTCTCCTCGACAGCGGCCATCGCCACGAATTTTGGTCTTGCTTCCTATAGCGCTTCGAAGGCGGGACTGGGCGGTCTTACACGAACGCTGGCGCTGGAGCTTGGCAAATTTGGCATTACCGCCAATCACATTATGCCGGGCGCCATTGAAACGGGCATGACGGCCGCCGGTTTTGCTGATCCCACGGTGCGCGGCATCTGGGAGAAAAAGTCGGCGCTGCGGCGGCTGGGGGCGCCGATCGACGTGGCGCGGGTGGCGCTGTTTCTAGCGTCAGACGACGCGGGCTTTGTCACCGGCCAAGGCATTCAGGCGGACGGCGGATTGCTCTTGCGGTTTTGAAGCTAATCTTAACGGGAATTTATGTCGGGACTCTTGCGCGGATGGGTGGATTTTCCTATCTAATGAGCCGCAGTTCCTTCCTCACAGACGTCAGGTTTGACCTCTTATGATCAACATTTCAGACTTGGTGAAACGGTTCGGCGCCTTCACCGCAGTCGACGGCCTTAGCTTCTCGGTTGAAAAGGGCGAGGTTCTCGGTTTCCTTGGGCCCAATGGGGCGGGCAAATCCACCACCATGCGCATGATTACCGGCTTTCTGGCGCCGACCAGCGGCCAGGTCTCTGTCTGCGGCTATGATGTGGCGACGCAAGTGCTTGAGGCGCAGCGCCAGCTCGGCTATCTGCCGGAAGGGGCGCCTGCCTATGGTGAGATGACCCCGCGCGGTTATCTGAAGTTTATTGCCGAGGTGCGCGGGCTCTCGGGCGCAGAGGGACAAAAGGCGCTCGACCGGGCGGTGGAGCAAGCCCATCTGGGCAGTGTTCTGGACCAACCAATTGAAACCCTGTCGAAAGGTTTCAAACGCCGGGTGGGCCTGGCGCAGGCGATCCTCCACAATCCGCCGGTGCTGATTATGGATGAGCCGACAGACGGTCTTGACCCCAATCAGAAGCATGCGGTGCGCGGCTTGATTAAGGAGATGTCGGCGGACAAGGCCATCATTATCTCCACGCATATTCTGGAAGAAGTGGACGCGATCTGCTCGCGCGCCCTTATCATTGACCGGGGGCGGCAGGTGGCGGATGGCACGCCGGGCGAACTGGCGGCGCGGTCAAGTTACCACAATGCGGTGACGATCGGCTTTACCCAGGACGAAGCGCCCCGCGCCTTGCCGGAGCTGCAGTCGCTTGCGGGTATTTCCCGCATTGATGAGATACCGGAAGGCGGCGAGCTGCATTACACGCTTTTTGCTGCCGATAAGGAACGGCTTCTCATTGAGGAAGTGAGCGGTCTTGCCCAGTCAAGAGGATGGAACGTGCGGGCACTCTATGCTGAAGAGGGGCGTCTCGATGAAGTCTTCCGTATGCTGACCACTTCTGATGTGAGTGAGCGCGGCGCAGACGCTAAAGTGGAGGTAAGCACATGAGAGAGCTCAAAGCCGTTTTCCGCCGCGAGATGAGCGGCTATTTTGCGACGCCGCTCGCCTATGTCTTTATTGTGGTGTTCTTGTTTGCCACCGGCGCCTTCACCTTTTATGTGGGCAATCTTTTTGAAGCGGGGCGGGCGGACCTCTCGCCCTTCTTTGGCTATCATCCGTGGCTTTATCTGTTTTTTATACCCGCCATCGCCATGCGGCTTTGGGCGGAAGAGCAAAAGACCGGCACCATTGAAGTGCTCATGACCCTGCCGATCCCGATCTCAAGTCTGGTGCTCGGCAAGTTTCTGGCGGCCTGGGCCTTTACTTCGTTGGCGCTGGTTTTGACCTTTCCGGTTTGGATCAGCGTCAATTATCTGGGGAGCCCCGATAATGGGGTGATCCTGGCCTCCTATTTCGGCAGCTTTTTCATGGCGGGGGCTTTTCTTGCCATTGGGACCTGCATCTCTGCCGCCACCAACAATCAGGTGATTGCCTTTGTGGTCAGCGTGACGGTGTGTTTCCTCTTTACGGTCTCCGGTCTGCCTTTGGTGCTGGGCTTCATGCAAGGGTTTTTGCCGCAGGTGCTGGTTCAAGCCATTGCAGGACTTTCCTTCCTGACACATTTCGAGGCCATTCGCGGCGGCGTCATTGATCTGCGGGATGTGGTTTTCTTCTTGTCGCTGATAGGCGTGGCGCTGGTGATCAATGGCGTCTTGATTGACGCCAAGAGAGAAGGGTAAGCGCCGATGTTGAAGAAATTCATGAACCGATCTTACGTGACTTCGACACTCGTCCTCCTGGCGGTGATTTTTCTGTGTCTGAATATTTTTATGACGACCGCCGTGCGTGATGCGCAAATTGATCTGACTGAGGATCGCCTTTACACCTTGAGTGATGGAACGCGTAATCTTTTGAAATCGATTAAAGAGCCGATTACGCTCAAGCTTTATTATAGCGAAACAGAGGCGGTGGACATTCCGCAGGTTCGGGTGTTGGCCGAGCGGGTCAAAGATATGCTCGGCGCCTTTTCCAGGCTTTCGGGCGGTATGGTGCGTGTCGAAATCATTGAGCCGGAACCCTACACAGAAGCTGAAGACGAAGCTGAAGCGGTGGGCTTGACGGCGGCGCCGCTTGCCTCCGGGGACATTGTCTACTTCGGCCTTGTGGGCACCAATACGATCGATGGGCAGGAAATTATTGCCTTCTTCGCGCCGGAACGTGAGGCGCGGCTTGAATATGATCTGGCATCACTGGTGGATCGGCTCAATCGAGAGCGGGCACCGGTTCTTGGCCTTTTGACGGATCTGCCCTTGTCGAGCGGTCCCGGCGGCATGATGGCCGCCATGCAGGGGCGCTCGCAGCCTTTCGTCATGTATGAACAGCTGCTGGGCACATTTGAACTTCAGGAGCTTGGCCCCGACCTCGCATGGATCCCGGAGGATGTGGACGTTTTGATGCTGGTGCATCCACCGGCGCTTTCGGACACGGCGCTCTACGCCATTGATCAATTTGTCATGCGGGGCGGGCGGATCATTGCCTTTCTCGATCCCTTTTCGGAGATGAGCCAGATCAGTGGACCGGGCGGTGAAGGCTATACGTTTTCGTCGGCGGCCTCGCTTGGGCCATTGCTGACCGCCTGGGGCGTCGATATGGATGGCTCCAAGATTGTTGCGGACCGACAACGGGCGCTCCGGGTTGGATTTGGCGCCAATATGCCGCCTATGGACTATGTGCTTTGGGTCGGGTTTGACAATCGCGACTTGGATGGGGATGACCTTGTCACCGCCAATTTGAATTATCTGCAAATGGCATCGGTGGGCGCGTTTGATCCTCTTGAAGGGGCAACGACAACCTTTACGCCGCTTCTTAAGTCAAGCCGCGATGCCATGCTGGTCGATTTTCAGGAAGCCCAGTTTCAGACACCGCCAGACGAGCTTTTGCGCAGCTTTAACTCCACGGGCAAGGCCTATGTGATCGGTGCCCGGGTGACGGGCCGCGTGGCAACGGCTTTTCCAGACGGGCCGCCGCCGCTTGATGCAGATGCGGTGGTAGAAGAAACAGGGCCCCTGCCGGACCTGATTGCAGAGACAGATGCGGCCAATATTCTTCTCGTTGCGGACAGCGACCTTTTCAATGATCAGTTCTGGGTTCAGGTGAGCGACTTCTTGGGCGAGCGCTTGGTGCAGGAAACATCCGACAATGGTTCACTTGTTCTGGGCGCCGCGGAAAACATGATGGGGTCGAACGATCTTGTTTCTCTTCGCAGCCGGGCTCCGGTGAAGCGTGACTTTACGCGGGTGGAAGATTTGCGCCGCGAGGCGGAGGCGCGCTTCCTGCCGCAAAGTCAGGCGCTCGATGAGAAGCTTGATCAGATCGTTCAGCGGGTGGATGAAATTCGCGGAACCGGTTTTGGTGAAAGCGATGATGGCACCTTGCTGGTCACACCCGAGCAGCGGGCTGAGCTGCAGCGCTTGCTTCTGGAAGCGGATGCGACCCGCAAGGCGCAGCGTGACATTCAATATGAGCTCGGCGCGGATATCGACCGGCTTGGCGCCTGGATCAAGTTTTTCAACATTGCCTTTGTGCCTTTGCTGGTGGCGGTGTTTGCCATCTTCCTGGCTTTCAGGCGCCGCAAGCAGATGCGCGTGCGGAGCATTCAGGGAGGGGTGACCCATGTCTAAGTCCGCGCGGTCTTTGCGTGAAAACTTTTTGATGGTTCTGTTCGGGCTGGCGGCGGTTACGATTTTGTCGGCGGTTGTGGCTGTCGGGATGCATGAACGGTCGACGGCGCCTGCATTCCAACCGTCTTTGGCCTTTCCCTATTTGGACGGTCGGCTCGACCATATCACGACCCTACGGGTGACCTCTCTTGACGGGACGCTGACCTTGAAGCGGCGCTCGGCGACAAATTGGGTGATTGAGGAGAAGAACAATTATCCGGCGGAGATTACTTCCGTGAGACGGCTTCTGATTGGCCTTGCCGATCTTGAGCTGGTTGAAGCGAAAACTTCACGGCGGGACTGGTATCAGCATTTGGGACTTGAAGATCCGCAAGAGGGAGGCAGCGCGATCCGATTTGAAGCCTTTGAAGCCAATGGCGAGCTTTTGGCGGAGATCTATAGCGGTATGGAGCAGGGACTGCCGGACATGAACGGGGCCAGTTATCGCTATGTGCGGCTGGGACAAAATCCACAGACCTATCTAAGCCGGGGGCAGCTGGATTTGGGCGCGACGGTTGATGTCTGGGCGAATTTGGATTTCCTCACCCTTGAGCGCGCGCGTTATCAGTCGGTGGTTTCCACGCCGGGTGCCGGCGCTGGGGACAGCCGTGGGTTCACCGCTTCGCGCGCCACTCCGGAGGACTATAATTTCGCTCTTCAAGGTGTGCCGCTTGGGTTTGAGCCGACGGCGCCGGGTATTGCCAATGGGGTTGGGTCGGCGCTGTCCTCCATGTCGATCCTTGATCTGGCAAGTGCAGACGATCTCAATTTTGAGAGTGCGACAAAGCTTCAATACCGCACATTTGATGACATTGAAATTGAGGTGATGGTGGCCGAGATTGGTAATCAATACTGGATCCAAATTGCGGCCCGAGATGTTCGTCCTGAGGACGCGCCAGAGCCCGTGGACGCCGCTGCCGAGGCTGAGCGGCAGGGATTTATCAAATCCCTTAATGATCGCACGAAGGATTGGGCGTTTAAGGTGCCGGACTGGAAGGGTGATCAGATGGTGATGACGTTCTCAAGCATGATCCAGGTAAAAGAGGCCGAGTAAGATGACAAGCCCGCGCGGCGAGGAAAGCCACGAGTTTCAGGCGGAGGTCGCCAAACTTCTGCATCTGATGGTGCATTCGGTTTATTCGGAGAAGGAGGTTTTTCTTCGCGAGCTTATCTCCAATGCGTCCGATGCTTGCGATAAGCTACGTTATGAGGCGATTACCCATCCCGATCTGACCAAGGGCGATGAAGACTTTCGAGTTGAAATCCGCATCGACAAGGAAGCGCGAACCCTGACCCTCTGCGATAACGGCATTGGGATGAGCCATGACGAGCTCATTGACAATCTGGGTACGATCGCGCGCTCCGGCACGAGCCAGTTTATGGCTGAGGCGGCGCAGGATAAAGACAAAGCGGTGTCGCTCATCGGCCAGTTTGGTGTTGGGTTTTATTCCGCCTTTATGATTGCCGAGCGCGTTGACGTCACGTCGCGCCGCGCCGGGTCAGATGAGATCTGGCATTGGTCGTCGGAAGGCACGGGTGCCTTCACGCTGGCGCCCGTGGAAAAAACAGATCTCCT
>SBHG01000002.1 GCA_006226305.1 Alphaproteobacteria bacterium | reverse complement strand
GCAACGCTGGTTGCTGAAAATATTGCTCAGCAGCTGGAGCGTCGGGTTGCTTTTCGTCGGGCTCTGAAGCGGTCGGTTCAATCTGCCATGCGTCTTGGTGCCCAGGGCATCCGGATTAATGCGGCTGGCCGGTTGGGTGGCGCTGAAATCGCACGGATGGAATGGTACCGCGAAGGACGTGTTCCGCTTCATACACTGCGCGCCGATATTGACTACGGTACGGCAGAAGCGTCCACGGCTTACGGGATCTGCGGCATCAAGGTTTGGATCTTCAAGGGTGAAATTCTTGAGCATGATCCGATGGCCCAGGAAAAACGTGCACAGGCGGCGCAGGAAGGCCCGGCCCCAGGCGGTCGTGGTGGTAATCGCCCGCCGCGTCATCAATAGAACTGTTTCAAGACAGATAGATTTGAAGAGAGTTTAGGAACATGTTGCAGCCAAAACGGACAAAATTCCGGAAAGCCCATAAAGGGCGGATCAAAGGCAACGCCAAGGGTGGCACGGCTTTGAACTTCGGCGCTTATGGCTTGAAGAGCCAAGAGGCGGAACGTGTCACGGCGCGCCAGATTGAGGCTGCGCGGCGAGCTATTACCCGTCATATGAAACGGGCCGGTCGGGTTTGGATCCGGATATTCCCAGATGTGCCGGTTTCCAAGAAGCCGACGGAAGTTCGGATGGGTAAAGGTAAAGGGTCGCCGGAATATTGGGTGGCCAAGGTAAAGCCAGGTCGGATCATGTTTGAAATTGATGGTGTGACCCCGGATGTTGCCAAGCGTGCGCTCGAGCTGGGCGCTGCCAAGCTGCCGGTAAAGTGCAAAATGGTTACCCGTGTGGGTTTGGACCACTAGGTCTAACGAGAAATTTTTGAAGAGGGTGAGCCAATGAAGGCCGCGGAAGTAAGAGATAAAACCCCGGATCAGCTGAACGAAGAACTCGAAAAGCTGAAGAAGGAAGCTTTTAACCTGCGTTTCCAAAAAGCGACAGGTCAACTCGAGAACACCTCGCGGTTCAAACAGATCCGCCGTGATGTGGCTCGTATCCAAACTGTATTGAAAGAAAAGCAGGCGCAAGCCAGCAAATAAGCAACGTCTGCTTAAAGGAGAAACAGCGTGCCAAAGCGAATTTTGCAAGGTGTGGTGATCAGTGACGCAAGTGACAAGACGATTGTCGTTAACGTCGAGCGGCGCGTTTCGCACCCGGTTTATAAAAAGACCGTTCTGCGGTCCAAGCGCTACCACGCGCATGATCCGGAAAATAAATGCAAGAAAGGGGACGTGGTCCGCATTGAAGAATGCCGCCCGATCTCCAAGAAGAAAAGTTGGGTTGTGGTTGAGGCCGACGCTTGAAGCGTTAGATCTCATCACGGACGTAAGAAGTAGAATAGGGCTCTTGCCATGATTCAAATGCAAACAAATCTTGATGTTGCGGACAACTCCGGCGCTCGCCGCGTTCAATGCATCAAAGTTCTGGGCGGCGCCAAGCGCAAGTACGCCTCTGTCGGTGACATCATCGTGGTCAGCGTGAAGGAAGCAATTCCGCGCGGCCGGGTGAAGAAGGGTGACGTCTTGAAGGCGGTTATCGTTCGTACCGCCAAGGAAATCCGTCGTGGCGATGGGAGCGCTATTCGTTTCGATAACAATGCGGCCGTTCTGATCAACAACCAGAAAGAGCCAATTGGGACTCGTATCTTTGGCCCGGTAACCCGCGAGCTGCGCGGCAAGGGTCACATGAAGATCGTTTCTCTGGCACCGGAGGTGCTTTGAAATGTCTGTTAAATTGAAGATCAAAAAGGGCGACCAAGTCATCGTCCGCACTGGCAAGGACAAAGGCAAGAAGGGTGAAGTCACCCGTGTGTTGCCGGATGAAAATCGCGCCTATGTTTCGGGTGTGAATATGGTCCAGCGTCACCAGCGTCCGACCCAAACTGATCCTGGTGGGATCAAGCGGGTGGAAGCACCGATTGAAATTTCCAACCTGGCGCATGTTGACCCCAAGAGTGGTGAAGCAACGCGGGTCGGATACAAAGTTTTGGAAGATGGCCGCAAGGTCCGTTACGCCAAGAAGTCTGGCGAGGTTATCGATGTCTGATACAGAAAAATATGTACCGCGAGTGAAAACTCAGTATGCCGAAGTGATCAAACCACGTTTGGTTGAGAAGTTCGGATACAAGAATGAGCTGGAAGTACCGCGACTCGACAAGATCGTACTGAATATGGGTATTGGCGATGCCGTCAATGACACCAAAAAGGTACGTTCCGCAGCCGCCGATCTGGCCCTGATTGCTGGTCAAAAGCCGGTTGTCACGCGCGCGCGCAAGTCTATCGCGACTTTTAAGGTACGTGACGGCATGCCGATTGGCGCCAAGGTGACCCTGCGCAAGGACAATATGTTTGAGTTCGTTGATCGTCTGATCACGATTGCATTGCCGCGGGTTCGGGACTTCCGAGGCCTTAATGGCAAGAGCTTTGACGGGCGCGGCAACTTTGCCATGGGCATCAAGGAGCACATCGTGTTCCCGGAAATTGAGTACGACAAGGT
>SBHG01000160.1 GCA_006226305.1 Alphaproteobacteria bacterium | reverse complement strand
GTGTTGCGCTCCGGTAGGTTTTCAATGAACTCAAGCGCCGCGTCATTGGACCCCTTCTCGCCGTAAAGAATGTTGCCTGCCGGGATCATTTGAACCCGGAAAGGTGTCTCGTCGGTGTCGAGGAAGGTCTTGGTGGTTTGCCATTCCATTTCGAAATTGAAGATGCCGACCGCCATGTCGCCAAGGGTGGTGTGGCCGCCATAATGGGCCACTCGGGCCAAGCGCTTGAGGCCTTCGTGATAATGGGCGGGGCTTAAGAGGTATGAATTGAGCTTGGCCATGGCAAGGCGCAGGCCGTTTTCAAAGAAATGTCCGTTCTCAATGTCCACCTGATAATGACCGGCGACCTCGGCTTCCTTGATCCCTGCCCACTTCAGACAGGCCGTGTTCATGTAGAGCTCATGGAAGGAACGATGCCAGACGATAATGGGCCGGGTCTTTGAGATGTCGTCCAAGGCTGCGCGGCGCATTTTCCCATGCCAGAGTTGGTGGTAACCCCAAATGAAGAGCGGCGCCTCAGGGCCCTCCATCTCCGCGTCGATGTCGCGGATGCGGGCAAGGAAAGCTTCGGGCGTCGTCACCGGGGCGACTGTTTCCCAAGGCAGGCGCCACTCCATGGCGGTAACAAAGCGCATGGGCAAAAGGACGGCGGCCATGGAGGGGTGCAAATGCGGATCGATAAAGCCCGGCATCAGGAATTTATCTTTAAACCGGTCATCAAATTTGTGTGGGAAAGTATCCAGCCAGGGCTGGAGTGTTTCGAGTGTGCCCACTTCCAGTATGTGCCCGTCTCTCACCGCCACCGCTGTTGCCTCCGGCTGTGCCGGGTTCATTGTGATGATTTTCTTGGCGGGAAAGACGGTGATTTGGCTCATGTGTTTTTCTAAAACTTGATCCGTTTTCGTGGCACCTTGCCGGAGGCAAGCGCCCAGATGACGCCAGCGACATAAGCGCAGCAAAGCACTACCAGAGTAACCCAGGCGTAGGTCATCAGCGCGGCGGCAAGGAAGGCAAACCCGACAAGGATGAATTTTACATTCTGCCGCGAAATGGTGATGGCTTTGAAGGACCAGGTGGGGATGCGGCTGATGAGAAGCAAGCCGATCACCACCATATGGGCCATGATGATGCCGACATGAAATACCGCCTCGGTCGCAATAGAAAACGACATAAACATAGGCAGCATGACCAGCATGGCGCCCGCGGGTGAGGGAACGCCGACAAAATAGTCACTGCGGCCTTGCCCCTCTTCCTGCTCGGCCTTGGCGGTGACGTTAAAGCGCGCAAGTCGGACCACGCAGCAAACCGCGTAAGTGAGCACGGCCATCCAACCCATGGATTTGGTGTCTTGCAAAGCCCAGAAATATATGACGAGAGGCGGCGCAATGCCGAAGTTCAGGAAATCCGCCAGCGAATCCAGCTCCGCTCCCATTTTGCTGTCGCTTTTTAGGGCGCGGGCGAGGCGACCGTCCAGGCCGTCCAAAATGGCGGCGGCAAGAATGAGAAGAACGGCGCGCTCGTAGTTGCCTTGAAAGCCGAACCGTATGGCCGTCAGACCCGCGCAGATGGCCGCGATGGTCAGAAAATTCGGCAGGAGCTGAATGAGGGGCAGCTCAGAGGTGCGCGGGCGTTCGGAATTTCCGTGCATTCGTGTTATTCCTTATGGCCGGAAGTGAGGCTGGCCAGAACGGTTTCGCCAGCGATCATCGTTTGCCCGACTTCGACGAGCGGCGCCACGCCGTTGGGCAGGTAGACATCCACGCGAGAGCCGAAACGGATGAGACCGAAGCGCTCGCCGGTTTCCATGAAGGTACCTTCTTTGACAAAGCAGACGATCCGCCGTGCAACGAGCCCGGCGATCTGAACCACGATGAGGTCGCGTTCGTCGGGCAGCTTAAAATGGAGGGAGTTGCGCTCATTGTCCTCGCTCGCCTTGTCGAGGGAGGCATTAAGAAACTTACCGGGGTGATAGGCAATGTGGCGCACGCGGCCTTCAGATGGCGCGCGGTTAACGTGGCAATTGAAGACATTCATGAAAATAGAGACGCGGGTGAGGGGCCCGGTTTCGAGCTCCAGCTCCGGGGGCGGCGTCGCTTTTTCTATGAGGGAGACGATGCCATCAGCGGGGGAAATCACCAGATCCGCGCGTCTTGGGGTGATCCGCTCGGGGTCGCGGAAGAAGTAATAGCACCAGACCGTAAGGCCGATACCCACCCAGCCCAGGAAGTTTGAAATCAGGAACAGCAATAAGGTGACCGCAGCAAAGGCGGCGACAAATTTGCGTCCTTCCGGGTGCATGGGCTTTATGACGGCGTCAACAAGTGACATCTGGCAGGTTCCTTCAGCGGGCGTTGGTGCGAGTTAATGGTCTTTTGCGCGGATTTCCGGGAATTTTTACCGGGGTCATACTCGGCATTGGGGGTGTTGTGCAAGTCTTTCACGGGGTTCAACCGACCCAACCGGGGTAAATTGTAACCTGAAGCCCCGGGGCCGGTAGATAAAAAATGCCGTAAAAGTGATCCGATGTTCTGGAAACTCGTAAAAAATAGCAGAAATTGGGTTGAAATCTCTGCTATTTGTAACAGGAATTTGCACCTTGTCCGTTCAAGAAGGTGTCCGATAAATGCGCCGACCCGTGCGGGGGTTGAGGCGCGTCTTTGTGATCACCTTCTTATCTGCGTGAAGTTGTCTTTATGAAATCCTGGCTGATGAACCCCAAAGTGATTGCCCCTCTTGCCATTATCGGGTTGGTGGTGGTGCTGGGGCTCATAATTATCCTCAATGCGCCGGAGCCGCAGCGACGCCCGCCGCCCAGCGGGCCGCGTATCAATGTCGAAACCATGACCGTGACAGAAGCGCCGTTTCTGATTGAGGTGCAAAGTTATGGGACAGTGCGACCGCAAACCCAAAGCGTGCTGGTCGCACAGGTGAGCGGACAGGTGCTCTGGCTTAATCCGCAGTTTCGCGATGGCGGGTTTTTCAAGAAGGGCGAGGTGCTGCTCAAGCTTGATGACCGGGACTGGGATGCCAATGTCAAGATTGCCCGGGCAACTCTTTTGGATGCCAAGCGGCAATATGAAGAACAAAAGGCGCTGGCGGACCGTGCGCGGGATGAATGGTTTGCGCTGGGCTATACGGAAGAGCCTAACGAGCTTGTGCTGCGCAAACCCCAGCTCATGGCGGCGGAGGCCAAGGTTGCATCAGCCGAAGCCTCTTTGGAAAAAGCGGAACTCAGCCTTGAGCGAACCCAAATCAAGGCACCTTTTGATGGCCGGCTCCTAAAAAAATATGTCGATCTGGGGCAGGTGGTTTCAACTAATGCCCAGGTGGCAGAGATTTACGCTACGGACAATGTCGAAGTGCGCCTGCCGATCAATAACAACGACCTTGGCTTTATTGACCTGCCGGAACAATTGGCGGGGTCTGGATCCGAAGCGGTGGTCGGTCCGCGCGTGGAGTTGCAGTCAAGACTTGGTGCAAAACAGGCCTGGACCGGCTATGTGGTGCGCACTGAAAGCGCCATTGATGAAACGGCCCGTCAGCTGCATGTGGTGGCCCAAGTCAATGATCCTTTTGGCATGACCGCGGACGGGGTGCTCCCGCTCAAGATGGGGGAATATGTTACCGCGAAGATAGAAGGCCGATCATTTCCGCAGGCGATCACCATCCCAATGTCGACCATCTATCAAGGGACATATGTCTATGTCGCCATTGAAGGGGTTCTGAAACGCTCCGATATCGAAATTGCCTGGCAGAACGAGGATGTGGCTCTTATTGAGTCGGGGTTGGCACCCGGTGACCAGTTGGTTCTCACGCCACTTGGGCAAGTTACCTCGGGCACGCGGGTCAATGTGGTCAACGAGCAGGACAGTGAAGCGGAGACCTCATCTCAGAGCCCTAAAACAACTTCTGAAAGTGGCCGGGTCCCGTCATGATCGAGTGGTTTGCCAAGAATTCAGTCGCCGCCAACCTGCTGATGGTGATCATCATCGTTGCCGGTGTTCTGTCGCTCAAGACGCAGCTGACCCTGGAGGTCTTTCCGCGAGCCGACCCTGAGTATATCGACGTTTCTGTGGCTTTGCGTGGGGCAACGCCGGAAGACGCCGAACTGGGCATTGCCACGCGTATCGAAGAGGCGGTGCAGGACCTGCCTGGCATTGAACGTATTGAAAGTACGTCCATTGAGGGAATGACCTCGGTGAGACTTAAAGTCGATCCCGATTATGACACCAATGAAGTTCTCGAACAGGTCAAGGGTCGTGTGGATGCAATCAATACGTTTCCGGCCGAGGCGGAGAAACCTGTCATCAGCGCGACTATCTGGACAATGGCTGTCATCGATGTGGTGGTGTCGGGCAATTATCATGAAGAGGAGATTCTTCGGTTTGCCGAGCAGGTGCGAGATGATCTGTTGCGCCTGGATGCGGTCAGTCAGGCCGAGCTCGGCGGGGTGCGGAAGTACGAAATTTCGATCGAAGCTAGCCAGGATCGCTTACGGGAACTCGGGTTGACGCTCTCAGACATTGCGAGCGCGATCCAGAGCAGCTCTTTGGATATATCCGCGGGTAATCTGCGTGCGGCCGGCGGTGATGTCCTGATCCGCTCCAAGGGTCAGGCTTATCGGCGTACCGATTTTGAAAATATTCCTGTAAAGACCAACCCGGATGGTTCCATCATCCGGCTCATGGATGTGGCGACGGTCAACGACGCTTTCGAGGAAGATTCCCTTAAAGTTAATTACAACGGTCAGCAGGCGGCCTTTATCAATGTGCATCGGGTCGGCGACCAGAGCGCCCTTGAGGTTGCCAAGGCGGTGAAGGATTACCTCAAAGAGAAGCAATCCTCTCTGCCCGAAGGGATGACACTTTCGTATTGGGACGATGATTCGGAAGTCCTCAAAAATCGGCTTGGAATTTTAGGGTCCAGCGCGCTGCAAGGCGGAACGCTGGTCCTTCTGCTTTTGGCATTGTTTCTGCGCCCGAAGATCGCGATGTGGGTGTTTGTCGGGATTCCAGTGAGTTTTCTCGGCGCCGTTGTGGTCATGAGTTTCCTGGGTATTAGCCTCAACATGATGAGTGCCTTCGGGTTTATTGTTGTGCTTGGTATTGTCGTGGATGATGCGATTGTAACGGGAGAAAATGTCTACAGTCACTTGCGCACTACCGAAACCGGTCTGGAGGCGGCGATCAAAGGAACAAAGGAAGTGGCCATTCCGGTCACTTTCGGCGTATTGACGACAGTGGTGGCTTTTGCGCCGATTGCTCTTGTGGGTGGCGATATGGGGCGGTGGTTCTCGCCTATTGCCGCTGTGGTCATGCCGGTGCTTTTGTTTTCGCTAATTGAATCAAAGCTGGTTCTGCCGGCGCACCTTAAGCATGTTCATCTTTCCAAGGAAAAACGCAAACAAAACAAGCTCGAGCTTTGGCAACAACGTTTTGCGGACGGGTTCGAGGCCTGGGTTTTGAAGTATTATCGCCCGGTTCTGCGGCTCACAACCGAACACCGATATGCGACATTGTCGGCTTTTGTCGGTGTCTTCAGTCTGATCCTCTTGCTGATTAAATTTGGGTGGACACAGTGGATTTTCTTCCCGCCGATTGAATCCGACCAGGCATCCGCCTCTTTGACCATGCCGGTCGGCACGCCCTTTGAGGTGACCGATACCTACGTCGAGCGAATGTCTGCGGCAGCAAGAGAGCTGCAGGAGAAATATCGGGATGAAGAGACCGGCCTCAGTCCGGTTGAGGATATTTTGACAATCACTGGCGCTACCTGGCGGCGGTCGTCCAATTCGACAAATCGTGGTCGCGTCAGGTTTCAGGTTATGCCCGCCGAAGACAGGCCTGGCCAGATGAGCGAAATATCATCCGGAGAACTCCTGCAGGAATGGCGCGGAATGATCGGTACTGTGCCGGGCGCAGAGGCGCTGAATTTCCGGGCGTCGCATTTTCGCCCTGGCAATCCTATTGAAGTTCAATTGAGTGGCAACTCTCTGGATACTCTCAATGAGGTGGGAGATCGAATTAAAGAGCGACTGGCGACCTATCCAACAGTTTTTGAGATTGCTGACAGCATGTCGGATGGGAAAGAGGAGCTCAAGATTGAGGTGATGCCGCAAGGGCATGTGTTGGGATTGACGCGCTCCGATGTCGCCCGACAGGTCGGGCAAGCCTTTAAGGGTATCCAGGTTCAGCGCATTCAACGCGGCCGTGACGATATTCGCGTGATCGTGCGTTTCCCTCAGTCTGAGCGCAGTACTTCAGAAACTCTGGAAGACATGTTGATCCGCACTCCCACCGGAGCGCAGGTGCCGCTCAGTCATGTGGCGACATTGATCCCCAGCAAAGGACCCAGCCAAATTCGCCGGGTGGACCGTTACCGGGTGTTGACGGTCACGGCGGATGTGGACAAAGAAGAGGCCAATATGACCCTTCTGATGGGCGATTTGAGAAGCTATATTGATGACCTGCTCATGCAATACCCTGGGATCGCCTATTCCATGGAAGGCGAGGCCAAACAGGAACGCGAGGCCATGGGCAGTATGAAAATGGCCTTCTTCGGGGTCTTGTTTGCGATCTATTGCCTCTTGGCTCTACCGCTGAGATCCTATTCGCAACCGATCGTTATCATGTCGGTCATACCCTTTGGTCTTATCGGCGCTGTGATCGGGCATTGGATCGTCGGAATCTATATTTCATTCCTAAGCGTTCTTGGGCTTATGGCCTTGTTGGGGGTTCTGGTGAATGACAGTCTGGTTCTGGTGGATTACATCAACCAGCGTTTCAGGGCGGGCGAGAAAGTTGAGCACGCGGTTTTAAATGCCGGCGTGGCGCGTTTCCGACCTGTATTTTTGACATCGGTGACCACATTCTTTGGTCTGATGCCCTTGATGCTGGATCAGTCCAAGTCTTCGCAGTTTTTGGTTCCTATGGCCGTATCGCTGGGATTTGGCGTGATCTTCGCCACTGTCATCACCTTGATTATGGTGCCGACAAATGTTCTCATTGTTGAAGACATCAAACGGGGGCTGAACTGGCTCTGGAATTTTTTCGGCCCGGCCCGCGTTGAAGACGGTCACCATCATCCTGGTGAGTGAGCGCTCAACTGCTGAGAGGTCAAACGGGGGAATGACAAAGCAAATCAATAAGATCGCCGTTGTCGGCGGCGGCTCTGCCGGCTGGCTCAGTGCTGCTTATTTGGCAAGATACTTCAAGTCGAACGCACCAGGCTCCGTTCAGGTCAGTCTGATCGAGTCCAGTGATATCGGTACCATCGGTGTTGGTGAGGCGACCATTCCGACGATCCGCAAAGTCATCAACTTTCTGGGTTTGTCAGAGCCAGAGTTTATGCGGGAAACCTCGGCGACTTTTAAGCAGGCAATCCGTTTTGATGACTGGCTGCATTTGCCAAAGGAAGGGCGGCGTAACAGTTTTTACCATGCCTTTCAAAAGCCGTTTATGGTCAAGGGCGATGAAGCTGCCGGTTATTGGGTGCTCTCCCGGAACCAGCACAATAAATCTTATGTTGATTATGTGACGTCTCAGGGCGCTGCCTGCGAGGCCGGTCGGGGCCCATTTGTGTTTGGAGAGACGCCAGGACCGCAGCGGCTCAACTACGCCTATCATTTTGACGCCGGGCAATTGGCAACACTCCTCAAATCGCGGGGGGTCGCGGACGGAGTTGAACACCGCATCGGACATGTCAGCGAAGTCGTTGTCGGAGAAGACGGGGCCATTGAGCGTTTAAAAGTGAGGGATCAGGAAGATCTGGTGGCCGACCTCTTTATTGATTGCACCGGGTTTGGCGCCTTTTTGATTGAAAAGAAACTTGGGTCGCCCTTTTTAGATCGCACGGACATGCTCTTTTGTGATCGAGCGGTGACGGTTCAAGTGCCTTATGAAACACCGGATGCGCCCGTGCGTCCGTTTACGACATCGACCGCCAAGAGTAATGGTTGGGTTTGGGATATCGGTCTGGTGGAAAGGCGGGGCATTGGCCATGTCTATTCTAGTCGGCACATCAGTGACGATGAAGCAGAAAAGACCTTGCGCGACTATGCCGGGCCGCTCAGCGACAACATTAATGCGCGTAAACTGGAAATGCGCATCGGGTACAGGGAAAAGCCCTGGGTTAAAAACTGTGTGTCCATTGGTCTTGCATCCGGGTTTATCGAGCCCTTGGAATCAACAGGCATTCATCAGGTTGAACTTTCGCTGCAACGGTTTACGCATACTTTTTCAAGGCAAGGCAATCTTGAGTTTATGGCGCGTGAGTATAACAAACGCATGAGCGCCTGGTTTGAAACAACCTTTGACTTTATTAAGCTGCATTATTGTATCTCCCAAAGGGATGACAGCGATTTTTGGGTTGAAAATCGATTGCCGGAAACGATTTCTGACAAACTCAGAGATTATCTAGAAGCCTGGCGCCACCGACCGATGGTGATTGAGGATGTCCCGATCCATGCGCCAACCTTTGGGCCGACCAGCTATCATCAGATCTTGTTTGGGATGGAATATTTTCCGGACCTTACAGGCCAGGAAGCCTGGTATCCGGAAATGGATGTTGCCAAGCTCCGATCTGCGCAAAATGCACGCAAGACAGAGGTTGATGTGCGTCGACTTCCCAGCCACCGCGAGCTGGTTACAGCGATCTATAATTCCTAACCGTTCTCTGTAACTCCCTGAAACGATATTGATATTCCGATTTTTCCTTGAAAATCGGCCAAATATGCATACCTAACTTATAGGTGCATCTCTTTTTGTGCATCGCCTTATGGAGGAGTTATGATAAAGGGACAAAATATGAAAGTTCTTGGAAAAATATTTGGTGGTTTTGCGCTGTTCTTCATTGCGCTGACTTTTTTGAACAGCATTTATACGGTGGAAACCGGCCACATTGCTGTCGAACGCACGCTTGGTAAGGTCAAGATCAATGAGCTTGGTGAAGGCATTCATTTCAAGATGCCCTTGATTACTCACAAAGACATTTATGTGGCGAAGGAAATCAACTTCACGCTTGAGGACTTGAAGCCGAAGGCCGCCGATAACCTTTCTTTGAAAGATCTGGATGTCACGGTCTATTACAAGGTGATGCCGACGGCGATTGCAGAGACCGAAATCAAATATGCCGGCACGCGGGCGCGCGGCTCAGAGGGTGCCTGGTACCCTGCCTATGGCTTGGTGCATCAGGAAGCGCGCGGCGCGGCCTATGATGCGGTGTCGAAGATCGAAAGTCTTGAACTTCACAAAAGCCGCGACCAGTTGGCGATCGCCATTGCGGAGCGTCTTCAGGCGAAGCTTGAAAAATCGGACCCTGGGGTCTTTACCGTCTCGCGGGTTATCATTCGCGCCCTCAACACCGACCCTTCGATTGAGCAGTCGATCCAGTTGGCGGTGCAAAATGAGAAAAAGCTCGAAGCGAAGCGGCTTGAGGTGGAGATTGCCCGGCAGGACGCTCAAATTGAGATTGAACGCTCAAAAGGGATTGCCGAGGCCAACCGGATTATCAACGTGAGCCTGACGCCGGAGTATCTGCAGCACGAGATTAACTCGGCCCTGCAAAGCTTTGCTGACAATGGCGGGTCTGTGGTTGTCATTCCGGCCAATATGCAGGGGTTTGACATGATCCTGGATACAAAATCTTTGAAAAAGCAGTAGTTGCTGTCAGGATAGATTAATCATCAGGGGCGGCGGACCGGAAACGGTCCGCCGTTTTTTGTGCGATGTGCACGAAGAGGGGGCTCAAGCTGGACAAGGCGTCCGATTCATGGCGAGATAGGCGGGCTTTCTGCCGCTGGAAAGGCCGTCACATAAAAAGGCCAGGAAGGAAGTGTTCGTGGCCGACAAGGGAGGACGAAGGCCCCATGAAACCCATGACCCTTTATCATTGCAAGGGGTCCCGCTCGGTGCGTCCGTTGTGGACGCTGGAAGAGTTGGGACTCGATTTTGAGCTGGTTTCCATGCAGTTTCCGCCACGTTATCTGCATGAGGGCTACAAGGACCTTAATCCGATTGGCACGGTTCCTTTCTTTAAGCACGGCGACGTGGAGATGACCGAGTCCACGGGGATCTGCCACTATCTCGCTGAAACGCAGGGGCCGACCGATCTGGCGGTCAGTCCTGACGAGCCTGACTACGGGGTTTATCTCAATTGGCTTTACCGATCCGACGCGACCCTCACCTTTCCGCAAACCCTGGTCCTGCGCTACACGGTGCTGGAGCCTGACGAGCGGCGTCTGCCGCAAGTGGCCGATGACTATCGCAAGTGGTTTCTGGCACGTATGCGGTCTGTGGAGGCAGCGCTTGAGACCCGCGACTATCTGGCGGCTGGACGCTTTACGATCGCAGATATTTCGGTGGCTTACGCTTTGGTTCTCGCTAAGTCCCTCAGCATAGAAGAAGTCTTTACACCTCATATCAAAGCCTATTGGGAACGGGTTTCGACCCGTCCTGCCTTTGTCAGAGCAATAGAGAGATAAGTTTCATGAGCCCAACAGAACAAGAACTCGACGCCTTTCGCGAGGAAGTGAAAGCCTGGTTTGAGGAAAACCGCCCGCCGGAACCTGATTTTCTTCTGCCTCAAAGCTTCATGGAGGTGGGGACTGACGAGCAGTTCTATTATTTGCGGGATTGGCAGAACAAGGTTTATGAGGCGGGGTATCTCGGCATGGCCTGGCCGGAGGCCTATGGCGGGCGCGGCATGGATCAAGCCTTTCAGAACGTGGTGACCCGGGAAATGGTGCGCCAGCAGGTTCCCTTCATGGTCAATACCATC
Organism: Alphaproteobacteria bacterium; assembly: GCA_006226305.1. Classification (GTDB taxonomy): domain Bacteria; phylum Pseudomonadota; class Alphaproteobacteria; order M2410; family M2410; genus M2410. The sequence continues at coordinate 2,696 of SBHG01000160.1, read as the reverse complement.
GGGCTGAATTGGGCAGGGCCACTGATATTGATGATGGGGTCGGAAGAACAAAAACAGCGCTACATTCCCAAAATATTGTCGGCAGAGGAGATCTGGTGTCAGGGTTTTTCTGAACCTGATCATGGATCGGATCTTGGCAATGCGCAGCTCAAAGCTGAGCGGGACGGTGATGACTTTGTTCTTAATGGGTCGAAAATCTGGACCAGTCTCGGACGTCACGCAAAACATATGATCCTGCTGGCGCGCTCCAACCCGGAAGCCAACAGCAAATATGAGGGTCTTTCTTTCTTTTTGGCGCCCATGGATGTACCTGGCATTGAGGTTGTGCCGATCAAGAAACTGACCGGTGAGTATGGCTTTAATCAGACCTTCTTTACGGACGCGCGCATTCCAGCTTCCAGCCTGATTGGCGGCGAAGGTAATGGCTGGAAGGTCGCCATGGCGACGCTGATGTTTGAGCGTGGGGCGTCCGGCGGTCAGGCTGGTGGCCATGCGCAAATGCAACGAGAAACGTCCCACCTCATTGACCTGGCGCGCCGCGCCAAGCGGGGCGGGAAGCCTGCCATTGAAGATCCGCTCGTGCGCGATCAATTGGTAAATTATGTGATGCGGGAAAAATCCATTCGCCTTAACTCAGCGCGATCCGCGCATAAAGCGCTGACGCAGGACTGGCCGCATGCAATTTCGATTTCCGGTAAATATCAGATTACGGAGCTGACCCGCGAAATGAACGAGTATGCGCTTTCCCTGCAAGGCACCAATGGCGCTTATTATGTCGGTGACCCGGCGGCGATTGAGCGCGGGCTATGGCACCGGGCCTATTTCAATGCCTTTTCGGCGACCATTGGTGGCGGCACAAGCCAAATCCAGCAAAATATTATTGGTGAGCGGGTCCTTGGCCTGCCCAAGAGCTAAGGGGGCGCGACATGAGTGAAAAAGTTTCGATCGCCTTCAGTGAAGAACAGGAGCAACTCTTGGAGGTCGCTATTAGTTTTGCGCGCGACAAGTCGCCAGTGGATAAAGTGCGCGCGCTGATCGATGAAGACCGCGGATATGAGTCTGATGTCTGGCGCGAGATGGTCGATCTGGGCTGGCTCGGCGTGGCACTGCCTGAAGCCTACGGCGGGATCGGGCTTTCGATTGCGGAGGTTGTTACGCTTGCTGAACCCATGGGGCGACACCTCATGGCGACGCCTTTTTATGCGACAACGCTGACCTCTCAGGCGCTGCTTGTTGGCGGCACGGAGGCGCAAAAGCAAGCCTGGCTGCCAAAACTGGCGGCGGGCAGCATCGGGGCGGCGGCCCTCTATGAGCCGAGCGGGGAGTGGAACCTTGGGGCGCCGGAGGCTTTGGCTGTGCGGCAAGGCGACCGCGTCGATCTGTCAGGTGTCAAAACCACGGTGGTCAACGGGCTTGAAGCTGATGTGCTGATCGTGTCCGTCCTGCTGGAGGGGGCCGCGGCGCTAGTTCTGATGGAGCAATCACAGATACCGGAAGGGGCTTGGCGCCGAGAGGTCTCCATTGATGAGACCCGGCGCACATTTGCGCTGACGCTTGATGGCATTTCAGTCCCTGCCAATCAGCTTATGGACGCATCGCAAACGCATAACGCGCTCAAACATATCGGCAAGGTGGGATGTCTCCTGCTTGCGGCGGATATGTGCGGTGCGGCGCAGGCGGCCCTCGACTATATTGTGGAGTATCTCAATACACGTAAGCAGTTCGACCGGCTTATCGGGTCCTATCAGGCACTTAAGCATCCCACCGTGGATGTGCTGTGCGCCATGGAAGACGCGCGCAGCCATCTTTATTACGCGGCGGGAGAGTTTGGCGGACCACAAGGGGATATTGCCGTGCGCATGGCCAAGGTCACAGCGCAGGATGCACTTGCCTTTGCCGGCGATCGGGCGATCCAGTTCCACGGCGGTTTTGGTTTTACCTATGACTGTGATGCCCAGCTCTATCGTCGACGGGCGATCTGGGGACAATCGCAATTTGGAGACAGTGCCTATCACCGTGAAAAACTGGCGGCGATGCTGTTCGACCAAGGGGTTGGCGCTTTTGAGGGGTAACGCAGAATGACAGTTGCGCAAATCATCTGGCTCGGCCTGGCGATCTTTTATGGCGTCTTTTTCGTTTGGTATACAAATTTTTCCGGCCCTTTGAGGTCGCATGAAACGGAGGCGTTCTTAAAGAGCTTTGAGGCGCGCGGGGCCCCGGCAGCACGCCTTGAGATGCTGCGAAAATTTATGGAAGAAGATGATGGCAGGCAGTTCATCATGATGAACCTTCTGGACCTGGCGGAAGGTGAGGTAACCGTGCGAGGGGATAGGCTTACCGGCCAGGCGTCCATGGACCGTTATATGGCGCATATGATGCCAGCACTCCTTAAACGCGCCTGTCATCCGGTTCTCTTTGGACCCATCCGGGCCCCAGCGATGGACCGGGTGGGCATTGAAGGGGCTGACAACTGGAAGGCGGCCGGGCTCGTGCGCTATCGCTCGCGCCGCGACATGTTGGCCATTGCCTCGGATCCCGCGTTTCAGGAGCCGCATGATTTTAAGCTGGCCGCTCTAGAGCGCACGCTCGCCTTCCCGTTTACCCCCGGCCCTAATCTTGGGGACCCGCGTCTTGTTCTGGCGCTTCTTTTTCTTGCCATTGCCGGGGTGATCCCCCGAGTGCCAACCTGAGGAGGG
>SBHG01000211.1 GCA_006226305.1 Alphaproteobacteria bacterium | reverse complement strand
TGCATGGCGCGGATATCAACCGCGAGCGTCTCTGAAGCTGTATTTGGGTCCGTCGGGATCATGAACTCTCTTATCAGTCGTTACTTCGGTGGCCCGTATCAAGCCGCCGTTCAAGGGTTTGGGAATATCGGGACATAGCAAAACAGCATACCCAATAGACAAGGCCAATGAAAAGGAAGGCTTCCACAAAACTTCCAATCCAGGCGACGTCTTTCAATATGGTCTGTGTCAGACCCAATAAATCAAACAGCCCGACAATCGCAACCAGCGAGGTATCTTTAAAAAGACCTATGAAGGTATTGACGATGCCGGGAATGACGATCTTCAGGGCCTGCGGTAAAACAATCTGCAACATGGTTTGCCAATACCCAAGGCCGAGGGCTCGGGCGGCCTCAATCTGACCCTTGGGGATGGCTTGCAACCCGCCGCGCACGACCTCCGCCATATAAGCTGCTGAAAACAGCGTCACCATGATGAGCACCCGCACCAGCTTGTCAAAATTCATGCCTTCCGGCAGAAAAAGCGGCAGTAGAAAACTCGCCACGAACAAAAGCGTAATCAGCGGGACCCCGCGAATGAACTCGATAAAGATAACCGAGCACAACCGGATCACCGGCAACTCCGATTGCCGCGCCAATGCCAGAAGAATGCCAATGGGAAGCGAAACGACGATCCCCGTAACCCCAATAACAACCGTCAGGGCAAACCCGCCCCAAAGGTCTGTCGTAATCACCGCAAGCCCCACCCCGCCGTGCATTAGCCAATAGGCCAGCAAAGGGTAAGCAAGGGAGAAAACCTTAAGCGGCCCTGAAAACCGTTTCAGCTCAAAGAGCCAGGGCGCCAGCGCGGGTCCAAGCAGGGCAAAAGCAAGCAAAGGTCGCCAATAGGCCTCGCTTGGATAAAAGAAACCAAACCAATACTGCGCAAAACGATCTGTCACCACGGCCCAGCAGGCCCCCGCGCTGGTGCAGGCCTTAAGGGAGTCTCCTGTAAAATCCGCGGTCAGAAGAGCCCAGACCAAAAGCTTGGAAAGAGACCAGACCAACACAGCGCCAAGTAAGACCGTAATGACCCCGTTCCCCACAGAAGAAAAGAGATTCTTCCGAAGCCAGTGTGCCGCACCGGCTTCGCGAATGGGCGGGGCTAAATCAGGGTGTTCTCCACGCGGGTAAACGCTCTCTGAAGGGCTCATCGGGGCGCGCCCCCTTTCATGGCCACCCGAGTATTGTAGATATTCATACCGAGCGAAATCGTCAGGCTGATGGCAAGATAGAACGCCATGGTCATGAGGATAACTTCAATTGCCTGGCCGGTCTGATTGAGCGAGGTGCCCGAGAACACATTAACCAGATCCGGATAGCCAATCGCCACCGCAAGGGATGAGTTCTTGGTAAGGTTGAGGTATTGAGAAATCAGCGGCGGCACAATAACCCTGAGCGCCTGCGGCAAAACCACAAGCCGCATGGTCATACCAGACCGCAGGCCAAGCGACGCTGCGGCCTCAGACTGACCGGGCGCAACCGCTGCAATACCCGATCGCACAATCTCTGCGATAAACGCGCCAGTGTAGACCGTGAGCGAGAACCACAACGCCACAAGGGAGGTCGGAATAGAGATCCCGCCCTTGTAATTAAACCCCTTGCGTACCGGCAAATCATAGCTCCAGGGAAACTGAAGAACCAACGCGACAAGAAGGGGCAGACCAACCGCAATGGCGATCATAACAAGGGGCAGACCAGGAACCGTTTTGCCCTCCTGGTCGTGCAAGCGATGGGCCCAACGCCGCACCCCATAGGCCACAATCAACCCGATCAAAAGCGCGCCGCCAACCAGCCCCGACCCCTCTTCAAACACAAGGCGTGGAATTTCGATCCCTCGATTGTTGATAAAAACGGAGTTCCCGATAGCGATGCTATCACGCACCTTTGGCCACAAAAGAACCAGTCCATACCAAAAGAGGATCTGGAACAGGAGCGGTAGATTTCGGAAAACCTCCACATAGGCCAGACTTAATTTCGCGACCAGCCAATTGTCAGACAGCCTTCCGATGCCGATAAGAATACCAAGTGCCGTTGCCGCCAATATCCCCAGCACTGACACCAGAAGCGTATTAAGCGCACCAACCAGAAAGACCTTGGCGTGGGTGTCCGTCAGATCGTAATCCACCAGCGTCATGGAGATATCAAAGCTGGCTTCTTGTCCCAGAAAACCAAAACCGCTTGAAATCCCAAGTGCTCTCATATTGGTGGCGGCGTTACTTGCCAGAAAAAAGACCACATAGGCCAACACCGCGAGCGTCAGAACCTGCGCCGCCCAGCCGCGCACCCGCGCGTCAAACAGCAGGTCCCGCCATGACCGTTTTGTCTGGAAAGAAGTTTGGGGTGGCATCATGTCCTGATAAGGTTATCGGACCGGCGGCGCAAAGAGTATTCCGCCTTCGCTCCACAACGCGTTCAGGCCGCGATCCAGCGACAAAGTGGAGTCCTTGCCAAGGTTGCGGTCAAAGACCTCCCCATAATTACCCACGTGTTCAATCACGTGCCGAGCCCAGAGCGCATCAAGGCCGATCTGCTCTCCAAAATCGCCCTCCTTGCCCAACAGACGGCGAATTTTGGGGCTTGGATCATCCTCAAACTCTCCGACGTTCTGAGAGGTCAGGCCGAGTTCCTCGGCATTGATCATGGCGTTGAGCGTCCAGCGCACCAAATCGCCCCATTGATTATCCCCGTGACGCACAATGAGACCTAAGGGCTCCTTCGAAATAATTTCAGGCAGGATGATGTGAGCGCTGGGATCTGGGAAAGTCGAGCGCAAGGCCGCAAGTCCTGAGGCATCGGTCGTATAAACATCGCAAGCCTCCGCCAGATAATTGGTCCGCGCGTCGTCCGCAGTCGAGATAACAACGGACTCAAACTCCATGTTGTTCCCGCGGAAATAGTCCGCCAGGTTGAGCTCGGTCGTGGTGCCGGTTTGGACACAGACCCGCGCGCCATCGAGCTCAAGGGCACTTTGCACCCCAAGGGCAATCGGCACCAAAAAGCCCTGCCCGTCATAATAATTCACACCGGCAAACTCGAGACCCAGCTTCATGTCACGGGTCATGGTCCAGGTGGTATTGCGTGACAAGACATCAATTTCACCGGACTGGAGGGCAGTAAACCGCTCCTTATTGGTCAGTGGCGTGAACTTCACTTTCGAAGGGTCGTTAAAAATGGCCGCGGCCACCGCCCGGCAAAAATCAACATCAAACCCCACCCATTCACCGCTCGCCGAGGGCAAAGCAAAACCAGCGAGCCCCGTGGACACGCCGCAGTTCAAATGGCCCCGTCCCTTGACATCCTCCAGTGTGGAAGCGGACGCCGGCAGGGTTAACCCCACCAGCATCAAAAGGGCGGCAGCAAGGCTCGAATATCTCATCAATGGCGTTCCTCAAAAACTTTCGTTACTTAAGCTCTTGGCATTGCGCCAGAACTCAGACAAGTTGGGCCCAAGAATGGCGGGAATCGGCCCTTAAAACAAGGGACAAGGCCGCAATCCCTGTCCTTTCTGTGATTTCACTCCGATCAGGAGCAAAAATGACTGTATCTCAACCGCTTAAAGAGGTCTTTTAAGATGAAGGACGATACGAAAGTAGTCGTCAAAGGGCGCCATCCCCAGGAACAGTTTGGAGCGGTCAATCCGCCGGTGGTCCATGCCTCGACCATTCTTTACAGGGATATCGAGGCCTTCCGGAACATGGATGCCTATGTTTCCTATGGCCGCCATGGCAGTCCCTCAAATTTTTCACTGCGCGAGGCCATGGCCGATCTTGAAGGCGGGCATGCCAGTTTGCTGACCAGCTCAGGGCTTGCTGCCGTGACAACGGCCATTCTGTCCTTCGTGCAATCTGGTGACCATTTTCTCATGGTTGATACCACCTATGGGCCGACCCGCTCTTTCTGCCGAGGTGCCCTGCGCCGCTTCGGGGTGGAGACAACCTTTTATGACCCTCTAATTGGCTCTGAAATCAAAGACCTGATCCGCCCTAATACCAAGGCGATCTTTATGGAGAGTCCTGGCTCTCACACGTTCGAGATGCAGGATGTTCCCGCAATTGTCGCGGCGGCCAAGGACGCCGGCGACATCATCACGATCCTGGATAACACCTGGGCGTCCCCTCTGTTTTACAAGCCCCTGGCACATGACGTGGATGTCTGCGTCCATGCGGCAACAAAATACATTGTCGGTCACTCCGACGCGATGCTCGGGGTCATCACCTCCAATGAAGCCTGTTGGGATCGCATCGACAAGATGAACCGATACATGGGTGGCCACGCCGCCCCGGACGACAGCTACCTGGGCCAGAGGGGCCTTCGCACCCTTTCGGTGCGAATGGCGCGCCATGAAGAAAACGCCCACAAGCTCATTACCTTTTTGAAAAGCCAACCCGAAGTGTCGCGCATCCTTTACCCGGGCGACCCAGACGACCCCGGGTATGAGATCTGGAAACGAGATTTCAGCGGTTCAAGTGGACTCTTTGGCGTTGTTTTCAACGGCGGATCGCAAGAACAAGGCGACGCCTTTCTGAGCGCCCTTGCCCATTTCGGTCTTGGTTTTTCCTGGGGCGGCTACGAAAGCCTGATGATCCCGAGCACCGAAATTGTCCGCTCTGTGCGCAAATGGCAACCAGAGGGCCAAAGTTTCCGGATTCATGCCGGGCTGGAAGATGCCGATGATCTGATCGCTGATCTTGAAGCCGGTTTCAGGGCATGGCGAGCGGTGGGTGCCTAAGTGAGGCGGGCGGGCTTCATTCTTGCGGCATGCCTTGCCATGGCCTTGATTGTGCTGGTCTCTACAAGGGGGTTGCGGAACCAAGACACCCCAAACGAAGTGACGATTTTTGCCGCGTCCAGTCTTGCCGATGTGATTCAGGAAATCTTACGCGATGCCCCTGAAGACATCATTGTTCGAACGTCCTTTGCCAGCACCTCTAACCTGGTCCGCCAGATTGAAGCAGGCGCCGATGCTGACATTTTTATCAGCGCCAACGCCCTTTGGATGAAGGAATTAAGAGATTTGGGATATGGTGTCGGTGCCGTTGATGTCTTTGCGCACAATCGCCTCGTTGTCCTGGCGCCAGACAACACGCCGCTTAAGCCTGCCCCCGTCGTGACCCTTTTCCAGGACCCGCGTGTCCAGCGCATTGCACTTGGCGACCCAGCCTCCGTGCCCCTTGGCAAATATTCCAGATACGCCCTCGTTAGCCTCGACCTCTGGTCGGAGCTTGAGGTGCGCACCGTTATCTATGGCCATTCCGCAACGACTGTTTTGCAATGGGTCGATCGCGGTGAAGTGGATCTGGCCGTGACCTACGCCAGCGACATTCACCGCGCAAACCACGCAACCGTACTCGCCACCATTCCCGCTAATCATCACCTTGCCATTACCTATTGGCAACTGCGCCTGACAAATACCCCAGCCGCACGGGAAATCGAGCAGCTTCTCACCTCACCACGCGCAAAGGCGCTGCTGAGCGAGCGAGGCTTCCACTCATGAGTTTCCTGACGCCCGCAGAGCTGGAAGCCATCCGCGTCTCGCTGCAGGTCGCCAGTCTTTCCACCGTCATTAGTTTCTTTCCTGCGCTGGCACTGGCGTGGGTTTTAGCGCGCCGAGAGTTTCCTGGCAAAACACTCCTCGACGCCCTGGTCCATCTGCCCCTGGTTTTACCGCCGGTCGCGGTCGGCTATGGCCTACTGGTCCTTCTCGGCCGCAACGGTGCGCTCGGCCATCTGCTTTATGAGACGTTTGGCCTGTCCATTGCCTTTACCTGGGTGGGCGCGGCATTTGCCGCCGCCATAATGGCATTGCCTCTGACGGTCCGTGCGATGCGTCTTTCCCTTGAAGCCGTCGACCACAAGCTCGAAGCGGCGGCGCGCACGCTCGGCGCCACGCGGTGGATTGTTTTCCGAACGATTACCCTTCCCCTCATGGCCCCCGGCCTCGTCAGTGGTGCCGTTTTGGGTTTTGCCCGCGCCCTTGGGGAGTTTGGCGCCACCATCACCTTCGCCGGTAATATCGAAGGCGTTACCCAGACACTACCAACAGCCATTTATACAGCCCAACAGATCCCAGGCGGCGGGGCCATCGCCCTTCGCCTCGCCCTGATCTCGTTTGTGATCGCCTTAACGGCCCTTGTCACCTCGGAGATCCTCGCAAGACGAATGCGCCAGCAACGATTTGGAGGGCGCCCGTGAGTGAAACCCTTTCCATCGCCTTAAAACATCAAGAAGACAGCTTCTGTCTCGATGTGGCCTTTGAGCTCGGCCCGGGCATCACCGCCCTATTTGGTCCATCCGGAGCCGGGAAAACAATGATCCTGGATTTCCTTGCCGGTCTGCGTAAGCCGGACAGCGGTCATGTCACGGGCCCCCTTGGGGTCATGCTCGACACGCAAAATCGGGTGGACATGAGGCCAGATCAACGCGGCATTGGATATGTCTTTCAGCACGGACGCCTGTTTCCTCATCTGACCGTTGAGGAAAATCTTTCCTATGGCGCAAAATGGCGCAGCTCCGATCGGCAAGGACCAGCGCCCCATGATGTCTTTCAAATTCTCGGCCTCGATACCCTCCTGCACCGTCATCCGGCCGACCTGTCCGGCGGAGAGCAGCAAAGGGTCGCCATCGGCCGCGCCTTTCTCTCCCGTCCCGATTGGCTGTTAATGGACGAGCCCCTGTCGTCCCTCGATACCCCGCGCCGGCTCGAGATCTTGCCCTTCATCGACGAGTTATCGGAACGATTCCAGACCCCAATCCTCTATGTCAGCCACAATGCCGACGAGGTCCTGCGTCTCGCCGATCAACTCATCCTTCTTGAAGATGGTCGCATGCGTGATCAGGGGCCCGTCGATACCGTCTTTAATAAGCGTGAGCATTTCGCCTTCCTTGGCCGAGCCGATGCCTCCGGGCAGGCTACAGAGCTTGGCACCATTTTGACTGCCAGACTGACAGAGCATGACATGCCGTTTAATCTCAGCCGGGTTGTCGCTCAGGGCCTCTCCCTTTGGATCCCGCGCCTCCCACGACCTATTGGCGCCGAAGTCCGCTTGCGTTTGAGCGCTTCTGATATCGCAATCTCACGCGCCAAACCCGAGGAAAGCAGCATTCTCAATACGTTCGAGGCGGAGATCTTAGAAATTTCTCCAGCTGCACCAGGGCAGGCCCATGTCGGACTTAGAGTGTCAGATGCCATTGAGCTTTGGGCGCAAATCACCGACCGGTCAGTAACGCGCCTTGCGCTGGCCCCCGGCGCAAAAATTTGGGGCGCCATCAAATCCGTAGCGGTTGTGACCGGAGCCGCTCATGCGCCGCCCCCAAAACAGAGGCACCAGGCATGAAACGACTTATCCTTCTCCGCCATGCCAAATCAGATTGGCTGAGCGGCGCACGCGGCGACCATGACCGCCCACTCAATCAACGTGGTGAAAAAGATGCACCCCTCATTGGAGAATTTTTGGCCAGTAGCGGCCTCATCCCGGATCTAATCCTTTCCTCAGATTCCAAGCGCACCCGTCAAACCGTCGAGCGGCTCATCACTCGATTACCCTCACAGCCCGACGTCACGTTTAGCCCCGATCTTTATCATGCATCGGAGGACATATTGCTCGCCGCTGCTGCCAGAGCACCGCTGGGTTGTCAAACCCTGATGCTTGTGGCTCACAATCCAGGGATTCATGCGCTTGCAGCAAATCTGATTGACCCATCTTCTGGAGACCAGAGCGACGCTAAATTTCTCCACGCCAATTACCCCACCGCCGCCTTGAGCGTTTTCCGGATTGATATCACAGACTGGCAAGAAGTTGCCTTTCACACCGCTGTCCTTGAATGTTATCAAACACCCAAAACCATCAAAAAGAACCGGAAGGAAACCCCATGACTGATGTCAAATCCGAAGTGAAGGGAAAGGTTTGGCAGATTGAAGCCGCACCTGGCACTTCCGTTGATGAAGACGATCCAATCATCATTCTGGAATCGATGAAAATGGAAATCCCGATCGTCGCGCCGCGCAATGGCGTCGTCAAAGCGCTTTTAGTCGAAGAAGGCGATCCTGTCGAAGAAGGCCAGGTGATCGCAACTCTGGAGTAAGCCCCATGAAATCAAAAAGTCTCATGTCCCTGGTCGGGCTCAGCTTCCTTCTGGGTTGTTCCGCACCGCAAGGAAAGCTTTCCCTCGACGGCCTTTTTAGCAATGAGCCTACAGCCGCACAGGTGACCTTGGACAGCGGCGGCGAACTCAGTCCGGGTCAGGCAGCCTACGATGTCAAGCACTATACGATTGACACCCATTTCCTAATTGAAAAGCGTTCAATCACCGCCTCATCCGAAATGGTGGCACGCGCTAAAGACCCGATCACACGCGTCGAACTCGATCTCGACAGTCGTTTCAAAATCAAGTCTGTCACCCTCAATGGTGTCCCGACCACATACCAAAAGGCTGATGGCAAACTCTTTATCGACGCGCCGCAGGTGATTGCTGTTGGTGCGATCTTCAAGACCAAAGTCACTTATTCCGGCCGCCCCCATGTCGCCAAAAATGCCCCCTGGCTGGGTGGCTTTGTTTGGGATCAGACACCCGATGGCGCGCCCTGGATCGGCATCGCCATTCAAGGCGAAGGTTGCGATATCTGGTGGCCCTGCAAGGATCACCCTTCTGATGAAGCGGAGTCGCTGGATGTATATCTGACGGTACCCAAAGGGCTCACAGCGCTATCGAACGGCCTGATGGTGTCAAGAGACCCTGTCGGCGATGCCGAAGAGAAATTTCATTGGCATACGGATTTTCCCATCAACGACTACGGCGTAACCTTCAACATCGCCCCTTACAAACTTATCGAAAAGACCATGACCTCCGTCAACGGAACTGAGTTTCCGGTCATGTTCTGGCACCTACCCGGAAACGAGGAAAAAGCCGAAAAGCTCTTCAACGAAAACATTTTGCCTTACATTGCCTTTTTTGAACGCACCCTCGGACCCTACCCCTGGGCACCCGAAAAAGCAGGTTTTGCAGAGGCTCCCTTCTATGGCATGGAGCATCAAAGTCTGAATGCCTATGGCGCGAAGTACGTCTTTGAAGGTTTTCCCAATTACGCCCTGCTCTACCACGAATTTGCCCACGAATATTTCGGTAATCTCATGACAGCGCCAGACTGGTCTGACTTCTGGGTTCATGAGGGATTTGCCACCTTTATCGAGCCCCTCTACATCAAAGAAACGCGCGGTCAAGCTGCCTATCTGGCTCAGATCGTCAACCTGAACAAAGGCTTGAAAAACTGCGTCGCTGTCGCCCCGCCCGGCGCCTGGAAAGAGGAAGAGATGTATCTCTCTGACAAAGGTCCCGGTGGTGACATTTACGCCAAAGGCGCCCTCATTCTGCGCACGCTCAAATTCGTTATGGGGGAAGATCGGTTCTGGTCGTTCATGAAGATCGCTCTTTACGACACAAAGTCCCCGGAAAAACTGTCCGCGCCCATCAAAACCCGCTATCGGTCCACCGATGATCTACAGCGGATCGCCTCTCAGGAATACGGGCAGGATTTGTCATGGTTCTTTGACGCCTATTTGCGAACGGCAGCTCTTCCCGAGCTTGAAGTCATGCAAGGCTCAGACACTTTGATCCTGACCTGGAAATCAGCCAATAGCTCGCTTTTCCCCATGCCGATCCCCGTCGAAATTAATGGACAAATTCGGATTGTTCCCATGCCTGGCGGGCACGCGGAGGTCAAAATCCCGGAAAATGCGCAGATTTTGGTCGATCCAGAGATGGTCGTCCTCCAACACCAGCCTTTCATGACGGCCTGCGAAAAAGCGTCGCAACACTAGACTTTCTGCCGGTTTTGCCCTCAAAATAGAGCCCAGTTGTATTGGGGATTGATTGGGGGCCTCTCAGGCGAGCATGACATGGGCTATCTGAGTCAGAAACAGTTTGGCGCGGGACTCGCCGCGCTCATAATCCTCTTTGCCGCCGGAGCCGCTCATGCCCGGGGCCCGGATCACCGTGACCAGCTTCCTGATCGCCTGACAAAATCGGATTTTATTTCTGTCTCCCAGGAGAAAGCGCGGTTGGGTCAACTTCTCTTTTTCGATAAGGAGCTCAGCGGCAACCGCAATATCGCCTGCGCCACATGCCACCATCCAGACCTGGGCTCGAGCGATGGCCTCTCCCTGGGTATTGGTGAGGGTGGTGAAAACCTGGGCCAGCAACGCTCAGCTGGATATGGGTCTGCCCGGGCTGAGTCCCGCATCCCTCGTAATGCCCCCGCCCTATTTAATCTCGGCGCCAAGGATATTCTGAACGTTTTTCATGATGGCCGTGTTGAGGCCGATCCCACTATGCCGAGCGGTTTTCGCACGCCCGCGGGCAACAAACTGCCGGAGGGCCTGGAAAGCGCCCTGGCGGCTCAAGCCCTTTTTCCCATGACATCGGAAGTGGAGATGGCTGGCACCGCAAATGAAAACGAGGTCGGGCTTGCCTGTGAAACCGACATTACCGAAGGTTGGAAAATGATCGAATCCCGCTTTCAGTCCCTGAAAGCCTATGAGGCGCCCTTTCTGGCGGCCTATCCGGACCGCACATCAATCGCGGACATAACCATTGTCGATATTGCCAATGCCATAGGCGCTTTTGTAGCTCAGGAGTGGCAATCCAACCAATCGCCCTTTGACGCCTACCTGGCAGGTCGCAGTCGCGCCCTCACGAAAGAACAAAAATTCGGTATGCAGCTTTTCTATGGCAAAGGTGACTGTGCCTCATGTCATTCAGGCAGCCTCTTTACCGATCAGAAATTTCATGCCATTGCCATGCCCCAATTTGGCCCCGGGAAAAATGTTCTGGATGGCGAGATTTCAACCGACTACGGCCGGTTTAATGAAACCGGCAACGAAGAAGATCGCTACAGGTTCCGCACCCCAAGCCTTAGAAATGTTGAGCACACCGCTCCCTACGGTCACACCGGCGCCTATAGCGATCTGAAATCCGTTGTTCGTCATCACCTGGACCCGCTTACCGCTCTGCAAACTTTTGACCGCGAGGAAGTTATTTTAACCGACGCCGACACCATCAACGGCTCTGATTTTCTTTTGAGCAATACGGACGAGTGGATCAATATCGCCGCCGCAAATGAGCTGGCGCCGAAAGAGTTGACCGAGCAAGAGATAAACGCCCTTGTTGCTTTCCTCGGCGCACTGACAGACGAAAAGAGCCTGCCCGGCAAGCTTGGCAAACCCGCAACGGTACCAAGTGGGCTGCCGGTTGACTGAGGGCGCGAACCCACTTAATTCCTCATTACGTCGTCCTAGACCCGAAAGTTTGCATCTACGCTTTCACTTCCGGCAAGTTACGACTACTCTCTCACCAACAACAGATGGGGGAGTCACACTATGCGCTGGTTAAAATGGGTTATCCTTGTCGTTCTCATTGGCGGGGCCGGGAGCTATTTCTATGTTCAGAAGAAACTCAGCACGACCTTGATTTCCGCTGAGATCATTGAGGAGTTGAAGGTCCTGGCCGGGGCGCAGAACGAAGAGGCCTTCACCAAACCCACTCCCCAGCCGGCCCAATACCCTGATCCCAGCGAAACAAAAAACCTTTACTGGGGCGACGTCCATTCCCACACAAACCTTTCCTTCGATGCTTACATCTTCGGCAACCGGCTGACCCTTGACCAGGCTTATGAAATGGCGCGCGGCAAGCCCTACACAAATCCTGTTGGTGAGGTGATGCAGCTATCAAGGCCACTCGATTTTGTCGCGATCACCGATCACGCCGAAGGGTTTGGCTTGCATGAAGCCTGTGCTCACCATGCTGACAAGCCCGACCTGAAAGAAATGTGCGACCGTCTGCAAAAGCCGGACGTCAGGTTTTTCCTTGAACTACGCCGCCAGGGAGAGCTGCGTCCACCTGTCTCTCAGCTTGGCGACTTGTTGGGAGATCAAAAGCTTGCGCACGAGCTTGCCAAACAGACCTGGGCCAAAATAGCCGAAACAGCAGATCGTCATAACGATCCAGGTAAGTTTACAGCCTTCGCATCTTACGAATATTCACCGCCCCTACCGGACAATGGAAAGATCCACCGTAATATCATTTTCCGTGGCAGCGAGGTGCCCGACCACGCCATCTCAACCTTTGATGCCTTGACCGAAATTGATCTTTGGCGCCAGCTCTCTGATGGATGCACCGAGCCTTGCCGTTATCTAACCATCCCCCATAATCCGAACAAGACGTGGGGCCTTGCCTTTGCAGATGTCACGATTGATGGGGACGCTTATACCGCCGAGGACTGGATGACCCGCAAGCGCGTCGAACCGCTCGTTGAAATGTTCCAGATCAAGGGCAATTCGGAATGCGCCATCGGCATCGGCACCTCCGACGAGCAATGCGCTTTCGAACAGTTCTTCCCGGTCTGCGAAGAAGGCCAGGAAACCCTTTGCATCAAGGAGACCTCCATGATGCGCGATGGCCTCAAAAAAGGCCTCAAGCTGCAAGAAGACCTGGGCGTCAATCCCCTTGCTTTCGGGCTGGTGGGATCAACGGACACCCACAACTCCAATCCGGGCGACACGGAAGAATATGACTTCCGGGGCGAATCGGCCGCCCAGAGCGCCCCAGCCCAAAACCGCCTCCATTCCAAGCTTGGCAAGGAGCGTGGTCAGCTCAAGCGCAATCCGGGCGGTCTCGCCGCTGTCTGGGCACCGGAAAACACACGCGGCGCTATTTTCGACGCCATGATGGCCAAGGAAACCTACGCCACCTCGGGCACGCGCATCGAATTGAGGTTCTTCGGAAGCTTTACCTATAGCGCGGATCTGACGACCTCGGATGATCCCATTGCGGCGGCCTACGCGGGCGGTGTCCCCATGGGCGGCACGCTGATGTCGTCGGATCAAGGAGCGCCCGCCTTCCTCGTCCTGGCAAGGCAGGACGCAATGGATGCCCCTTTGGACAAGGTTCAGATTATCAAGTCGTGGCGAGAGAACGGAAAGACCCATGAGGCCATCTATGACGTGGCTTGCAGCGATGGCCGCAGCGCCGACCCTCAAACCCACCGCTGCCCGCTCACAACGGCAAAAGTCGATCTGTCTAACTGTGCATTTGAAGAAGGCAAAGGCGCATCTTCCTTATCGACACTTTGGCGGGATCCGGATTATGTCCCGACGCAGAACGCTTTTTATTATGTTCGCGTCATCCAGAACCCAACCTGTCGGTGGTCAACCTATGACGCCCTTCGTATTGGCGAGACCCCGCCGGAAGGCCTGCCTGCCACTTCTACGGAAATGGCCTGGTCCTCGCCCATTTGGGTCACACCGCATTATCAGATGCATTAACAAAGCAACCTTTGCGCACGGAGGCGATGTCCCACCGGAGGCGATATCGAAGACATCTGCCGTGAGCGACATAACTGAAACTAGGCCCGACTGGGCCTCGGGCGAAAGCCCACCCCAGCGGAGGTGATGTCGAAGACATCTGCCGCGAGCGACATAAC
>SBHG01000055.1 GCA_006226305.1 Alphaproteobacteria bacterium | reverse complement strand
CATATGCACCTGAAGTTCAACAATGTGCGTGTGCCGAAGGAAAACATTCTGCTTGGCGAGGGTCGCGGCTTTGAGATCTCACAGCTGCGCCTTGGTCCGGGCCGTATCCACCACTGCATGCGTTCGCTTGGTCAGGCCGAAAAAGCATTGGAACTGATGGTCAAGCGGGCCTCGAGCCGGGAAGCCTTTGGCCGCAAGATCATTCAGCTCGGTAAGAACCTAGAGCTGATCTCCCGGGCCCGCATTGAGATTGACGCCATGCGGCTCATGGTGTTGCAGGCCGCCAAGGCCATGGACGTGCTCGGCAACCGCGAGGCGCGGGTTTATGTGAGCGCGGTGAAAGCCATGGTGCCGGAAAAGGTTTGCACCATCATCGACCAGGCCATTCAAATGCACGGCGCCACAGGGATCTCTCAGTGGTCGCCGCTTGCGGGCATGTATGCCAATCAGCGCCATCTGCGCTTTGCGGACGGTCCGGATGAAGTTCACCACATGGTGGTGGGTCGCCATGAGGCGGGCAAACACGCCATCTAACGAGCCTCACGTCCAAAGGCTCAGAAACCCGTGAGGCGAAAACCTCGCGGGTTTTTTCAATTTCCAAATGCCTGTTTTAAAAATCAATCTGGGCCCGCAGACCGATGCCCGTCACTTTGTTTTTTCCGTCTGGCCCGTTGGCGACAACGCTAAAGCCTTCTTCAATCTCAGATCTGCTGTAATTGACGGTCAATCGTGTGTGCGAGGTCGGGAACCAATTGAGTCCTGCGGCGATGGTGTCCTGGGTTCCACCGGCCCAGCCCTTATCTGTCAGATCGAGGGTGTCGTAGCGAGCGACGATGGCCCAAGCGCCAGGCCCCTGGCCGAGCGGACGGTCCACTTTCGGGCGGTCCCAGACCGCGCGACTTGTGCTGTAGGCCCGCGTTTCACCGGTCAGAAAATAACCCGCTTCGATGTATCCTCCATCAAATGATGGATCGCTCCCTGCGGCGGCTGAAGTGACCTTGTCGAACCCATATTCACCAGCGATCCAAAACGGTCCCTCAACCCATGCGGCCTCGACGCCGGCGAAAATGTCCTCCGTCCCAACGGCGCCAGTACTGACAAGCCTGACAGGCGACAGGTGGAAAAAGGGGCGGGCACGGTAACGGAAGTCGACGCCGCTTCCTGCCTGGCGTGAAACCACATAACCGCCCAGATGCATCCGATGTTCGCCCCTAGCCGGGCTCCAGGTCGCGCGGGCAGCCAAAAGATGACCCGCATCTTCCAATCCCTCATCCGCGGTGCCGCGATAGATACCAAAGGATAGGGTCCAATCCTGATCCCCGGTCTCCAGACTGACGCCCACATTGCGAACCGCCCCAAAGGCCTCAATGAAAGCGGCCCGTGACATCAGGGAAGTAAACCGACCGCTGGTCAGGCCTTCCATCGTGTTAAAAACCCCACTTTGCCCGAATTTAAGCTTCCAGCTATCGGCCACAGCATAGGAAATATATGCATCTTTGACCGTGACGGTGTTGCCGGCAAAATCGAGGTCCAGCTTGTAGCCAAGATCGGAAAAGATTTTGCCTTTGACGCCAATTCGCGCGTATCGGATCTCGGATGAGGCAACGTCGAAAGTATTGTCGCTATCTTCGATCCAGGCGGCATCGCCAATGAGGCGGCCAGAAACCTGCCAACTGAAGGCGTCGTCGGCCATCGCAGATGTGCTGGTCATAAAAGCCGCAAAGCCCAATGCCACAGCCATGAAGTTCACACCTAATTGCATGATTTAATACCCCCTCAAGACGTCCAAGAGGGTAATTAGGGGCCTGATTCCGGTCTGCCGCAAGAAAAACCCTCACGCGGATTGCCGCGCGAGGGTCCATCTACTTGGTTTGCCTCCCGGAGAGGGAGACAAATCGGAGGATTACCAGTCGATCTGGGCGCGCAGGCCAAAACCGTCGACTTCATTTTTGCCATCGAGGCCATTGGCCGCCACGTTGAACCCGTCCTTGATCTTGGAGTGGCTGTAGTTAGCTATGAAGCGGGTGTAGCGGTTGAGGTACCAGTTGAGGCCGAGGACATAGGTATCTTGCGTACCACCGGTCCAGCTTTCGTCAGTCAGGTCAATGATGTCGTAGCGGACAACACCGGCCAGCGCGCCCATGCCGCCGTCGCCGAGGGCATTGTTGACTTTCGGACGGTCCCAAGCGCCTTTGCTTGCTTTGTAACCTCGGCTTTCGCCTGTGAAGAAGTAGCCTACTTCAACATAGCCACCACCAAAGGTCGGGTCACTTGCCGGGGTTTTGTCGTCGGCTTTCAACTGCGCATATTCGGCAGCCGCCCAGAACGGGCCGCTGAGGGCGCCAAACTCAACGCCGTAAAGTGTGTCCTCTGGGCCGACCGATCCAGAACTTACAAATTTGGCCGGAGACAGGTGTAAATGCGGGCGCTGTGAATATTTGTAGTCGGCACCGTCACCGGCATTGCGCAGGCGGAAGGAACCACCAAAGTGAAGCTGAACATCGTTAAACTCAGGGCTGAAGGTAGCGCGACCGGCGATTTCGTGACCTTCGTCTTCCATGCCTGT
>SBHG01000064.1 GCA_006226305.1 Alphaproteobacteria bacterium | reverse complement strand
TGGAGAGGTGGCCGAGTGGTCGAAGGCGCTCCCCTGCTAAGGGAGTAGGCGAGGAATCGTCTCGAGGGTTCGAATCCCTTCCTCTCCGCCACAAATTCAAACCGCAAAAAACACAATCCATTTTACGGAGCTGGATCGACTTCCCGCATCCGCCCCAAGGGCGGCGAGGCCACTAAGTCTTGTGACTGAATATGCGCGATCACAAGATCTGAAACCCGGCCGGCATTGCCCAGGATTTCTTTTCCCTTAAACGTCACATAGAGATCGCCGCCTTCCGCCAAAAAGCCTGGCGCCGCGATTGAATAGACCCGCGCGGCATCCAAATCCTCACCACCCACACGGGCGCTCACAAGCCGAGCACCGAGCGGTCCGGAAAGATCATAACGGATCTCCATTCCTGAGACTTGTAAAAGCCCTCTTTCAAGGGTGAAGCTTTGTTCAAGCACCTCGGCAATCTCCGCTCCCGTCAGTTCGACCAGCAACACATCATCCACAAACGGATAGACGTCCAGGATATCAGCGCGTGTTAAAGCCCCCTCCGGAATATCCTTGCGCAAGGACCCCGCATGCACAAAGGCGATGTCGGTGCCTGCCGCTTCTCGCAGAATGTCGGCAAACAGGGATCCGACTTCGCTCTCTTCGATGTAGCGTCGCGGCATATAGTGGTCTGAGCGCCCCACCACTTCATAAAGCTCTGGAAACTGCTCGCGATAATCCTGCAACTTGCCAAGCACCACAGGGTCAGGCGTGAATTTGTCCGCATCCACGGGTATCAGTTTTCCATCGTAAGACTTGATCTTGCCCGTTGTTTCGTCGAGGACAACCTGAAGATAGCCCAAATGGGTGGCCTGGCCATAAGTTTGCATGATCAGCGTGCCTGTTTTGGGTTGAACAACAGGCTCCGGGGTCCCCGCATCCGCATGCCCCCCAAAAAGAACATCAACGCCCGTAACGGCGCCGGCCAACCGAATGTCAGCATCGATGTCCCGCTGAAGGCGCGGATCGCTCTCCGCATCCGTTTGCATCGGCGCGGTCTTGCCTTCATGGGTGAGTAAAACCACCAAATCCACATCATCCCGGATCGCATCGACCGCAGCTTGAACCGCCGCCGCTTCTTCGCGCACGTCCAGCGGCGCGATAAAGGAGGGTATGATGGCCGACACAGCATCACGGCCCATAATGCCAACGACGCCGATCTTCACCCCATCGCGCTCTATTATCGTATAGGATTGCGCGTAAGGGTGGTCCGTGTCCTTGTAAAACATATTGGCGCCGAGCACGGGGAATGCGGCGCGGTTTTTCTCCCAGGCAAAAATCTCGTGGCCATATTCAAACTCGTGATTGCCAATCGCCATGGCGTCATAGCCCATTGAGTTCATAAGCTCAAAGGCAAGCTCGCCATGGGTTTCCTTCGCCAAGGACCCAGTAAAAATATCCCCTGAATCAAAGAGGAAGGGATTTGGCTCGGAAGCGCGTAGAGTATTAATCAAGGTCGTCATCTCGGCGATCCCGCCAATGCGCCCAATATCATCCAGCCAATAAGCCGGGATGGGGTCATAGGCACTTTCCACGTCATTGGTGAACATCAAGGTGATCACCTTTTCCTCCGCCGCCTGGACCTGGGTGTCCACAGAGGTGCTGGTCGGCTCTCCACAACCAACGATCACTGCTCCGGCCAACAGGGCCGCAAATGCCAAATAAACCTTTTTCACGCTAAGCCTCGCTTTTCACCCGCCCAAGGGGCGTTAACCACAAGATGTCAAACCTTACCCTTCATCTTCTCAGGTGCGGAACCCAAAAAAGACCCAAGTTTTAGGCATTTTTCGCGACATTGTTGCGACAAGAGGACAAAAATCATACAAAACCCGCCCGAACTTTCTTAGTGAGCCCCTCGCGACACTGGGTGCGCTCGCCCCCAATAGTCACTATTCTTTCAAGGACGAATCTTTCTTAAGGCCTCCACTCCATGAACCCACGCATCGTTTTATTGATTATCGGCGGCCTTCTGGGTGTTCTGGCCCTATGCATGTGCTTTCCGGCCATGGTGGACGGCTCACAGAACAATCCGGACTGGAAGGTATTCATGATCTCCGCAGGGGTTACCGCCGTGGTGGCGGGGACCCTGCTTTTCGGCAACCTGGGGATAGAGCCCAGCTTTACGACCCGCGACGGCTTTGTCATGACCTGTCTGGCCTGGGTCATCCTGCCGGCCTTCGCATCCATGCCATTCATGTTCTCCGAAGCCAACATGACCTTCACCGATGCTTATTTTGAGGCCATGTCCGGGCTAACCACCACCGGATCAACCGTCATCGTCGGCCTCAATGAACTGGCCCCGGGCCTCCTTTTGTGGCGGGGTATATTGCAGTGGATCGGCGGCATCGGGATTGTGGTTATGGCTATCTCTGTCCTGCCTTTGATGCGCGTCGGCGGTATGCAGCTCTTCAAGGTTGAGGCCTTCGACGTGTCTTCCTCGGATCGATCCGGCGCCATCGCAATCGCGGCCATCATTTCGGCGATTTATCTGGGCATGACGGTTCTGTGTGGCGCCGCTCTTTACGGTGCGGGCATGAAGCCTCTCGAAGCTACCGTCCATGCCATGACGACCATCGCCACGGGCGGCTTTTCAACATCCGACAGCTCGGTGGGGCACTTTGACAGCGCTTCCATTGACGTAATCATCACCTTCGGCATGATCGCAGGCGGCATCCCCTTCCTGCTCTACGCCAAAGCCTTGCGCGGAGACCTGGGCGCCATTTTCCGCGACAGTCAGGTCCAGGGCTATCTCGCGCTCCTCTTTGCGGCAATCATGAGTGTCACCGCCTGGTTGGTATTTTTAAAGGAATTTTCCACCGAATACGCTCTGCGCAAGGCTGCCTTCACGGTGACCTCGATCATGACAGGAACAGGCTATACCTCCGGCGATTTCTCGCTCTGGGGAACATTCCCGGTCGGTTTATTGTTCTTTCTCATGTTTGTTGGTGGCTGCGCGGGTTCCACGGCCTGCGGCATGAAAGTGTTCCGCTTCCAAATTCTGTTTTCCGCCAGCCACACGATCTTGCGCCGCATGATCTATCCGAGCGGGGTCTTTGTCCCGCATTACAACAAGAAAGCCATCAGCGAAGACATTGTCTCATCGGTGATGGGTTTTGTTTTCTTGTTTGCAATCACCTATGGATTGCTGGCCATCGCACTCATGGGCGCCGGATTAGACCTTGTTACCGCCCTCTCCTCTGCGGCAACGGCCATTTCCAATGTCGGTCCTGGCCTTGGTCCCATCGTCGGACCCGCTGGCACCTTCCATGACATTGACAGCACCGCCAAATGGCTTTTGTCGGCCGGCATGCTCATCGGACGACTTGAGGTCTATTCCGTATATGTCATTTTTCTGCCGATCTTCTGGCGGCGCTAGGGACCCTGGTGGGCGGCAAATCAAAATGGGCCCATTAAGGACGCAGCTGAATAACCTCTCCTGAAGAGGCCTGGGGCGGCATGGGCGCGCGCGGTGCGTCCACATAGATACTCGGCCGCAGCCAGGCGCTGACATTGCGTGTCAGGGCCGCTATGCCCTGAATGTCCAAATCCCCGGCCTTGATAGCCTCGCGATAGGTTCTGTCTCCCATCCAGACATCAGACAATGTGCGCACCGTGGAGGAAAAATAAACGTCAACGTCCCGCCCCGGATCTTTCAGGCAAAGCTCTACGCGATCGCCCTCGATCATCAGCCAGTAGTCAGATTGCTCTTTCAGGTCCGTGAAATGAAACTTCACGACAGTGACATCACCGACCAGCTTGCTCGGGTCTACGCTGCGCTCCAGGTAAAGCATCAAAAAATCCACATCGAAATCTTCGTCAAGAATGGTGTGGCGGGCATGACAAAGCCCCCATTCTCCAAGCGCCAGAATAACGGGCTGAAGTTCCTCACAGGCTGCGGTAGGATAATACTCAAACCCACGCTGTCCGGAGATCTTGCGCTTAAGGATCAACCCATCCACTTCCAGTGATTTGAGCCTGGCAGTTAAAAGCGCGGGGGAAATATCGCCCAACCCTCTTTGAATCACATTAAAGCGTCGCCCGCCCATCAAAACCTCCCTGAGGATCAGAATAGTCCACTTTTCCCCAAGGATTTCCGTCGCTTTCGCGATCGGGCAAAACTGATGGTATTGCATGCAAAGAGCCCTCCTGAGTGTCCTAGCGTATTATTATACAAAATCTGTAGTGGCTTACTACAAGTTCTGTAGTGGTTTACTTCAGACCGTGAACTACCCAGGCCGCCCCCCAACCAGCATAACCCTATGCATCGCCGGATGAACCGGAGCAAACACACATAGGAGAAATCAAATGCCACTCGTAACCATTGACGTCATCAAAGATGTATTCACCGCTGAACAGAAGCAGGACATCGTCAAGAAAGTAACCGACACCATGGTCGGTATCGAAGGCGAAGCCCTTCGCCAGGTCACCTGGGTTCGGATCAACGAAATCGAACAGGGTGATTGGGGCATCGGCGGACATTGCCTCACAGCGGCAGATGTTCACGCCATGGCAAATCAAACCGACACGGCGGCCTAATTGACGGGCTGCACTGCCGGGGGGCGGTGATCCAACATTGCCCCCTTGCCCACCCAACTGGACGATCAATCATCGCCACTTAGGAGAAATCAAAATGTTTCGCATACTTGCAATGACTTACAGCATAGCCTGCTACTTTCTGGGCGTCGCCACTCTGCTTTATTTGATCTGCTTTGTTGGCGATCTCTTCGTCCCTTACACAATCAATACAGCTTCACCTCTGGCCCCCAAGCTTGCGACACCTCTCGCCTTAATCTGGAATTTGGGATTACTCGTTCTTTGGGGCAGCCAGCACACAATCATGGCATCCAAACCGTTCAAAAAATGGTGGACCCGCTTCGTCCCTGCTGCGGTTGAACGCTCCACCTATCTGGTTTTCGTTGCCGCCATGACCGCCCTTCTGGTCTTTTTCTGGGTTCCTGTCGAAGGTGCCATCTGGACGACCGCAGGCACGTTGCTTGGCAACATCCTGCTCGCGGCCTATGCCTTGGGCTGGGTCATGGTTCTTTTTACAACCTTCCTCATCAACCATTTCCATCTTTTTGGCCTACAGCAGGCCTGGAAGAACATCCGCACCCTGGACAACAAGGATGCGACTTTTACGACCCCGCTCTTATACAAGCTGGTGCGCCACCCGATGATGACTGCGGTCCTCTTCGCTTTCTGGTCGGCACCAGACATGACTGTGAACCGGTTATTTTTCAATCTGGTCATGACAGCCTATGTCGTCATCGGCGTTCACTATGAAGAAAAAACTCTTGTCGATGACCTCGGTGACGACTACCGGAACTATCGCAAGACCACCCCGTCCCTGATCCCTGGAAGAAAAGCCAAATCCTCTTAATCAGTGACATTACCTACTACGATCAAAAAAGAGCGCTTCTTTTGGAAGCGCTCTTTTCACATGCCTATATCGTCATCGATTTCGGGGGTCTTATCACCAATTCTTCCACATTGACGCTCACCGGCAGACTGGCCACATAGAGCACAACATCGGCAACGGCTTGCGGATCCCCGGCCACACTGCCCATTTTCTTTTGAAATTCCTGCAACACGGCCGTCGGAAACTTACCCTCATTGTCGGGCTGGACGTCACTCATGCCCACCATTTCCATCATGCCCCGAACCATTTCCGGTTGCAGATTTCGGACAAAATTCGTCACAAAAACCCCGGGCTTGATAGCCGTTACTCGGATTGTGTCGTCTTCTAGCTCTTGCCGCAGGGTGCTGTTGATATTGTTGACTGCATATTTTGTCGCCCCGTACACCCCAGAATCCCGTCGCAAGGTCGACGTACTTGAAATGTTGATGATCCGGCCTTCAGATTTAGTTTCGCGCATGACATCTACAGCGCTCTTGCACCCTTGCAAAAGTGAAAGAACATTGACGTCCAGCATCTCCCGCCACTCATCTGCATGGCCTTCCGTAATCGGTTTGTTGTAACCGAGACCGGCATTGTTGACCATCACATCCAATCGGCCTTTCAGACCTCCTGCATCCCGGACAAATTTATCAAGCGCCTCAAGGTCGCGGATGTCAAAGGTCGAAATAGTCGCGCCACCACCGGCAGATTCGATCTCGGCTTTCGTCTCTTCAAGAGCGCTTGCCGTCCGCCCGCACATAAAAACATGTGCGCCCGCCTCACCAAGTGTTTTGGAAATAGCTTTACCAAAACCGCTAGAGGCGCCGGTTACGGCGGCCACATATCCGGTCAAATCAGCCTGTATCAAGGTTAGTCTCCTTTTGGATTAAAGGGCGATCACATCATTTCGGGCGGTACATCAATTAAAATGGAAACCGCCTCCGCAACCGCTAAAGGGGTGCCGTTAAGATCAAACAACACCGCCAGGGTAAAGCCTTTGCGTCCCTCTTGCGATAGGATCCGGGTCACAACGCGATACTCGTCACATCGCTCAGGCACTCTCAGATAATGAACTGAATGCGTCCCGGTAATCCAAATCTTACCCTCCTCCGACTGAAGAGCCGCCCCCATGTCTGCGTGTTGCGCCAAAAGCACCCAGAGGTTCGGGCAGTCCGTAACTGCCGCAATGATTGCGGTATCCAGTCGGCCTTGATCATCGAAATGCTCTGGATCAGGCAGGAATTGGGAAACAATCTCTGGGCCCGCGGTCCGATACATCTTGTGGCGCAGAGCATGCGATTGCTCGGAACATCCATAACAACCGTTCGTCGAACTTCGGCCGGATTTATCCTGATAAGCCGTCGACTGTGAAATCAGGGAGGGTCCCTCAAGTGGACCCCTTACCAGTTCCGCCAATTCTTCAACGTCCCGGCATAGCGCATCCGGAACCCCCTGAACGCTGGCGCCAGGAGCCAAATCCTCATTCGATAGAGCAACCGAACCAGTAATGGCCAGTCCGTCTTCATCAGCCACCTGAACATCAAGGTCGGAGCCCATGGTGATCTCAACTTGCAAGTCCTTGTTAAGGGGAATAGGCCTGCGCAGCCGACCACTTACAAACCGCGCCCAGCTCGGCGCCCCTTCCGCTGCCCGTGCCGGACACAAGAGCGAACCAACTGCGATACCACCATGCGCTCTTTGAGGCGGCCCGACAAAGCGGTCGCCATACCGGATGGTCAAGCCACTGACGGCCTTGTCTGGATTGGTATCTGAGCAAAGAAAACAACTGTGAGATGACGATGCCATGCGCTCTAAAACCACTTCTTCCATTTAAACCAACAAATCTGCAGCCCAATCGTCACAAACACAATCATGCACAACACGGTGAAAGCCATCACGCTATTGGCGCCGGGAATGCCTCCCAGGTTGACGCCCAGCAACCCAGTCAAAAAACTTAAGGGCAGAAAGACCGCTGTGACAATTGCGAGCAAATAGAGCCTTTGATTAAGTCGATCTGACATAATGTTAGCGAGTTCATCCTTGATCACCATCGCGCGCTCCCGAATGGCATCAAGCTCTTCGACAAAGCGCTGCATGTCATCGACAATAGCCTGAAGCCCAAGCTTTTCCTGCCTCACAAATAAATGGGAGTCAAAGGATCGCATTTGCATCAAGGCATCGCGCTGCGGCACAATATAGCGACGAAAAACAATCGCCTGATGGCGAGCCTGAACGATCCGTTCGCGAATCTCAAGGTTCGCATCAGCCAAAACAGCCTCTTCCAGAGCATCCGTTTCATCGTCGAGATCTCCCAAGACCCCTTCCATGCGGTCAATGATCGCCCGCACAAGCGCGACAACAAACCCGCCAACCGTCTTCGGCGCGCGCGGTGACACAAGCCGCTCCCTTATGTCCTCAATAGCCCGAACCCGCCTTCTTTGCACTGTCACGATCCGCTTGGGATCCACCCACATCCGCACAGAAATCATGTCCTCTGGCGATTGACCTTCGTTCAGATTGGCCGCCCGCATCAGGATAACCATGCCCTCTTCATACTCTTCAATTCTGGGACGCGGTGTTTCTGACAAAAGAGCATCCCAAATAGTTGGATCAAGAAAAGAAAGATTTTTCTCAATCCAGGAACGTGTGTGAGGAGACGCATAATCTAAATGAATCCAGGTTAAATGTGCCGGACTGAAATCCTTTCCGGCCAATTCCAGATCCACGGGTCGCCATTCATCACCCGGGCCAAGCTCCATACAATGGAGGATATGAGATCGACCAGACATCACACTCTCCCTGTCGGATCAAAGCTGGAGGGTAGATGAATATCGCGTTGTGGAAAGGGAATAACAATTCCATGTTCATCAAATTTGCGCGTGATGGCCATCATGACATCGCTTTGAGGTTTAAGACGGCCAGTTCGAATATCCCCAACCCAGAAGTAGAGAATAAAATCGACCGAACTATCCCCAAAATTGCGCATATGGGCCTGGGGCTCAGGATCGTTGATACAGTCAGGATGCTCTTTGGCCGCTTCAAGAATGAGAGTGCGCACCAGTTCGTAGTCTGAGCCATAGGCCACGCCAACCGAAATCTGAATACGACCTTTCAAATTGCTATAGGTCCAATTGACCACACGGCTTGTAATAAAATCTTCATTTGGGATCATGATTTCCTTGCCGTCAAAGGTCTCCAAAACAGTACACCGAGCGCCAATGCGTCGCACAAACCCAGCAGTGCCGTCATCCAGCTCAACCAGATCCTCCATCTCCACCGATTTCTCTGACAAAAGGATCAGTCCACTGATAAAATTGGAGGCGATCTTCTGCAGACCGAACCCGACCCCGATACCGACGGCACCACCGATGACAGTCAACAGGGTCAGGTCTATTCCCAGCATGTTGAGCCCGACCAGAAACAAGAGGATATAAATGCCGATGCGCGCGACCTGCCCGATCAGTGAGCGATTGCTCGTGCCTAATTTCGGAAAGTATTTTAGGGATGCCGTAAACCAGTCCGAAATCAGCGACGCGACCCAAAACAGAGCCAGAAAAACCACTAGGGTTTGCAGCACCGAATAAGGTGAAATCGCAAAGTTCTGAATTTGTAGCGTCACACTGGGCGCTGCGAGGATCTCTTTGACCGGTTCCAGGTACCCGGCTTTGTCGAGGTAGAGCGACCCGACCAGAACCAATAGGATCAGGACCCGCGCCAGAGGCCGAACCGGTCGCACCAAGGTGGTGAGTAATTTCAGCAGAAGATTTTTCAACCTATGCATCTGGGACACCCTGCCTTTCTGACCATGTCCTGTTCACCCTCATGTAACCACGCAATGCGACAACTCATTGAGAATAAACTGTTTTTCTAGATGATGAAAGAGAAGATGAACTCTGACTGGCCTCCCTTCAGACCATCCCTTAAGATGCCGCTTAGCCGATTCATGGGAGGAAAATCAAAAATGAACAAAACACTATTGGCTGAAAAACTCTTCATCCTTTTGCTGCTCGCCGCCGCCTTTTGGGGGGTGCTCCAAGGCAGCAAGCCTGACCAGCGATCGAGCGCACCTGCGGTCCCGGAACAAGAAGTCGCCGTCAGCCAGGACACGGACCAGCCCCCGGCTCTTGAACCCGACACCGCCGCCCCGGCAAAAGCCGCTGTGGCAGCCGTCGACGGCGCTCGCATCGCGAATGCCGACAGCGAGCCCGGTAACTGGCTGGCTCATGGCCGGACCTATTCCGAGCAACGCTTCTCCCCTCTTGATCAGATCAACAAAGAAACCGTCGCAGACCTCGGATTTCTCTGGGATTATGACGCCGATGCCATTCGCGGCATGGAAGGAACTCCCATAGTTGTTGACGGGATTATGTATGCCAGCGGCCCCTGGTCTAAAGTTTTCGCACTGGATGCCCGTACCGGCCAGGAGCTTTGGAAATTTGATCCGGAGGTCCCGGGGCAAAAGGCTCGCGACGCATGCTGCGACGTGGTCAATCGCGGCGTCGCAGTCTGGAACGGTAAAGTCTATGTGGGGGCCCTGGATGGCCGCCTAATCGCTTTGGACGCCCAAACCGGTGAGCCTGTCTGGTCCGTCCAAACCTTTGACCCTGGCCAGCCCTATACCATCACCGGCGCCCCGCGTATCGTGAAGGGCAAGGTGGTGATCGGCAATGGCGGCGCGGAATATGGTGTTCGCGGTTATATCACCGCCTATGACACGGAAACCGGCGAACAGGCCTGGCGATTCTACATTGTCCCCGGCAATCCCTCCCTCCCCGCTGAATCTCCGGAAATGGAGATCGCCATGAAAACCTGGGATTCCTCCGGCAGTGACGTCAAATACTGGGACGTTGGCGGCGGCGGAACGGCTTGGGACTCCATGGCCTATGACCCCGAGCTCAATCTGCTCTATGTGGGCACCGGCAACGGCGCCCCCTGGAATCGCCTCATTCGCAGTGCCGGTGGCGGCGACAATTTATTTCTGTCGTCAATTGTTGCCATCAACCCCGATACAGGTCGCATGTCCTGGTATTATCAAACCACACCTGGCGAAAACTGGGATTACACGGCCACCCAGCACATGATCCTGGCAGATCTTGAGATAGGCGGCGAAATTCGCAAAGTCATCATGCAGGCACCCAAGAACGGTTTCTTCTACGTTCTCGATCGTGAAACAGGTGAGCTGCTTTCTGCGGAGAAATACGGCAAAGCAAATTGGGCCACACAAGTTGATATGGAAACCGGGCGGCCGATTGAAAACCCGGACTTGGCCTATATCGAAGCGCTCAAGGAGATCGCTCCAGCACCCGGTGGCGCTCACAATTGGCATCCCATGTCTTATTCACCGGACACCGGCCTCGTCTACATCCCGGCGATCGACGCGACTTTTTTCTATAACCACGTCGAGGATTATGTTCACAAGAATGGCGCCTGGAATACAGGAAACGATTTTGCCGTCCTGACAGATGTCTTCAAGTCTGTCGGCGTTGAAACCGGTGCCGACCTTAATTTCACCCCCAGCGCCGGCAAGTTAAAGGCCTGGGACCCTGTTGCGGGAAAGCTGCGCTGGGAACTTGACCGCAAAACCGTCATCAACGGCGGTTTGCTTACCTCAGCCGGCGGACTGATATTCCAGGGCACCGGCGATGGCTATTTCATTGCCATGGACGCGGCAACCGGCGAAGAGCTCAAACGCATCCAAACAGGCACGGCCATTATCGCGCCGCCAATCACCTATTTGATCGATGGCGAGCAATATGTTTCCGTCTTGGCGGGCTATGGCGGCGGTGGGCACACATCCGCTTATGATCCGGCCGTCTCTATTCATGAGTTTGGCAATGCCGGCCGTGTACTCACCTTCAAGCTGGGCACCGGCCTGAATGTACCCCTGCCAACTTATGAAGCCCCGGAAATGGTTGAACCCCCTGCCATCGTAGGAACCCCTGAGGACATCGCCAAGGGCTCTGATATCTTCCAGCGCAATTGTGCAGTCTGCCACGGGCTCTTTGCCCGCGGCCTGGGACACGATTTCATCCCGGACCTGCGCTACTCCGTTGGTGCCCTGGCGGACAGCTACCACGACATTATCATGGAAGGCGCCTTCCAGGAAAACGGCATGGGATCATTCTCTGATATCCTGACCGACGAAGAAGTGGATCTGATCCGTGAGTACATCAAGTTTGAAGCCAATTCCCTTTGGCGAAAACAACAGCAGGAAAAGGAAGGCGAAGCCCTTTCCCAGTAACCGCAAATAAAAGGCTCGATGCTCCTTTTTAAAAAGAGCATCGAGCCTCCCCCTTGGTCCCCCGACCAAACCTGCCGCGCGTCAAGCGCGACCGGCATTTATTCCACTAATGCTTAGACAACCACTCACGGGCCTGGCGCTGCGCCTCGGCAATCTCGAACTGAGACATTTCCTCTGACAATTGTTGGCGCCATGATTTGGCATCCTCGCTGCCACGAAGCGCTGCCAGATTGAACCACTTGTGCGCGGCCACATAATCCATCTCAACACCTTGTCCGGTTGAAAACAGGATACCCAGATCATAGAGGGCTTCCCCTGAAGCTTCCTGATCGGCCCGTGCAATTGCTTCTTCCGGTGTTACATCCATCAATGCCATTTTCGTCTCCCTCGGCCCGCGTCTTTCCTTCTTGAGCGCGGCCCCAAAAGATGGGTTGAACTCGTTTGTCGAGAGTGATGTTGAAGGCTTGACGGTGAAGGTTAGGTTAACGGCGACGTTCAAGTTTTCTTAAGTAATTCAATGGGTTACCGGAATATTAACACATCTGGAAAGCCGAAAATCTTAAGCGTTTCTCTGGGTTTTGAGGCTTTTCGATGCCCCCAAACCACGCCCCTGCCCTGAGGATATTAAGTCTCTCTTGAGACCTCTTAACCGCAATTAACAAAAAAAATTCACAAAAAAACGGGCCCACAAGAAAATTTTCTTTAGGGGCCCGAGAAAGAGAGGACAAGGTGGCAAGCGTGACTAACGGGCTCTTTGACCAAAGAGTATTTTGCGCGCCCGCGCCTGCTCCTCTTTCGACTGCGGACGATTGCGAAGATCCGCTCCCAGCCCAATCCCGCGCTGAACCGCTGGCCGCTCGCCCATGCGCTTGAACCATTTATAGAGATGAGGAAACTCCGACATGTCTTGCCCTTGGCGCTTGTAAGGCAATACCCAGGGCCAGGCAGCCATGTCAGCAATAGAGTATGCCCCGGACAAATAATCCCGGCCTCGCAACTGCCTGTTCATGACGCCGTAGAGCCGGTTAACCTCGTTGGTATAGCGCTGCGCCGCATATCGGCTTTTGCCCTTGGCATAGCCTCTGAAGTGATGGGCCTGACCACACATGGGACCCAGATTGGCCATCTGCCAGAACAGCCACTGATCCACATTGATCCTGTCCCGCGGATCCTTTGGGTAGAACTGGCCGGTTTTCTCACCGAGGTACTGGAGAATGGCCCCGGACTCAAAAATGGAAATCGGCGCTCCCCCCGGACCATCCGGATCGACGAGGGCCGGCATCCGATTGTTCGGGGCAATTTTGAGAAACTTGGGGCGAAATTGCTCGCCGAGGCCAATGTTAACCCACTTAACCTTATAAGGGATCGCGCATTCTTCAAGCATTATGGAGATTTTCCACCCATTAGGGGTCGGCCAATAATACAGCTCCATAGGCTCAAATGAAGAACGGCGCCGTGCGACTTGCGCAGGCGCCGTTTTCCGTTCACGAAAAGAACGAGAGCTAGGCTCTACTTCTTTTTTTTCGCTGTTTTTTTCTTAGTCTTCCGCTTTGCGACCTTTTTCTTAGCGGTCTTCTTTTTGGCTACCTTTTTCTTAGCAGCCTTCTTAGCGGTCTTTTTCTTTGCCGTCTTTTTCTTAGCTACTTTTTTCTTAGCAGCCTTTTTCTTGGCAACTTTTTTCTTAGCTACCTTTTTCTTGGCAACCTTTTTCTTAGCTACCTTTTTCTTGGCAACTTTTTTCTTAGCTACCTTTTTCTTGGCTACCTTTTTCTTGGCGGCCTTTTTCACTTTTTTGACCGCCTTTTTCTTGGTGGCCTTTTTCTTCGTAGTCTTACGAGCCATTTTCGTAAGTCCCCTCTCTAAAGGTTTCGAAACACTGAGAATCAAAAACTAATTACTGAT
>SBHG01000112.1 GCA_006226305.1 Alphaproteobacteria bacterium | reverse complement strand
CCATAACCCCTTGCAGTTCGGGAAACTCGAAAACCATCTCGGTAGCAAGATCCGCCTTGGCGATCAGGGCGGCGCGGGCGGCCTGGGCTTCATCGGCACCCGTGACTTTTGTGAGTTCTTTTGCCAGCACTTCAATGCGGGCAACTTTTTCGCGCAGATTGCCGAGCCGGGCATGGAAGACCACGTCTTCAAGCGCGTCTACGCGGTCGATGAGTTTTTTCTTGCGGTCCTGGTCCCAAAAAAACTTGGCGTCGGACAGACGGGCGCGCAGCACGCGCTCATTGCCGTCAATAATGGCCGCGCCATGATCGGCGGTTTCCATATTGGAGACCACCAGGAATTTGGCTCTCATCTTGCCGTCCTTGGCGAGGGAGAAATATTTCTGGTGCGAGCGCATGGCGGAGATCAGGACTTCGGACGGCACTTCCATGAAGCTCTCGTCGAAGCTCCCCATGAGCACCACGGGCCATTCCACGAGGCCCGCCACTTCTTCCAAAAGGGCCTGGTCTTCCACCACATCGAGGCCCGAAGCAAAAGCCAATTGCTTGGCGCTTTCTTCGATCTGCGCGATCCGATCGGCGCGGTCGAGCACCACATGGGCGGCAGAGAGCTTGGTGTGATAGTCCTCAAAGTCCTTAACAGTGAAGCTGTTCGGGCTGAGGAAGCGATGGCCGCGCGTGGTATTGCCAGCGCGAATGCCATCGACATGAAAGTCCACCACTTCGCCATCATAGAGGCAAAGGATGGTGTGCAGCGGCCGCACCCAGCGTAAGCGGCCCTCGCCCCAGCGCTGGGATTTCGGCCAGGGAAAGCCGCGAATGATTTCGGGCACGATCTCGGCAATCACCTCTGTCGTCGGGCGGCCTTTTTCCTCGATCACCGCAACATAGAAATCGCCCTTGGGGCTTGACTGGGTTTGCAGTTGATCGAGGGTCATGCCAACGGAGCCGAGGAAGCCTTGCAGCGCTTTTTCCGGCGCGCCAACCTTGGGGCCCTTGCGCTCTTCGCGGCGATCGGGCTGCTGTGCGGGCAGGCCGTCCACCACAAGGGTCAAGCGCCGGGAGGTGACGAAGGCCTTGGTGCCGGTCACCAGATATCCGGCGGCTGTCAGCCGGTCCATCATCATGGCATTGAGGTCTTTGGATGCACGGTCCTGCATGCCGGCAGGAATTTCTTCGGAGAAAAGTTCAAGCAAGAGCTCAGCCATCTTTTAAGCCTCCCCTGCTGCTGAATTAACGCCCTGGCTCTCCAGCCAGACCTCGGCGCAGCCGCGCGCCAATGCCCGTACACGGCCAATGTAGGCGGCGCGCTCCGTCACGGAAATGACGCCGCGCGCATCCAGAAGATTAAAACGGTGCCCGCATTTGAGCATCTGATCATAGGCGGGCAGCGCCAACTTTTTCTCGAGCAGGAATTTACATTCCGCTTCCGCGTCCTTGAAATGCTGGAAGAGCACATCCGTGTTGGCATGCTCAAAGTTAAAGGCGGAGAACTCCTGCTCGGCCTGCAAGAAGACATCGCCGTATTTGACACCCTGACCGTTGAAATCGAGATCGTAGATCGAGTTCACCCCTTGCACATACATGGCGAGGCGCTCAAGCCCATAGGTGAGCTCGCCCGAAACCGGGTCGCAGTCAAAGCCGCCGACTTGCTGGAAGTAAGTGAACTGGGAGACTTCCATGCCATCGAGCCAAACCTCCCAGCCGAGGCCCCAGGCGCCCAGCGTCGGGTTTTCCCAGTCGTCCTCAACAAAACGGATGTCGTGCTTCAAGGCATCGATGCCGAGGGCGGCGAGGCTCTTCAAATAGAGGTCCTGAATGTCGATCGGTGACGGCTTCAAGATCACCTGAAACTGATAATAGTGCTGCAAGCGGTTGGGGTTTTCCCCGTAGCGACCATCGGTCGGGCGGCGTGAAGGCTGTACATAAGCCGCCTTCCAGGGCTTGGGGCCGAGGGCGCGCAAGGTGGTCGCCGGGTGGGAGGTGCCCGCCCCCATTTCCATGTCGTAGGGCTGGAGAAGCACGCAGCCCTCTCCCGCCCAATAGGTCTGCAGGCGCAGGATCAGCTCCTGAAAGGAGGGCGCTTTTTCCTGGGTGTCACTCATGCCGCTTGAAACGCTCTATTTGAAGGCCCTTTATCCAAGGCTTCTTGGTTAAAAAATGCCGGAAAATCAAGGGGCTCCGGCTCGCCGCGAACCTAGCCCCCCGGCCTGAGCGGGTCAAGCCTGTGTTGCAGGTGCGAAAGAGGGATTGAGGCCGCTCAAGCGGCCTTTCTCAAGGGGCAATCCTCGCGGCCACAGGCGGTGGCGGAGCTTTCGGGCAGATAAGCCTCGCAGACAGCGCATTGTTTCATGGCTTCGGGCTGGGCCTGGGCCGGGTTGGCGCCCGCCTTTTGCTGCTGGCGCATGCGATATTGGCGCACGGCTTCTTCCATCTTGAGCTTCTGGTCATCGCCGCCGATGAGGCTGCGGAAGAAGCGATAGACGATATAACCGAGGAGGACCGTGCCGACGAGGTTTAGAAATCCCATGTGCTTTACTCCCTGACGCGCCCTTAAAGCCCGAATTTGGCCCAGAGGCC
>SBHG01000004.1 GCA_006226305.1 Alphaproteobacteria bacterium | reverse complement strand
GGCGGCCCGCGCGGCCGAGATGGGCTCGCCGCGCATGATGAAATCCAGGCCCGCGCGTTTGGGCATAACCCGAAAAAGACCGCCCATTACCATGAACGGCCAGATACCGCGCTTAATCTCGGGGGCAGAAAATGATGCCTCCT
This sequence comes from Alphaproteobacteria bacterium, assembly GCA_006226305.1. GTDB lineage: Bacteria > Pseudomonadota > Alphaproteobacteria > M2410 > M2410 > M2410. The sequence continues at coordinate 2,438 of SBHG01000004.1, read as the reverse complement.
CCACCGCAATAGCGTGCGTGGCGTTACAGACCATCAGCAAGGCACCGGCAAGGACGGGTCCTTGTATCTTGCATATGACGGGCTTGCACAAATTTCGTATTCGCAAAGAGATATCATCGGACGTTCCGCGCGCGGGGACAGTTGAGATCGGCGCGTTCTCCGGATTACCGCTCATCGATCTGAGGTCTCCGCCCGCACAGAAAGTGTCTCCGCGAGCGGCGATCACCACCACGCGAATACCGCGCTCCTGGGCCGCGTAGTCCAGGGCATAGATCAATTCATTTGTCATGTCTGCGTTGATGGCGTTCTTGCGATGCGGACGGTTAAGGGTAATGGTCAGGATGTGGTTGGCGACCGAAATCTCGGTCGCTGCAAAGGTCAGTCCCGTTAGGCTCAGATCTGCGCTCATGGCGTTGCCTCCGTCAGGGATACCGGGGCCATGATTGTCTTGGCGCGCAAATATTCTCCCAGCGTCTTGGCCTGACCGTCGACCCGTGTGGAGGCCGCGACACCGTCGCCCAACAAGCCGTGAATATAGAAATTCAGCGCCCTTATGTTGGGAAGTTCAAATCGCTCGACTTCGAAGCGGGCGATGTCGGGCAGCAGTTCCTTGAGCTTTTGCGCGGTCAGGAAGTCATAGAGGAACCCATAAGCGGCGTCGGTCTTCGCCCAGACACCGAGATTGGCGTTGCCACCCTTGTCGCCGGATCGGGTCCCGAAAAGTCGACCGAAGGGAATAGCCGCCCTTTCGCCGCCTGGCGGCGCGGGCAGATCCACCGGGAGCTGCTGATAGTGAATCTCCTCCAAGCCCAACTGACTGGTTGGCAGGACCTCTATTTCCTCATTCGCCACATGGACCTTTTCGGTGATGTGGCGGCTGTCAACCAAAGTCGGCCAGTGAATCATAAAGGGCCCGCCACTCAGGCCTGTGGGGCGCGACGAAAATCCGGGAATATTGGCAAGCGCCAATTCAATGACCTTGGCGTTAAACAGCCGCCCGACGAGTTCCGCCTTACTGGACTTGACCATGATCCGAAGTGAGGCATAGGCCTCCTCGTTTGTGTCCGGATCGTCCTTGTTGGAATGAATGACTTCTTCCGTCACTTCGTCAAATTGTTCCCGACCGCCGATCGATTGGAACAGAGTTTCCGAGAAGACACGGGCCTTTGCTTCAACGTCCAACCCGGTCAACAGAATCTCAATGCCATTTCGAAATCCGCCGACCTGATTAATGCAAACCTTATGGGTGGGCGGCGGGCTTGAACCGCGACAGCCGCTCACTTCAACGCGATCACCGCCGAGATCCCGGATTTGCAGTGTGTCGAAATGGCCGACAACATCAGGATTGAGATAGGCCGGTGACGAAATTTCATAAAGAAGTTGCGCCGTCACGGTACCTGTAGAGACCAGGCCGCCGGTGCCGGGGTGTTTGGTAATGACAAAAGAACCATCGGCGGCAATCTCAGCGATCGGATAGCCGACGTTGTGAAAACTGGGAACTTCCTCAAAAAAGGAATAATTGCCGCCGGTAACCTGCGCGCCGCATTCAATCAGGTGTCCGGCCGCCAGCGCTCCCGCCAAGGCGTCATAGTTGTCACGCTGCCAATTGAATTTCCAGGCGGCGGGCCCAATAACCACTGCCGCGTCTGTTACACGGGGGCAAACAACAATGTCCGCGCCCCGGTCCAGGGCCTCTTTGATGCCCCAGGCTCCGAAATAGGCATTTGCCGTCACGGTTGTGCGGGCGCTATCGGCAAGGGGTTGGCCGGTATCGATATTGACCAGTGCTTCTCCGGCATCCGCGAGTTCTGATATCCGGGGGACCAGATCATCGCCATCCAGATAGGCGACAGAAACTTCAACGCCGAGTTCCGCGGCTATTTCTTTGATCGCGGCGGCCATCCCTGCCGGGTTGAGACCGCCGGCGTTGGTGACAATCTTGATATTGCGCTCGAGGCAAGGGCGCAGCACATCTTTAACCTGCTTGAGAAAGGTTCCGACATATCCGCCCGTATCGCGTTTGAGCTTTTGTTGGTAGAGGATCGACATGGTGAGCTCGGCCAAATAGTCGCCGGTCAGCACATCAATAGGCCCCCCCTCAACCATGTCTTGCGCGGCGGACAGTTTGTCGCCGTAAAAGCCGGAACAATTTGCTATCCGAATGATGTCGTTCATGAACCTCCCCAGTTCCTGTCCGTAAAACCTCTGTCCGCCTGACTGTTTTTCTTGTGCGGCACGGTTATTTACCCTGAGATTATGTTGAGCCGTTCGCGATTAGCAAGTTCTCCGTTGATCTGAGGCAGTTTGTAGCAACGGCGCTGCCGACATGCTGCCAAAGCCTTTTCATCTTTGCGCGTCAGGATCGTTGCCTCTGCCTTCAGGCGGATGGGTCAGCTCGGCTGAACTCATAGGTAATCGGCAGGTTTGCCAGCAATTTT
>SBHG01000088.1 GCA_006226305.1 Alphaproteobacteria bacterium | reverse complement strand
GAGATATGACCGACCAGTGGATCGGAAATCGCATCACAGGCCATCACAATGAACATGGCTATCCCGAAAAGGTAGCCATCAAGCCCGACAACCTGCTGATAAAACAACAACAGGAAGTATGAAAACCCGTTGCTTTTAACGCCATTGGCGACCGCACCAAATCCATAAAGAAGTTTTGTAGACAGACCTGTGGTGTCTGACGTCTTCGACATGCGGTTTCCTCCCCAGGACCTTTTAAAGCCCCCAACAGGAGCTCTTTGTGAAAAGGTGGCACAGTTTCGCATCGGGCAAAAGATTTATCGCCCGATCGGTCATCACAAAAACTTGTGGTCGCGACTTATTCGGCTATCAGATCCACCTTGCGCCGCGCTCGCGTCTGCCGGTCATGTTCTTCCTGCCAGGCCGAGCGATGATTGGAAAGCCCAACCTCCACAGCCGTCACCTTGTATTCCGGACAGCTGGTCGCCCAGTCTGAATATTCTGTTGTCACCACATTGGCGCCGGTCTCCGGCATGTGAAAGGTCGTATAGACAACACCCGGCTGCATGCGCTCCGAGATCACCGCCCGCAAGGTCGTCTCTCCTTTGCGGCTCTTCAAGGCCACCAGATCACCGGTTGAAATACCGCGCATCTCCGCATCGCTTTCATGGATTTCCAGCACATCTTCTTCATGCCAAAGGTTGTTGGCCGTGCGCCGCGTTTGCGCCCCCACATTATATTGGCTGAGGATACGGCCAGTCGTGAGGAGAAGCGGAAACCTGGGCGTTGTCCGCTCCTCGGTTGGCACAAACTCCGTAATTTGAAATGCCCCCTTGCCGCGCACAAACCCGCCCACATGCATGGTGGGCGTCCCCATGGGCGCCGCATCATTGCATGGCCATTGCACGGACCCATGCCGGTCCAGAAAATCAAAGCTGACATTGGCGAAGGTCGGCGTCAGTGCCGCAATCTCATCCATAATCTCTGAGGCATGGGCATAATTCATCGGATAGCCCATGGCCTGCGCCAGCTTTTGCGTCACTTGCCATTCCGCAAGGCCGGTGACCGGAGGCATCACCTCGCGCACACGATTGATCCGCCGCTCCGCATTGATAAAGGTGCCATCTTTCTCCAGAAAGCTTGTTCCCGGAAGGAAGACATGGGCAAACATCGCCGTCTCGTTAAGAAAGAGATCCTGTACAATGACGCAGTCCATGTTCGAAAGCGCCTCTTCAACATGAGTGGTATTGGGGTCGGATTGGGCAATATCTTCGCCCTGAATATAGATACCCTTGAAGGTGCCAAGCGCGGCTTCGTCCAGCATTTTCGGAATGCGGAACCCAGGTTCCGCGTCCAGCTTGAGCCCCCATGCCGCTTCAAAGGCGCCTCGCACGTCATCATCGCCAACAGGCCGATAGCCTGGCAGCTCGTGCGGAAAGCTGCCCATGTCACACGAGCCTTGCACATTGTTCTGACCGCGCATCGGGTTCACACCCGTGCCTTCAAAGCCGATATTGCCGGTCGCCATGGCCAGATTGGCCAGCCCCATGACCATGGTCGAGCCCTGACTATGTTCCGTCACGCCAAGCCCGTAATAGATCGCGGCCCGCCCGCCAGTTGCATAAAGCCGCGCCGCGGCTCGGATCATCTCAGGCGCCACACCAATCTGTGGCCCCACGGTCTCAGGCCCATTCTCATCCCTCAGGATAAATTCTTTCCAGGCCGCGAACATCTCTAGGTCGCAGCGCTCGCGAATATAGTCATCCGCGGTGAGACCTTCGCTCACCACCACATGGGCCAGAGCATTGACAAGCGCCACATTACCGCCGGGTTTCAACGGCAGATGGAAGTCCGCTTCAACGTGTGGGCTGCGCACCAAATCAATCTTGCGCGGGTCGGCCACGATCAGCTTGGCGCCTTGTCGCAAACGCCGCTTCATTTGTGAGGCAAACACCGGATGCGCGTCCGGCGGGTTGGAGCCAATGACGAAAATCACATCCGCCTTTTCGACACTATCAAAATTCTGTGTCCCCGCTGAAGTGCCGAGGGTCTGTTTGAGCCCATAGCCCGTTGGCGAATGGCAAACCCGCGCGCAGGTATCCACATTGTTGTTTTGGAACCCCGCGCGGATCAACTTTTGCACTGCATAAACTTCTTCGTTGGTGCAGCGCGATGAGGTGATGCCGCCAATGGCTTTACGGCCATATTCCTTTTGAATTGCCTTAAGACGGTCCGCCGCGAATTTGATGGCCTCTTCCCAAGAGACCTGCCGCCACGGCTCTTCGATGCCGCCCCGAATCATTGGTTTGGTAATTCGGTCCTTGTGGGTCGCATAGCCCCAGGCAAAGCGCCCTTTTACGCAGGAATGACCGTGGTTGGCCCCGCCGTCTTTATCCGGACGCATGCGCACCACTTGCGTGCCCTTCATCTCAGCGATGAAGGAGCACCCCACCCCGCAATAGGCGCAGGTCGTGCGCACAGAATGCTCCGGTTGCCCGTGGTCGACGATGGAATTTTCAACCAGTGTGGCGGTGGGACAGGCTTCCACGCAAGCGCCGCAAGATACACATTCGGATGCAAAGAAATTGCCAAGCTCGCCCGCCGCCACCCGCGAG
>SBHG01000137.1 GCA_006226305.1 Alphaproteobacteria bacterium | reverse complement strand
ACCTGGTCAAGGTAATGGCCGACCTGAAACACCAGCTCATAAGTGCCCGAAACAAAGGTGTCCCCTTCAAGCAAAGGCGCGTCCACCCGGCCATCCTCATTGGTCAGCCAATTGCCCAAATGACCGCGCGCGTCGCCCATGCGAAAGAGGTCAATTTCGAGCCCTGCCGCCGGCAGGCCGCGCGCTGTGTCCAGCACATGTGTGGTCAATCGTCCCAACAGCTCCTCCCTTTGCACCGGAACCAAATCAAAATCTTATCATATTGAATCTATTAAACAAACGCGAAGACAGGAAAGACGGGATTTTGATGGACGGGGCCGCTCCGGTTTGGCATGAAAGGCATACAGGACATCTCTAAGACGAGGGTTGAGTGGGAAATTACCCCCGCGACATGAAGGGTTATGGAGCCCGGCCGCCAAAAGCTGGCTGGCCTGGGAGCGCGCGTGTGGCGGTGCAATTCGTCCTCAATTACGAGGAAGGGGGCGAGAACAACATTCTCCACGGCGATGCCGCCTCCGAGGCCTTTTTGTCTGAAATCATTGGCGCTGAACCCTGGGAAGGCGAGCGCCACATGTCCATGGAATCGATCTACGAATATGGCACCCGCGTCGGCGTCTGGCGCGTCCTTGACCTCTTCCGCGAGCGACAGGTGCCGATCACGCTCTTTGCCGTTGCCACCGCAATGGAACGCACCCCCGCCCCGATTGAACAGGCCCTCAAAGACGGTCACGAGATTTGCAGCCATGGCCTGAAGTGGATCAATTATCGCGGCATGGCGCTCGACACCGAGCGCGAACACATGGCCCGCGCCATCGAGATCCACGAAAAGATCACCGGTGAGAGGCCGCTCGGCTGGTACACCGGACGCACCAGCGAGAACACCAGGGCCCTGGTGGCCGAAGAAGGCGGCTTCCTCTATGACGCCGACGACTATTCCGATGATCTGCCTTTCTGGTCCCGCGTCGTGGACAAAGACCACCTGGTAGTGCCTTACACGCTGGACAGCAACGACATGCGTTTTGCAAGCCTCCAGGGTTTTAATGCAGGCGATCAGTTCTACACCTATCTCAAGGATGCCTTTGACACGCTTTATGCCGAGGGCGAAACGACCTCGCGCATGATGTCCATCGGGCTTCATTGCCGACTGATCGGGCGGCCCGGACGTTTTGCCGCCCTCAAGCGCTTTGTTGACTATGTGCAATCCCACGACCAGGTCTGGCTATGCCGCCGCATCGACATTGCCCGCCATTGGCGCGAACACCATGCGCCGGAGAAAGCCACATGAACCAAACCGATTTCGTGGCAAATTTTGGCGGCATTTACGAGCATTCCCCCTGGGTTGCCGAGCGCGCCTTTGATAAGGAACCCACCCTTACACTTGAGGCGGTAACAATGGCGCTGGCGCGGGAAGTCGACAATGCCTCACATAATGAGCAGCTTGCGCTCCTGCGCGCCCACCCGGATCTGGCCGGGCGGCTCGGCATTGATGAAAGCCTCACCGATAGCTCCAAAAGTGAGCAGCAGGGTGCCGGCCTCGACAAATGTACACGGGAAGAGTTTGAGGCTTTTCAGGTGCTCAATACCGCTTACAAGGAAAAATTTGGTTTTCCCTTTATTCTTGCGGTGAAAGGCTGGCAGCGCCAAGGCATCCTGAAAGAATTTCAGCGCCGCGTGGACAATGACCGCGACACCGAGTTCAACGAAGCTCTGGCTCAAGTACACCGCATTGCGCGGTTTCGCCTTGAAGACTTTTTTGCGAGTAATTCATGACAGAAACCCTTCCCGATTTTGCCATTCACAACATCAATCTCGCCTCCCCTCGCCTGGGAGCCGAAACACTTAGCTGTTCTGATGATTTCTTCGCCCCAATGCATCGCATGCTCAAAGAAGAACCGCCGGTCTTCATCGCCGACAAATATGATGATCACGGCAAATGGATGGACGGATGGGAAAGCCGCCGCCGCCGCGGACCCGGTCATGATTGGTGCATCATCCGCCTAGGGGTACCGGGAGTGATCACGGGCGCCCTCATCGATACCGCCCACTTCACTGGCAATTTTCCGCCCGGCGCATCCCTGGAAGGCGCCTTTTGCGAAGGGACACCCGATGGTGAGACCCGTTGGCACGATCTGACCGGAAAAATTGATCTACAGGGCAACACCAAGCACTGGGTGCCGGTCGACAGCGACAAGGTCTGCACCCACCTGCGTCTTAATATGCTCAACGACGGCGGCATTGCACGTTTCCACGCCTATGGCACCCCCACAATTGACTGGCAGCCGCGGATCGACAGTGGCGACGAGGTTAATCTGGCCGCCATGGAGCTCGGCGCCCGCGCCCTTGCATGGACCGACGCCCACTATGGCGACCCCAACAAAATGCTCGCCCCCGGCGATGGCCTTAATATGGGCGATGGCTGGGAAACCCGCCGCCGCCGCGAACCCGGCAATGATTGGCTGATCCTGCGTCTCGCTCATCCGGGTTTCATTGAACATGCCGTGGTCGACACCAAATTCTTCAAGGGAAATTATCCGGATCAATGCTCCATGGAAGTCATCGATTGGCCGCTCTTAACCAGCGACGATGTCGAAAAAGGCAATGTTCCCTGGGAGGAAATCCTCAATCCGGTCAAGCTCGAGGCCGACCGCCTACACGAATTCATGATGAACAAACGAACCAAAGCCACCTATGTACGCCTTCACATTTATCCCGATGGCGGCATCTCTCGGCTGCGCCTTTTTGGACCTCCCCTGGCGCCATGAAACTTCTCCCCCGCCCCATAAGTCCTGAGGCTTTTGCCCCGTTTGGCGAGGTCATAGATCGTGCCGACGCGCAACACTATGCAATCAATGATGGCACTTCCGAACGTTTTCATGACCTTTGCACCCTCGATACTCTGGAGGCTGGCGGTCGCCCCGGATTTTCCATCTTCCGCGCTAGCCCGCGCCGACTGCCGCTCAAGATAGATATGCTGGAGCGTCACCCCCTCTCCAGTCAGGCCTTTTTTCCGCTTGGCAAAAATGACTTTTTGGTCGTCGTGGCGCCGCCGGGCGACAAAATTGACCCCACTCAAATTCGCGCCTTCACCCTATCGCAGGGTCAGGGCGTGAATTTCGCACGCGGCACATGGCATTTTCCGCTGATCGCACTGACCGGCGGGGATTTTGTGGTTATCGACCGCATCGCTGAAGATGAAAATTGCGATATTCATCCGTTTACGGATGAAATACTCGTCGCCCTTGAATGAGCTCAGTCAAAATCGATTGACATTGATCTTTGAACTTTGACCTCAACTGATTTAACATCGCATCTGACAGAAGGGGAATCATTGAATGGCGACCTTGGAAGACCAAAAACCGAGACATAAAGCCAAAATCCGCGAGGAAAACCAGCAGCTCATTTTGCGGGCCGCCGAGGAAGTCTTCGCCGAGGCCGGGTTTAAAGGCGCCACAACCGCCGCCATTGCAGCACGCGCTGGTCTACCCAAAGCCAATGTGCATTTTTATTTTCCAACCAAGCAAGAGCTTTACGAGGAAGTTCTCTCCGACATCCTGGAAGCCTGGTTTGAGGCCGCCGCCTCTTTTGACACCGGTCGCGGCCCGGCCGATGCGCTCACGGTTTATATCCGAACCAAAATGGAAATGAGCCGCCAGCGCCCGCTAGGATCGCGTGTCTGGGCCAATGAGGTTCTCCACGGCGCCACCATGACGTCTCAGGAAGTTTGGAACCGCATGAAGCCCTGGCTGGAAGATTGCGCCCTCCACATCAATCAATGGATCGCTGAAGGTAAAATGGACCCGGTGGAACCGCGGTTTCTCATGTATATGATCTGGGCCACAACCCAGCACTATGCGGATTTTGCCAGCCAGATTGAAATCCTCAATGGCGACGCCCCTCTCACGGACGCGCAATTTGAAGCCGCCATCGCCCAGGTTACCCGTATCCTTTTAAAAGGTCTTGGCATCCGCGAGACCTGAACTCAAGAAGCCATTTGAGGATGCGAGACCCGTTCTGTCGGGGAGAGAAAGCGCCACCACTTTGGAGAACGGTGAGCTAGCTCGCGCCCCAGCATCGTCAGAGAAATCGCCAGGGAAACGCAAGCGCCGCACAGCGCCACTGTCGCCCCCACGGACACATCATAGGCAATCCCAAATGGCGACGCCGACAGCAGAAAAAGTCGCAAACGCAACGTGTCTTTTTGCAATCTGCCTAGCATGGTGAGCGCGCAGGCCGAGCAGGCAAACGCCGAACAAGGGCCAGCCCAGGTCACCACGCAGTTGATCGCCACCAGCGGCAAAAACCAATAACCAAGCCTTTGTGCCCAGGCATGGTCCTTCGCCGCCCAGGCCACCGCCGTCTGGCTCGCGCCGATGCTTGTCACACCCACGCCGCTCCAGGCGTCCAGCAAGAGATACTGCAGGCAGTAGTTGCTGCCGATCCCGAATTGCACCGTCAAAATGGCCTGGCGCGACCGGAAGAGCGGCCATAGAAGCTGACACGCCAATCCGCCCAAACCAAACAGCGTTGCCAGGGGGTGCGCCCCCAATGAGTCGATGACCTTTGATATCGCCAACATCTCTGTGCTCCATTGCAAACATACCAACCAGTTGGTTTGATACATACATACCGATTAGTCTGTTGTCAATATCCGGAGCACCTAAATTTCACTTTTTTGTGAAGGCATTGAAATCACATGGGTTTTTTCACAACAAAGCCCTTGATTTTTGTCTGGACCAATCTAATATACAAACTAGTTGGTACGGAGGAAATATGGCTACACGTGGTGAAATTACCCGAGAAAAGATTCTCGATGCCGCTAAGAATCTCGTCATGTCGAAGGGATTTGCCGGCACATCCATTGATGACGTTCTGAAGAACACAGGGGTCACCAAGGGTGCCTTTTTCCACCATTTCAAGGGCAAGGCCGATCTTGCCCGCCAGCTGGTGGAGCGCTACGCCCTCAATGACTTGAATATGTTCAAGACCATGGCGGCCGAGGCAGAAGCAGTTGCTCCTGATCCGCTGGCGCAAATGATTCACTTCCTCAAAGCCTTTGAGAAGTACATCTGCAATTCGCAGGACCCTTCACCAGGATGCATGTATGCGGTCTACACCTATGAAAGTATGCAGTTTGATGCCTCCGTACAGGACTTCATCGCCGACACGCTTCGTCAATGGACATCGATCTATGTGCGAAAATATCAGGAGGTGATCGACGCCTATCCGCCCAAGCTGGAGGTGACAGCCCGACAGCTCGCAGAGCTCACGGTTTCCATTGTCGAGGGAGGTCTCATCCTTCAACGCGCTTATGGCGACACCTCCGTGACCTGTCGTCAATCAGAGCAGCTCAGAAATTATCTCTTCCTGCTTTTTGGCGAACCAAAGCCATAAAAAAACGCCGGATGATTTCTCATCCGGCGCTCACTTTTCGTAAACAAGCTTGCGATTACGCATCACCGCAGTGATCAAACAAAGCCGTCGACACATAACGTTCAGCACTATCAGGCAGCAGTGTCACGATACATTTTCCTTTCATATCGTCACGCTGCGCTAGCCTAAGACAGGCATCCAGCACTGCACCGGATGAGATACCGGCGGCAATCCCGTCAAGCCGGGCAAGGGCGCGCGCCCGCTCGAAAGCATCTTCATTAACAACGGTCACCACTTCGTCAATGAGATCCGTGTGAAGGTTCTGCGGAATGAACCCGGGACCAATGCCCTGGATCATATGAGGTCCACCTTGACCGCCGGAAATCACCGGGCTGCTCGCCGGTTCGACAGCAACGATTGTAATCTCAGGCTTAAGGGACTTCAGGCGCTCGGCAATTCCTGTCAGCGTCCCACCCGTGCCGGTGCTGACCACCAGCACATCAACCGCGCCTTGCGTGTCGTTCCAGATTTCCATGGCAGTCGTTTGCCGATGAACCTCCGGATTAGCCGGATGAGTAAACTGCCCGGGCATAACCGCCCCCGGTGTCGCATCGACGATCTCTTGTGCCTTTTCAACAGACCCGTTGATGCCCTTTTCTTTGGGTGTCAGAACAAGCTCTGCGCCGGCAAAGCGGATCATCCGCCGACGCTCGATCGACATGCTGTCCGGCATGGTGAGGATGCAGCGGTAGCCCTTCGCCGCGCAGGCATAGGCCAGACCAATGCCCGTGTTGCCAGACGTTGGCTCCACGATCACCGAACCCGGGCCAATCTCACCCGCCTCTTCCATTGCCTCCAAAATGGCGACCGCCATCCGGTCTTTGACGCTGCCTTGCGGATTAAAAAACTCCAGCTTGGCGAAAATATCCGCCTTGGCCCCTTCCTCCGCAGCCATCCGGTTAATCCGCACGAGAGGCGTGTGCCCCACCGTGTCGAGAATTGTTTCATAGGTCTGGCCCCGACCGACCCAGCCCTTCTCACCAATGTTTTTTTGTTGGGTTGCATACATATCAGCCTCCATATCTTGCAAAACCATACCAACTGGTTGGTATGTATATAGGGTCGTCCATGGATCCGTCAAGCCATTCTGAAAACTTTTTTCCGGGAGAGCGCCAAAAGGGGTCGCGCAAAGGCTTTCGCAAGTCTCAAGTCTTGTGTCGCCAAACTGGCGGAGGCTGGCGCCCTCCCTGGAAGTCATTTTCCCAAAGCCGCGTGGTAAATCTGCAACCTGTCCGACACGCTTCTAACGGCGCCCCGGCGCGCGCCAATCCATCCTCTAGCCCACCGCCTGTCAGCGCGGTGCGCTCACCCAAGGAACCTCAACAAAAGGGGCGCAACCCCGGGCTAAAAGAGGCAGCGAACCGAGGGCGCGGCACCCTGCGTGACGCTCAATTTAATCTAATAATTTCAAGGAATTAGGGATGGCGGAGAGAGAGGGATTCGAACCCTCGAGACGGTTACCCGCCTACACGCGTTCCAGGCGTGCGCCTTCGACCACTCGGCCACCTCTCCATACCCTTTGTCGGGGACCAAAACCGGGCGAAGCACCCGGCTGAGCGGCGCACTATACTCATAAAGCAGGGGCAATCAAGGCCCGCGAACAGGGAGTTGTTCAAGGGGCGGATTATGTAAAACTCGCTTGATTAACTTTCGTTCATAATTGTAAACTCATTCTTAAGTCGGAGGGGTAACTGGGATTTTTAAGTCCCGGCCGACAGGCTCGCCGCCGGACCATTTCTTCAATGGAAGGGGTCGGGCGATATTTTAGGAATTCAGCGCTCGAAATTTTTCGACCGCATCAAAATCTGGCCTAGGGGGTTCAGTTCACATGGTTATTTTTCGTCTCGTCGCACTCATTCTGATTGTCGTGGCTCTCATGCTGATCGGCATCGACATCAACAACATTCTCGGCATGGGTGGGGAAGTCTCTATGGGCTCCTTCCAATCCATCGAAAGTGCGTGGGGTACAGTTCACTCTGGCTCGCTTGAAACCGCAGGAGCAAATGTTCCAGGAGCAATCCTGGGGCTGCCAGCATCGCTTACAATTGGGGGATTGGGCTTGATCCTGGCTTTCTTGTTCCGCGATCGCGGTTAAGCTGTAAGTACAGAGTACAAGGGCGCCCGTCTGGGGGGATGGGCGCCCTTTTTCTTTGCCTGAAATCCAACTATGATAACCGTGCTGACCCGATCAAAAGGAGAGCGCGATCATGCGGCGTATTCTACTCTATTTCTTTGCTGGCCTGACCATCTTGGCTCTGGCAGGTGACGCCTGGGTCAGCCTTTCAGCGCAATCCCTCATGTACCGGCCCCTGGGGTCGGTCTGGTACAGCCTGCATTCAGCCAGCTTGAATGCCACCCAGGCCGGTATTCAGCGTTATCTCTTTGCCTGGCTCTGGGACCCGGGCATCCAGACCTTTCTCCTTGCGCCAGCCTGGATCGTCCCCTTGGGCGTAACCCTGGGATTGGTAATCCTGAAAAGACGCCGCTGAGCGCCCCTCGCTCCCTTGGCAGGGTCTTTTAAAATTGAGGCGGATCTACAGGACTGGCTTCGCTCGGTTAAGCCCCCCACTCACGCACCCTTCCTGAATTTTTGCACATTTATCAAAAATCCGCCGATTAACAGTACAAAACATCTATGAATGCGTTCTTAGAGTAAGAAAATTACAATCCCTGATATAAAAAACAATCTTGCTTGTTTCTTTTATCGAGTTTTCCTCTACAGTTAAAAGGCCTGAATCGATCCGCCCTAGTAACTGGGCTGGGGGTTTGGGGATGTAAATGGCTGAGGAAGTAGGGGCCTGGTCGTTAGATCTTCAAGGCATGCATTCAATTCCGATTGTTTGCCCATCGAAGACCAAAATTCTGACACTCCCGATCTTTCAAGGTTCAAACTTTCGGAGGAACAGAATGAAATTTCATTCAAAGAAATTGATTGCGGCGCTGCTCACGGCGACGACATCGCTTACCTGGGCTGGCACAGCAACAGCTCAGAATGTCGATGAAATCACCGTGACCGGATCGCACATCAAAAAGAAAAGTCAGTTCGACAGCGCATCGCCGATCGACACCATCGATCAAGAGCTGGTCGATACCACTGGCTTCACCACATCCAGTGAAGTGATCCGCTGGATGCCCTACAACACAGGCTCGGAGAACCAAGCCAATGCACTGACCCAAGGCGGCACGCCGGGTACGTCAAACATCAACCTGCGTGGGTTGGGTCTTGGCTCCACCCTCGTTCTGGTCAATGGCCGACGTCAAACCGTGTCGTCAGCTGTCGCCAACCGCGGCGATACCTTTGTCGACATCAATGCCATGATGCCGATGATTATGGTCGACCGGATCGAAACGCTCAAAGATGGCGCATCGGCGGTTTACGGATCGGATGCGGTGGCCGGCGTTGTCAACTTCATGACCCGCAATGATTTTGAGGGTTTGGAACTGCGCGTTGACCGCACACAGACAACGCGCAGCGACGACCATGCGGATTCGACCATTTCGGCCATCTTTGGCGCGGATAACGGTCAGACCCATGTTGTTGTTTCCGCCAGCTATCTGGAACGTAAGGGCATGTTCACGACCGACCGTGACTTCCCTTACAAGACCCTGTCTTCGTTCGGGAACCCGGGGTCCTTCCTGCCTCTGGGCATCACTCTTAACGGCGCAACGCCGGGCGTCTTTAACGCTGATGACGAATGCGGCCTGCATTCGCCAACCTCGATCTTCGTCGACACCGGCGGTGGATCTTCCCTTTGTTACTATGACTTCGGACCGAACTATTCACTCATTCCGGATGAAACACGGGCACAGATCTTTGCCACCGCCTCTCACGAAATCAGTGAGACCGCGACGCTTTATGCCGAATACGGCGTCGCCCGCAACACGGGGGAAAGTGGTTACTCCGCCTCATATCCAAACCTCGCATTCCCACGTATACCGGCCGCACACCCCGGCAACCCTTATGGGGTTGATGTATACTGGCGTGGCCGTGCGATTGGCGATGGAGCCGGCGAGCCGGGCGCAAGTCGGGTCATCAACCACTGGTCCGACGTAACCACACGTTTCGTTGTGGGTCTTGAGGGCGATTTGCCGGGCACCAATACCTGGTCCTACGACATCTCCCACAATTACAGCGAAAACCTGCGCTCCGGCACGGCCAATGACCAGATCGGAGCCAATATGTCCCTGGCCCTCAACGGCCTGGGCGGTGTCGACTGTAATCCTGTGACGGATGCCCCAGGTGATCCTGGCTGTCTATGGTTCAATCCTTTCGGCACAGCGATTACCGCAAGCCCGGGCGACCCGGAGTATAACTCCGATGAGGTGATGGCCTTTATCAACTCCAACAACTTCAGCGAAGCGCTTACCAAGCTCTGGACCGTGGACGCCACCATTACCGGGGACCTCGCCCAGCTGCCCGCAGGCACGCTGCAAGCCGCCTTCGGGTATCAGCACCGCAAGGAATCGCGTCGGACCACTGAATCCGCCGACGCTATTCGTGAAGACCTCGTCTTCCTCGTCGGCGGCCAGAATGAAAATGGCCAGCGTGAAATCGACGCGGTCTTTGCCGAGTTTGCTGTACCGCTCATGTCTGGCGACAACGGCACACTCGATCTGGATCTAGCGGTTCGTTACACCGACTACGATGGTGTTTGGACCTCCACCGACCCGAAAGTGGGCCTGCTTTATCGTCCGAACGAAAAGCTGTCGATCCGCGGTTCCTGGTCATCGTCCTTCCGGGCGCCGACCCTGTTCCAGGTCAGCAGCGACCAAACTTCGCTCAACGCGGTGTTTGATTCTCTGACCGGATCACTGGCCTTCCTGGCAACCACCGCAACAGCGAACCCGGACCTGGAGCCGGAAGAAGCCGATACTCTTGGATTCGGCTTCTCATATTCACCGAGCGACATCCTGAGCATCAGCCTGGATTACTACAAGGTGACCTATGAGAATCTGTTGACGCAAGAATCGGCTCAGTCGGTTGTCACCCAGCAGTATGTTGACTGGCTCGCCAACACCTGTCCGGCTGTGCCGGTCGTTGGCCTGGGCGCTGGCGCCTGCTTCGATATTGCGAATGACCCGAAGGTTGATCGTGATTTCGATCCGCTGACAGGCGATGGTTCTTTGACCCCCTTCCGGGTCTATGTTGACCGCTTTAACGCGGCGAGTGCTGAAACCGATGGTTTCGATCTGACGGTAACACTGACACCGTCCTTTGACTCCATGCCAGGCAACCTTGTGATCCGTAACGAAACCACATATGTGAACAGTTTCGAATTCAAGGCCGCACCTGGGGCACCAACCCTTGAAGGCGCTGGCAACCGGAACATTGACTCACCGATTGCCCGGTCCATTCCGCAGTGGCGTTCCAACACCTACCTGGGTTGGTCAGGTGGTGCTCACGAGGCAAACCTCATCGTGCGCTATATCTCAAGCTACGATGACGGACGTCTCGCCGGAACGATTGAAAAAATCGACAGCTGGACCACAATGGATGTTCAGTACAGCTACGATTTTGGCAACACACTGGGCGTTGGCCAAGGCACCAAGTTCACCATTGGTCTTAACAACGTGACGGACGAAGATCCGCCCTTTGTTGAGTCCAACGTGGCGGGCGGTAACGACTTTGGCTATGACGTGAAAGTTCACGATCCAAGAGGTCGGATGCTTTACCTGCGTCTTGTTCAAGATTTCTGATTTTTTCAGAGAACAAACAATCAGGGCGGTCAGAAATGACCGCCCCTTCTCCATCAGTGGAAATTTGTCTGGACTTGATTCCCCGAGTCAAATTGACTCAATAAGATAATTAAAGATAGCTTTCTGGACATTTGATCAGCACCAAAATCAATTTTTAGGAGCCCTGAAAATACCGATGACAGCTGCATCAACCCAATTCAAAACAGACCGTCCCGCGCCCACTCCAAACCATGAGCGGGCGAGCACGATGCGCAAGAAAATCGTTGATACCGCAATCCAGTGCCTTTGTGATCTTGGCTACCACCAAACCACGACAAAGATTATTGCCGAGCGGGCTGCAATAAGCCGCGGCGCTATTTTACATCATTTCCCCACACGATCCGAGCTGATGGAAGCGGTTTTTAAAGAAGTTTCCAACCAGCGGACAGAGTACCATCGCGCCCGCCTGGAAGGTATTTCCGATCCCAAGGCACGCTTTCTGGAACTCGTTGAGATTTTATGGGAGACCATGATCTCACCGACAGGCGTTGCACGGCTAGAGCTTCTGGTCGGAACCCGTAGCGACCCGGAACTCAAGGACCAATTCGACGCGCTCAATGCAAACCATGTTCAGCAATCCAAAGACAACTTGTGGGAAATGGCAAAGACCATCGGGTTTCACTCCGATGCGGAACGCAATAAAATTGATGCCTTCACACACCTCTATGTAGCGACCATGCGCGGACTTTCGATTGACGCCTTACGCAGTGAAACACGCGAGGGCGCGGAAGCCGCCAAAGAGCTTCTCAAGGAAATGCAAGCGGGAATGCTGAGGACAATGATGTCCTAGTTGTCGTCCATCTTGAGGGCGGCAATAAAGGCTTCCTGCGGAATGTCCACCTTACCGAACTGGCGCATTTTCTTTTTGCCCTCTTTTTGCTTATCGAGGAGCTTGCGCTTACGCGTAATATCCCCGCCATAGCATTTCGCGGTCACATCCTTGCGCAGGGCCCGAATGGTTTCCCGCGCAATAACCTTGCCGCCAATGGCCGCCTGGATCGGAATTTGGAAGAGGTGGCGCGGAATAAGGTCCTTTAGTTTCTCACACATAGCCCGGCCCCGGCTTTCCGCCCGGGTGGCATGAACCATAACAGCAAGCGCATCCACTGGCTCGGCGTTCACCAGAATATTCATACGCACCAGATTACCCGCGCGATAATCATCAATCTGGTAGTCAAAACTGGCATATCCGCGCGAGATCGACTTCAGACGATCGTAAAAGTCAAACACCACTTCATTGAGCGGCAACTTATAAATCACCATGGCCCGCGATCCGGCATAGGTCAGATCCACCTGCTCGCCGCGGCGATCCTGACAAAGCTTTAAAACCGCCCCAAGATAATCATCGGGCACCAAGATGGTGGCGGTAATCCAAGGCTCCTCAATGCGCTCGATATGGGTCGGGTCCGGCATATCCACCGGATTGTGCATCTCGATCAACGTCCCATCGCGCAGAAAGACTTTGTAAACCACGCTTGGCGCCGTGGTAATAAGGTCGATGCCAAACTCGCGCTCAATCCGCTCCCGCACGATTTCCAGGTGCAACAGGCCGAGGAAGCCGCATCGGAAGCCAAATCCGAGCGCCGCGCTGGTTTCCATTTCATATTCGAAGCTTGCGTCATTAAGCCGAAGCTTGGCCAACGACTCCCGCAAGGTCTCAAACTCCGCCGAATCGACCGGAAACAGACCGCAGAACACTACCGGCTGGGCCGGTTTAAACCCGGCAAGCGGCGCGGCGCATTCGCGCTTGTCCTCAGTCAAGGTGTCCCCGACCCGCGTATCGGCCACCTGTTTGACCCCAGCCGTCAGAAAACCGATTTCGCCCGGCCCCAGCTCCTTGACGTTTTCAATTTTCGGCCGGAAAACCCCCACCCGGTCCACCGGATGCACGGCGCCTGACGCCATCATTTTGATCTTCTGGCCTTTTTTCAGGACCCCATCGATCACCCGTACCAGCACCACAACCCCCAGATAGGGGTCATACCAGCTGTCTACCAGAAGCGCCTTCAGCGGGGCCTCCCGCTCCCCGGACGGCGCCGGCAGTCGCTTAACGACCGCTTCCAGCACTTC
This sequence comes from Alphaproteobacteria bacterium, assembly GCA_006226305.1. Taxonomy (GTDB): domain Bacteria; phylum Pseudomonadota; class Alphaproteobacteria; order M2410; family M2410; genus M2410. The sequence continues at coordinate 453 of SBHG01000137.1, read as the reverse complement.
ATGGATGCCAATCCCGGTTTTCGCGGAGATCTCCACAGCTTCAGAGGCATCAATCCCGATAACGTCCTCAATTTGTTCGCGCACCCGGTCCGGTTCAGCTGCCGGCAGATCAATCTTATTGAGCACCGGCACGATCTCATGATCGTTGTCGAGCGCCTGATAGACATTGGCGAGTGTCTGCGCCTCGACCCCCTGGCTGGCATCAACCACCAGGAGCGATCCCTCGCAGGCGGCCAGGGACCGATTGACCTCATAGGCAAAGTCCACATGGCCGGGGGTGTCGATCAGATTGAGCACATAATCCCGGCCGTCGTCAGCCTTATATTCCAGCCGCACGGTCTGGGCTTTGATGGTAATGCCCCGCTCCCGCTCGATATCCATATTATCGAGCACCTGCTCTTTCATCTCACGTTCCGACAGCCCGCCGGTCACCTGAATGAGGCGATCCGCCAG
>SBHG01000200.1 GCA_006226305.1 Alphaproteobacteria bacterium | reverse complement strand
GATTGAATGTGTCATGCGCGAATGTGGTGCCCCTACAGAGCAGTGTCCAAGGAGCGGCACCATCGCGTGCAAACAGGCTCTACCGGCCCCGTCAATTTCGCATGAAAAACCCATCAAGCGCCCATGAAAAAAAGGGTACCCTGACGGTGTCATCCGTATAAGTCTTTGTTTATAAAAGAATTTAAAGGCCTAAGGCATTGCGCCGCCCGCACCACTATGCGCGTCAGGGCGCGCCGCCCGGCGTGTGCTGGATCTTGATCTCGGTCTCTTCAATCACCTGCATGTCGTCGATCATCTGGCTGCCATGAAGGGTCAAGGTGAGGAAAGGATCGCCGGTCTCCGCCCAGCCCTCAGTAAATCGCACGCCAAAGCCGGGCTCATAAGTATCCTGATGGAGATTGTAAAAGAGCGGCGAAAAATGTGGCGAGGGAAGTTTCATGTCCGGCTTGTCCGGGCAATGCTCGATAGTGAACTGCGGCAGCATTCCGACTGAGAGCGCAAGCGTGGCAAGATCCGAGGCGCCATCTTCACGATCTGAGTCATCCGCCGGAGAAGAGGTGAGCACCCCAAGTCTAAGTCCGGGCACGGACAGGGTTGCATTGCCGCCGGTCAGCTCCGCTGAGCATGATCCGGAAAATTGCCGGGTTGTTGAATAGTCCTCAAGAACTAGAGGCTGCGAAGCGCCCGTCCAGAAAAGGCCCGTCTCATCAAGGGTCAGCGGCACCGTGCCACTGGCAACACTCGTCACCGCAAAATCAGAGACCTCGGATCGGATTTCGGAGCGGAACGAGACGGTGAACTGCGCGCAGTCGGCAATGAGATCGCGGATGTTGCTCTCTTCAATAAGCCCGAGCGCCAGTCTTTCGCTCTCCCAATGGATCATGTCGCCGACCTGATAGGGGTCTTTGTTCTGGATGCATTCCTTCTCGGAGTCGCCAATCCACTTTGTCAGAATGGTGTCCAGTCGCTTCAGGCCGTCTTCGAGTTCTGGCAAGACGTCGATTTCGTCAATGCTGGCCGCTTGAATGTCAGCCAACCAGCTGCGGTAGCTGCGGAGCGCGCCGGGCGTTTGGTCCTCCGCCGCCAGGGCATTGTCAAGCGCCGGAACCACGTCCCTTTTGTAGGAGATCTTCAAATCGGCAGGCGTTTGGGCGCCGCCCGCTGCGCCCGAGGTGACCAAAAGGGCTGCGAGGACAGCACAATAAGTGCGGTGTTGAATGTTCATGGGGGCGGTCCCTCCCTGACGTGCTGGGCAAAGTCTATGCCCGGTGGAAAGGCGTGTCAAAAGCTCAGCCAGAAGGCGAGTTTCTGCCCCGGTATTGCCCGCCAAACCAACCCAATTTGCCGCATTGTCATCAATTGGGGTCGCGGCTATAAGCTGACCCCATGACGGTTCGCTCCCGAAAAATGGCAGTTTCCCGCACAATGGCACTGTGCCTTCTGGCGCTGGCCTTTGCTGTGCGCAGTCTGGTGCCAACAGGTTTCATGCCGGATCAATCAGACGAAGCGGGCTTTCTGACGGTTCAGATCTGTGATGCCTACGGGGGCGGGCGGGTTACCTATGACCTTAAATCCGGCCAGATTGTAAATAGTGAGACCGAGGAAGGGGGCTCATCGACCCCTTCAGGTCATCCGGACCACACGTCTACTTGCCCCTTCGCGGCGGGCGCTCTTTTTGAGGGGGCGCAGGCGATCGCCGGTGTTGAAATTACCTCCTTTCGATCTCCCCTGCGGGCCGGGCGTCCGGCTTATTCCTTGGCGCTTGAGGCGGCCTCCCGGGCGCCGCTGCCACCACGCGGACCGCCAACCCACGTCTGATTACATCCCACAAAGTTAAATTTTAAGAGACGCCGGGCCCGATAGGGGTCTCGCGCATGTAATTGGACAATTGACATGAAAAACTTTCTTCGCTCAGGCGCGGGGCTGATTGCTCTTTGCGCGTCAACCACAGCAGCCTTTGCTGAACCGACCAGTAAATCGGAAGCGGCGCTCGTCGATCTCATTGTGGTGACAGCCCCAAGAATTGATGATGCGAAAGCGCTTAGTCTTGACCCGGAACTGACGCCTTTCGAAGGAACGGATGTCTCACGCCTCATTGCGCGCGCACCCGGCGGCGCCCGCATTGCCAATGGCGAGCTTTCCGGCCAGGTCGCCTATCGCGGCCTGTTTGGTGAGCGCTTGAACTTGCGCGTCGATGGTCAGCGATTTGCTTCCGGCGGTCCCAATTTGATGGACCCACCGTTTCACTACGCTCCGACACCGCTCATTGCTGCGGTCAAATTAGACCGCGGTGTCAGCCCTGTTTCTGAGGGGCCGGGCCTGGCGGGCGGCGCAGATGCAATCTTCAAACGCATCGACCTTGGTCTGACAGAAGATTGGGATTGGGGCTATGACTTGAGCCTGTCAACGCGGAACGTAGATGACAGTGTTTCCATGGGCGGCATTGTTGGCGCGGCCAATGGCCGCTTCCGCTTCAATCTTTTAGGCGCTTACGAAGAAGGCGATGACACTAATTTCCAAGAAGGCGTCATTGGTGGTACCGGTTTTCAGCGCGGCGTCTATGGACTTTCCGCCGGAGCCAGGCTCGCCGAGGGGACTGTGAGTCTTGACCTGCGCCGACAAAACGCCGGGGCCTCCGGCAATCCGCCGTTCCCCATGGATATCACTTACGTTGATACGGATTTCGCTCGGCTTTCTTATGAAGTGCCGCTCGGCGAGATGACCCTGAAGGCTTCCATCGATTATACCGATGTCAACCATCTGATGGACAATGACACCCAGCGCCCGGCCCCCGCCATGATGAAGGTGCGCGCCACTTACGCCGATGCGACCACTCGAGGCGGCCAGGTCAGCCTCGCTATGCCAGCCAAGGGTGGTGAAATGACACTTGGGTTTGATGCGGACAATTCCGACAACAGAACTGAGATCACCAATCCCTACAATGCAGAGTTTTTTGTCAGCGCCTTCCCGCACATCTCAACGGATCGGTGGGGCGGCTTTGCCGAATGGACCGGCAAGATGGGTGCCTTGAATGCCGAGCTGGGCCTCCGGGTGGATTCCTATGATACGCAAGCAGGTGACGCGGAAATCGGTCCCGCCCTTCCCATGGGGCCCACCATGCTGGCGAGTGCATACAATGCGCTCGATAAAGAAATCGATTACACCACTTACGACGTGGTGGCGCGATTTTGGACATCAGAGGAGGAAGGTCTTACCTGGCGGGCGACACTCGCGCACAAGGAAAAGATCCCGGGTTATATCCAGCTCTTTGCCTGGTTGCCGATGCCCGCAAGCGGCGGGCTTGCCGATGGCAATACCTATGTGGGCGACGTGAGGTTGAACCCTGAAACAGCGCTGATTGTTGAAGGTGGCTTCGACTATGCGCGCCAAAATTTCTATCTGAGACCGACAATCTTTTGGCGTCAGATTGATAACTACATTCAGGGTGTGCCTTACGATGAAACGCCTGGGGTTATTGATTCAACCGTGGAAATGGTTTCCGACATGAATGGCGATCCAACCCCGCTCATCTGGGCCAATGTGGATGCGCGGCTCTATGGGTTTGATGTGGATGGCGGCTATGACTTTGAGGGTCCTCTGCGCCTTCACGGGGTGCTGAGCTACGTGCGCGGCGAGCGCCGGGATATCGATGACAATCTTTACCGGATTGCCCCGCCCAGCCTCACGATGAGCCTGACTTGGGAAGAAGAGCGCTGGTCGGCGACCCTTGAGACCCGCGCAGTGGCGCGGCAACACGAGGTCTCCATTACCAATAGTGAGGCCAAGTCTCCGGCATATGCCACGGCAAGTCTCTATGGAGACTTTGAAATTAGGAAAGGAGTGCGCCTGTCGGCCGGAATTGAAAACCTCTTCGATACCCACTACCGGGATCATTTGTCCGGTTATAACCGCAACGGCTATGGCGATGTACCCCTGGGCGAGCGCCTGCCGGGTGCTGGTCGCGGTGCCTTTGTCCGCTTGTCCCTTGCCGGATAAATGACAGAAGCGTTGGTCGGCACACAGCCCAGCCGACCGCGCCTTTTACCTTATGTGGTGTGGCACTCATTGCAGCAATAGTAACAGCCGTTGCTTTGCGGGTAGATCTTTTTAGCTGCCCGAACGGCCGCCTGGCAATTGTCGTGATAGCCTAGGTCATGGCGGTTCCACGGGTCCGGCGGGTGAGGACACCCATCCGTATGGACCTCATGATCGCCATTGTCTTGCTCGTTTTTGTTAACGTAGTAGTGAGGCATGGTTTTCGCTCACTGATTCAAAGAAAGTGTAAACCATGATCTGATTCCTGAAGGGCCGCCACCAACCGCCCACACGTATTGGTGTTAAGATGTTAGAAAGTGGTGGCCGTTACGGTTGTATTCAGAAATGGAATGTCGGAGTCAGTCGAATGAAACATGTAATTAAGTGCGGTCTTTTGGCGATTGTGCTGGTTGGACACGGGACGGCGGTTGCACAGGAAGACTTTAGCGACTATGTCGCTAGGGTCGCCGACGCGCAAGTTCGGGAAATGGAGAGCCATGCGGAAAGCGGCGATCCTGCTGCTCAGGTCAAATATGGCGAATTCATTTTGAACAGCATGTCATCTGAAAGCGAGCAGACGAAGGCGCGCAAGGCGAGGCAATGGTATTTGCGTGCCGCCGATCAGGCTTATTTACCAGCCTATTTTGCTTTGGCGGATTTGGCGGCGAGCGGAACGCTCAAACCGGCTGATGACAAGGAAGTCTTTTTCTGGGTCTACAAAGCGGCCGATGCGGGCAATGCCGAAGCTCTGTATGTGGCGGCAGGCCATATGATCGAAGGCATTGGAACGCCGGTTAATGAAGCCGCTTCACTCACCTATCTAAACAAGAGTGCTGCGCAAAACTACGTTCACGCCCACAGGACGCTCGGCAGTATGTATTATCTGGGCCAGTTCGTTGAAAAGGATTGGGCCAAATCATTTGACCATTTTCTTGCCGCCGCAAAGTTAAATGATGCCCAGGGCCAGTATATGGTCGGACAGTTCTATTACTTTGGCGATGTCGTCCCCAAAGACTTAGCCAAAGCGGAAATGTGGACCAAAAAGGCGGCCGATCAAAATTTCCAGCCGGCTCTCGATTTTATGAACAGCCAGTAACGGCCAGACGGCCTTAGTTCTTCTTCACAAATTCTGATTTCAGGCCCATCGAGCCGATACCTGGAATCTTGCAATCAATGTCATGATCCCCGTCCACCAAGCGGATGTTCTTTACCTTGGTGCCGACCTTCACCACGGACGAGGAGCCCTTGACTTTCAAGTCCTTGATCACGGTGACCGTATCGCCGTCCGCCAGTTGATTGCCATTGGCATCACGAACGACCTTGGCGCCATCCTCGCCGCCGCTTAGACCGCTGGCGGACCATTCATGGGCGCATTCGGGGCAAATCAGAAGGCTGCCGTCTTCATAAGTAAATTCGGAGCCACATTGCGGGCAGGGCGGTAAATCAGACATGGTGGAGGCGCTTTCACAGGTAAGGTAGAATAACACCCCTCATCAATCAGACTTGCCTGGTGAAGTCAATCGGTAAGGACTAGAGCTCCAAAGCGTCCAGCCCCTTGAAAAAGGCCCAAAAAATCATATTTCTTAGGCAAAGGATCGCGCCGTTCGTGCTCGATCCTTCTTTCATGTTTATACTGACAAAAAGCACTGCGACAGGACAAGCCGCCCATGACTGACGACTTTCCCCTTCCAAAACCCTCCGAACTTGCCGATGCCATCAAGGACTTCCTACGTCTTGAGTCGGCAGGTGGAATTCTGCTTCTTGCCGCCGCTGTCATGGCAATGGGGTTCGCCAATTCCCCGTTGTCCGGTTTTTATGATCAACTGTTCGCCATGCCAGTTGCGGTCCAGTTTGGCGCTCTGGCGATCGACAAGCCGTTGCTGCTTTGGGTCAATGATGGGCTCATGGCGATCTTCTTCTTCCTCATCGGTTTGGAGATCAAGCGGGAATTTCTGGAAGGTGAGCTCTCGTCAATATCTCAGGTGATCCTGCCCGGCATTGGTGCGCTGGGGGGCATGGTTATCCCTGCCGCGATCTATCTAGGACTGAACTGGGGCGATTCCCGGGCGCTTGACGGATGGGCCATCCCGGTCGCCACCGATATCGCCTTCGCTTTGGGTCTTCTGAGTGTCTTTGGCGCGCGGGTGCCGACGGCTTTAAAGGTGTTTCTTTTGACCCTGGCCATCTTTGATGACCTGGCGGCCATTGTCATCATCGCTCTGTTTTATTCAGCTGATCTTTCCTCCGGCGCATTGCTGGCCAGTGTGGTTATCTTTGCTATTGCCGTTCTCATGAACCGCCGGGGTGTAACAACCACATCAGCCTATGTTCTGATCGGCGTCGTTCTCTGGGTTGCCGTCTTGAAATCGGGCGTTCATGCTACCTTGGCCGGTGTGCTCATCGCCTTTTGTGTGCCGCACAAAGGCGTCGAAGGAGCCTCGCCCCTCAAAGCCCTGGAGCATGATCTTCATGGGCCCGTCGCCTATGCTATCTTGCCGCTCTTCGCGTTTGCCAATGCCGGCCTCGCGCTCGGGGGCATGTCTTGGGGTGACTTGGTTCAGCCCGTAACCACCGGCATCGTCGCTGGACTGGTCATCGGTAAACCGCTCGGCATTATGGTGTTTGTAGGCCTTGCGGTGCTCTTGGGCCTTGCGAAACTGCCCAAGGGGGTTTCCTGGTCGCAGATGGTTGGCGTATCCGCTGCTTGTGGCATTGGTTTTACCATGAGCCTTTTTATTGCCGGTCTCGCCTTTGAGCATGGCAGTACCGCCGACGTGGCTGGCGACCGATTGGGCATTTTGGTGGGATCCCTGGTTTCCGCAGCTCTGGCTGGCGTTATCCTTCACCTCAGTTTGGGTCAAGCGCCCGCTGAGAAAACTAATCAGAGCTAGTTCAGGTCAATCGCCATGTGGGGCAAAATCCGGTCGGAAATGGATCCGGAAGGGGCCTCTCCGACAATTCGAAATCCCATGCTTTGATAAAAAGTAACAGCGAAGGGGTCGGCATCAAGCACGAGCCGATTGAGCCCCAGCTGCAGCGCGGTTTCTCGAAGTGCGTGCCACAAAGCGCGACCGATGCCCTGTCGTTTGGCCTCTGCCGCAACAAAAAAACCACGCACTTCACCGGCCTCTGCACCCCTCTTCAACTCCAGCAATGCAAACCCCAAGGGCCGATCGTGTTCATCCACGGCGACGAGAAGAGGTAAGGCCTCGATGTCTGTCTCTGTAACCGTGAGTTCCTTGCGGCAGGCCGCCATAAAGGCGTCATCATACCCATTGGATCGCTTTGAGCTAAGAGCCATATCGGTTAATAGCTCAGCCTCACCAGCCTGGGCGTGTCTGATTTTGAGGGGAGGCCCACTCACCGTTATTCCGATGCTTGAAAGGCGTCGCTGTCCACGTCCTGAATGAATTTAATCAACCCGGCAAAATAGATCTCTGCATCGTCAACCAAAGCCAGGTGCGAGCCATTCAGGCAAAGCAGAAAGCGTGCATTGGGAATCTCTTCCGCCATCCACGCCATGTACGCCGGGCTCATCGTGTCATAAGTCGCGCCGATCACCAGCGTCGGGACAGTGATTGCGTGAATCTGGTCAGAGATATCCCAGGCCCCAAGAACACCACTGATCCCCAGCTCACTCGGCCCCTGCATGGGGATATAGATGTTAGGGTTCAGGTGCTCAAATCCATGGATCACATCCAATGGCCATTCTTCCGGCGGGAGGCGCAGCACATGGTCGACGTAATGGTGGGTCATCAAAAGCTCTTCATAGCGCGGATTGCCATAATCCTCGGCGGCCTCAAGCGCTTTGATCTCTGCCAGGGCCTCTGGGTCCATTTGCGGCATCAGCACATCAGTTGTATAAGCGCCATAAGCCGGTCCGCTCGCCATCATATTGGAGATGATGAGGCCCTTCAGGTTCTCCTGATGTTTCAGCGCATATTCCATGGCAAGCGCGCCACCCCAGGATTGCCCATAGAGGTAGAAATTGTCGGGCCCAAGCCCGAGCGCGGTGCGCACCTGTTCAACTTCGTCAACAAATCGCTCAATGGTCCAAAGACTTGGATCGTCGGGCTGATCTGAAAAATAAGAGCCGAGCTGATCGTAGTAGTAGTACTCAATACCAGCGCCCGGAAAATAATTGTCGATGTTCTTGAGGTATTCATGTGTCGCGCCGGGACCACCATGGAGCACTAAAACTTTGATAGTAGGGTGATCACCAATCTTTCGCGTCCAGACGTGAAAGTTACCCTTGGGCGTTTCAATTTCGATCATCTGGCCTGCTGCCCGTTCGGCATCGACCGGGTCCACGTCACTCTCAGGGGGGGTGGTGGTTTCCTCCAGGGCTGCTTCGCCAACGGCCTCACTGGCGCCATTGGCGCTTTCTTCCTGCGCTACTTTCTCGGAGCAACCGGCAATCATAAAAACCGCAAGGGTGAGACCAAAAAGGATTGATACCATGCGAGTAGTCATCGGGGGCGACCTCCCAGTAAGTTAATTTTGAAAAATTTATGTTTTTTCTGCGAACCTGTCGAGAGCTCTTAAAGGTCCAAGCGCCTCCGGCGCCAAAAACAAAAAGGCCGCCGGATCGCTCCAGCGGCCTTCAAGTTAAGGAGGAAAGTCAGACTAAAGAGCAATCCGATAGCTGATAATGATATCCGTCACTTCATAATCGAGCGGGATATCAAAGCCGCCATGTGTGAGCTCCAGCTTCGGAACCACAAAGCGGCGCACTTCCAGACTGATCGCATGACCTTCTTTGGGAAGATCGAAGGATACGCCTGCCCCGACCTGGAATGCCATGGCTGTATCGCTAACGTCTACATCACCCATCTCGAGCGTGACATCTGCATAACCAAGACCCGCACCGATGTAGGTGTTGATGCCATCGCCCAGACCCAGATCCACATCGAGCCAGACGTTGGCCATGATCGACATGGCTGTCAGATCGCCTGAGCCACTGACTTCAGAAGAGGTAAAGCTGCCGCCCTTGGTATAGGCTGGGAACTTCGTCCAGAAATTCGGACCGCCGGCACTAAGAACTTGACTTGTCGTATATGGAGACTCGGTTGTCGCCGAATGAACATGGATGTCGGTCGCCGAATACTTAACGGCATAACCGGTTCCTACATAAGCGGATGAGAAATACCAAGTACCCTTGGCATTGACGTCATGCTTACGATAAGCGATTTCGACTTCACCGCGCAGACCAGGTGCAATCTCGCCGCCCGTGGCCGCGCCAATGACAAAGCCATCATCAGCTTTCAAGTCCACATCCGTCGCACTTACCCATGAACCTTCTCGGTCGATAAAGGAGACAGTTGTCCAGAAGTGGCGGTGATAGAATGAAGCGCCGAACGCGTTGCTGGTATAGTGAGAGCTGGTAAGCGAAACACTAGCGAAGGTGTAAGATCCCGTCCAGGTACCGCTGGACTGGAAAATCCGTGCGGAGGCTTCCTGATCATTCATGGAATAGCCACCGAAGATTGAAAGATAGCCACCAGCGTTGGCCGGAGCTGTCATAGCCAGAGCGGCACCAGCGGCCGTCGTGGCGAGTAGGTATTTTTTCATGGGGTCCCCCAAAATATGGTCAGGAAAATAGTTAACAGACTCCAAAAATGCCAGTTTTCAGGGATTCCTTCAAGGGCCCTGGTTGTGATGAGCAAAAACGGAGCAACCACGGGTATAAAACCTAACCATTTGATCAAGAAAGAAAATTTCAAACTTTTGCCTCTCGGCGGGAAATCTGAACGTGACAAAATTGGCACGGCGGGACCCAAAAAGGTATTGGCGGTTGCTAAAGGTCACCTCCAAAGGCTTGCCTGGCCTGGAGGACGCGCCCCACTGTTGTCAGCCAGCAAAGCACGGCAAAGGTCCAGGCGATCCCCTCAAACGCGTCCGGCCAGAGGCAAATGGCCAAGAGCACGCCGATGCTTTCTGTACCTTCGGTGATGCCGCCGAGGTAGGCGAAAGATTTTTTGCCCCGCGCGTCGTCAGAAAGCTCGCACTTTGCCGCGAAGATGCCATAGGCGAGGAAAGAAGATCCCGTTCCGACGAAGGCAAAAATGAGGGCTGCCGCGGGCAGGGCAACCTCGGGCCGCCCGACCGCAAAGAAGAACACAACGCCCGAATAGAAAACAAAGTCACTGACAATGTCATAGAAGCCACCAAGATCAGTCGCATGGCGCACCCGGGCAAGAGGTCCGTCGAGCCCATCCGCGAGCCGACTAAGTGCTATGAAGAGGAAGGCCAAGCCATAGGTTTGCATGGCAAGAAATATAAAACTGATCAGTCCAAGGATAAAACCGACACCCGTCACCCGGTTGGCCGTCACGCCGGTGCGCGCGAGCCGCAGGGCAACCGCATTCAGGGGAGGGTCAATAATTGGCCGGACATAGCGATCAAGCATCCTTCGCGCCTTGTTAGTTGTGCGCCAAGAGGCGAGTGACGGCGTGATAGAATTCGATATCTTGCGCGCAAAAACCTTCCGCTCGCTGGCGTGCCGCAGCGCTCATCTCGGCGGGTGCATCACCTTGCGTCACATTTTGCCGAGTGTCTCTCGCGGGCCGCCCGGTCTTTTCTTCAAACCGTGCGCGGAAAGCGGAGAGATTTTCGACAGTGCCCACCAGATAGTAAGTGTCCAAAAGAAATTGCGCCGGGTCGGATCTATCTGCATTGCCAACGGTGTAGTGGGTCAAGAACTCCCCATAACGAAAGCCGCGCTCTTCCAAAAAATCGAGATAGCCTTCAAAGGAATAACGCCCCGCTGCCGCTTGTCGCCCGGAGTGATAGAGTTTCGAGGTAAAGGGTTTGTTCAAAAAGCCTTGCCGCGTATAGCGATAGTCTGAATAAAGCCTCGCCACCGGATCGCGCAGAAGTGTGACGAATTTCGCCGCCGCCTCCCGCAGCTTGACTTCGTCATAGCTGAAATGGCCGCGCACGATATCGTCTTGCCTTGAGGTGGCGTCGATCGTCTCCCAAGCCGCTTCTGGGGTGCGGCAGCCAATCTCCTTGCGCAGCTTGCGGTGGAACTTGCGTGTCTCGCGCCACTTCTCAATTCCGGTCAGTTGCTCATAGCCAAAGCCCCGGCCGTTGATCACGAAGTGGTGCGCCTCGGGGTAAGCCTCCCGGAAGAGGGTAGAGAGGGTGGTGCTGCCACACTTGGGCACCCGCACCAGCACAAAAACCGACTTCTCTACCACTTGAAATTCGTTCCGTTCTTCAAGAATCCTTTGATGGCTAAGACTTGCAATGCTGAGGGCCATTCGTCAAGCTGGGGAACGGGAGGAAAGAAGAACCATGCCGAGACTGAAACAGGCTGGCCGCGAAGCTGGCAATCCATTCGCCAATCAGATTTTCGATCTACTCTTTGGCGAGCGCGATCCTTTGCTGGAGCCGGGCACCGCCACCGGCACCCCGGGCAATTGGTGGACCGTCTTTAACATCGTGCCGGACGCCTTCAAGCACACCACCGAGGGGTTTCAGTTTTACCGCAGCAAGGCCCGACAAATATCGCCCAAGCTGCGCGAGCTGGGTCAGATTCGCGCCGGTTTTGCGGTGGGCTCGCAGTTCGTCTTTTCACAGCACTGCAAGGCCTGCCGCGACGTGGGCTTTTCTGAGGAGCAGATCGCCGCCATCCCCCATTGGCAGGTCGCCGGTTGCTTTGATGAAACGGAACGCGCGGTCCTGGCCTATACGGACGCGCTCGTCCTTCAGCGCGGCCGCGTGGCGGACGGCATCTTCGACGAGCTCAAGCGCCATCTCTCTGACGAAGAAATCCTGGAGTTCACCTACATCACCTGCACCTACATGATGCATGCCATCATGAGCCGCGCCCTGCGCCTTGAATATGATGACGTGGACGAACGGGTGGTGGAGATTGCCGCGCCCTCCGGCGGAGACGATGACGTCATGAGCATGGTCGACACGCCGGAAGAAAAATAGAAACGACAACGAGAGGAAAATTTCCATGGGCTATCATCATCTGGCGCTTGCCGCCAAGGACATCAACGCCACCCACGCTTTCTACGAAGGCATCCTCGGCTTCGAACTGGTCAAGGTCGAAGTCGCGCCGATCATCACGGGCGGCTGGGGCAAGCACTTTTTCTACCGGATGGACGGCGACGACTCCAAATTCATCGCCTTCTGGGAACTCAACGACGTGCCGAACCAGAGCGAGCACATCACCAACCTCAATGAGGCGACACACCTGCCGCCCATGACCGTGCATTTCTCCTTTGATGTGGCGTCCGTGGACGAATTGCATACTAAGCGCGATGCCTGGCTCGCAGCGGGGCTCAATGTGCTGGAGATCGACCACAACTGGTGCCACTCCATCTACACCTCGGACCCGGACGGCAATCCGGTGGAGTTTTGCGTGACCACCGGTGCCTTTACCAAAGAAGATCGCGACTACGCCCTGGCGACCCTGAACGAGACGGAGTTCAAGCCTTCCCCCAAACCTGCTCTCATCAAAATGTGGGATGCCAAGAAACAAGCGGGGTGAGGTTATTGGGGCGGGCTAGAGCGTTGCAGCTTTACCCGGAGGTGTTGCGAATGAATTGAAGTATTTGGCCGAAGAGTTAGTATCATTCATCGTTCAAAATTGCCCCTAAAACGACAATTACTGGCAAGGCAATTGCGACAAAGAACGCGATAACGATCACCGCCCGAGAAGGTTTCTTTTCCCGCTTCACGAAATTGCGTGCTCCCCGAGCATGTTGTCGCTATGGGGTCTGGTCTGGTCTGGTCTGGTCTGGTCTGGGCTGCGCTCATCGCCGCAAGCAAATACCACCATAAAATATGTAAAGACCTGTGTCGCAATCCATGCGGTCTGATCCAGAATTGGCAGCGGCGTGCCCTCAAATGATAAATCCCCCAAATAGTGGGATGGCAAAAGTACACCCAAAACAACACTGGCAGTAAGGCCGATGGCGAGAGTTCGGCCTCCAGTCCCCCTCAGCACGCCCACAGCACGTCTTCGATCAAAGAAAAATATTGGGATAAAGAACGCCAAATCGAGGGTCAGGAAAAACCACCAGTCATCAACATAGGTATTGATGAGGGCGATAGTGCGCGAGTCTTGACCGCTGTAGTTATTATTCGCGGTAAAATTACGTGCCAAAAAACCGAGGATATATACAGCAATGAAAGCGTAGCGGAAATTAATAGATTTGCTGTCAACCATTTAAACCTAAAATAGCAAAGGGAATGAGATAGAGACAATAAAGAGTGCCGCTTTGTAAATCAATCTCCCTTAGATCATTTGTCCTTGGGTAACGAGGGTGAGAGATTTGGTCGTAGAAATGGGAAGCTTGCTCCCCCACAATAATCGCCGTTCCGGCCGCCCAAAGGCCAGCCTTAATGGCCTGCCAAAGGGCAGATAAGGGTTGGTATAGGGCATGGGATATCAAAACCTTCAGCAATATGAATTAAAAAACGCAAAATGCGTATATTGCGAAGGCTAACACGGGTTTGGGGGCCGGTAAGAAGTTCACCAGAATTTTTTTAGAGCGTGACGAATGCCTAAAATCCTGGGATTTCCGCCACTTCCCCTTGATCCGCCCGCCACCGCCACGTAAGAAGACTAAAAAAAGGATTTGCAGGAAATGACCATGGATACCAGCGTGCGGCCCGCGCCGCATGATATGCGCGCGCTTCTTGATCTGGCG